>DGYA01000140.1:0-11601 GCA_002396505.1 Cyanobacteria bacterium UBA5018 | reverse complement strand
GCAGCTGGTGCAGCTGGGCCAGGCCAAAGCGATCGGCGTGCTCGATCAGCATCACGCTGGCCTCGGGCACATCCACCCCCACCTCCACCACCGTGGTACTCACCAGCACCTGGGTGTCGCCGCGGGCAAAGGCCCCAATCGCCGCCTGCTTCTCTGCGCTGGCCAAACGACCATGCAGCAGGCCGACGTTCAACTCCGGAAACACCTCATCACTCAGCTGCCGATAGACCACCGCCACGGAGCGCAGATCCAGCTTCTCCGATTCCTCCACCAGCGGTAGCACCACATAGGCGCGCTGGCCCAGCCCCACCTGCTCGCGAATCAACTCATAGGCCTGTTGGCGCTCGCCAGCCCCCAGCAGTTGCGTGCGAATCGGGGTGCGTCCGGGCGGCAGTTCATCTATTTGACTCACATCCAGATCGCCATGCAGCGATAGGGCCAGGGTGCGGGGGATCGGCGTTGCCGTCATCGTGAGCAGGTGGGGCTGCATGCCCTTATCCAGCAGTCGATTGCGCTGAGCTACGCCAAAACGGTGCTGCTCATCTACCACCACCAGCCCCAGATGGGCAAACTGCACTGGATCTTCCAACAGGGCATGGGTGCCCACCAACATCTGCAGATTGCCATTTGCCAAGTCGGCCAGGAGTTGACGGCGGCGAGCGGCGGGGGTGGCACCGGTGAGCAGGCCGCAGCTGACCGCCAGCTGGGGCATCCACTGGCATAGGGAGCGGTAGTGCTGCTCGGCCAGCACCTCGGTGGGGGCCATCAGGGCACCTTGACAGCCGGCGGCGATGGCGGTGAGCAAAGCGGCGATCGCCACCACGGTCTTGCCACTGCCCACATCGCCCTGCACCAGGCGGGCCATGGGCTGCTCACGCAGCAAATCCGAGCAGATTTCTGCCAATACTCGCTGTTGAGCTGCCGTGAGGGCAAAGGGCAGTAACTGCAGAAAGCGCTGCACCAGATCGGCTGTCCCGCTCAGCTGGCCTTGATCTGCCGCCGCCAGGGCCGCCAAAGGCCGCGCCGGCAGCCGGGTGAGCTGCCGCCGGCGCTGCAGCAACCCCAACTGCAACAGCAAAAATTCGTCAAACACCAACCGCCGCCGGGCGGCTTGCAGTTGTTCGGCAGTATCGGGGGCATGGATTTGGCGCAGGGCATCAGCCCGCAAGCACATGAATAGCTGCTGGCGCAGGGGCTCTGGCAGGGGCTCGGGCTCCTGGGCCACCAAGGGCAATACCGCCGCCACCGCCTGGCGCACCCGATCGGCCCCCAGGCCCTCGGTGAGCCCATAGACCGGCAGCAACCGACCGATGGCGGCCGATTTCAGCGGCGCCCCAGGACTCTCCAGCACCTCGATCAGCGGATCTTGAAAGGCGGGTCCGTAGGCGGTTTCCTTGACCAGTCCACTCACTGCCACGCTGGCGCCCGGCGGATAGTGGCGCTTCTGGCTGTTCAGCCAGGCGGGACTGGCAAACCGCTTGCCGACCATGAACTGGCTCACCCGGATACGCCCGGTGGCATCGGCCAGCTGCAGCTCCAGAATCGCCAGGTTGGGATTGCGCGGGCTGATGAAACCGTTAAAGCGGCGCACCTTGGCCACGATGGTGGCCGTGCGGCCCGGCTCCAAACCTGTGATCCTCACCAAGTTGGCGTAATCGAGATAATCCCGCGGGTAGTAGTGGATCAAATCGCGCACTACAAATAGACCCAGGGCCGCCAGGCGGCTGGCGGTGCGCGGTCCCACCCCCTGGATACCAGCCAGGGGGGTATTCAGCTCAATACTGTTGGTGGCTGGGGCTGGGCCCCTGCTGGCCGGCTGCAGCCGCAGCCGCGGAGCCGCCAAGGGGGCTGGCGGTTCGAGGCTCTGGCGCAACTGCTGCAGCGTCTGGCGGCACTGGCGCACCAGGCTCTGGCGGCGCTGCAGGGGCAGCTCGTCGTAGTGGCTGAAATTCAGGCTCAAGGGCTGCAACCGCTGCCGCTGGTCAGCCCCCAGGGCTGCGGGAGGCTCGCCGAGGCTGGTGGCCAGGAAGACACTGAAGCATTGTCGCCGCCCCTGCAAATTGCCAAAGCCGCGATCAACTTCCAGTTGCAGGGCCTGCTGCAGGCTTCGCAACCAAGCCTGGAGCTCTTCTGTCAGGGGCTGGTCGCAGGACTGGGGGGATCCGGCGGCAACCGCTTCCAGGCGTGGATGTCCTGCAGCCACAGCTGTTCAGCCTCGAGAGTTGCCAGCCGCGCCTGCAGCCGAGTGGATTCCTGGGCCATTCTGCGCAACTCCTGCTGAGCCTGCTGGAGGCGCCGGCGGCAGGTACGCAGGGCCGGCAGCTCCTGCTCTAGATCGCTGGGCCTGAGCAGCACCACCACAGCCTCCCCACCCAGGCGGTCTCCGCCCACATCGGCAGGGAAGGGGAGCGGCACCCGCAGCAGGTTGGCAGGGGCGGGCAGGGCCTCGAACTGGCCGCGCAACACAGCCTCCAATAGGGAGTTCGGCAACAGGGCCGGCGTTACCCCCTGGCGCAGCAACTCCGTGTTGAGCGCGTGGGAGAGGTTGCGCAGCCGCCGGCCCAGGGCCAGCTCAAAGCCCTCCAACCAGTGCAGCAACAGCAGGGGATCGGTTGGCAATCGACCGACCTGCCAGGGAAAAGCCTGATCCAGATCAATATTGGAGCCGCCCATCGCGCCACTTAGTGCGCTGACAATATCCACCAGGGACGGATGCTTTTGTTGCTCATCTGGCTGGGCGCTGTCTAGATCGGCGGCCATGAAATCTTCCAGCCCTTCATCACTATTGCCGCCTGGTTCCATGAGCATGGAGGTGATTCCATCCCCATCGATCAGGCCCCTGCCGATCGGCAGGTCCAGGCCCAGATGCACCGAACCAGCAGGCGCCTGGGCTTTAGCTGTGGCCTGGGTATTGGCTTTGGCCGGAGCATTGCTGGGCTGGCGCTTGCCCACGGCCCGGATCAGCCGTTGCTGGCGATCCTGTTGCTGCTCCAACTTCTCCTGCTGCAGTTCGGTGGCAAGATGGGCAAGTTGTTCCACCGTGAGCAGACAACTAGTCCGGGCAACAAGATTGGCCAGGCGACGCTGCAATGAGCGCCTACGTAGCTCGGGAAGTGAGTTGTAGCGCCGCGGATGCACCTGGGTCGCCAGATGGAAACAGGCTTGGCGGCAGACATCCAGCAGGCCATCTCGCAATACCTGGAGATAGAGGGCGAGCTGGCGATATAGCTGCGGATTGGCCTCAGCCACATTGGCCTGCAACCGGTCGCAACTGCGCCGCAACTCCTGCTGGGGGGAATCCATGCCCCCCCCAGCTGCCGCCGCTGCCGTCGCCATGGGGTCGATCAGGATCCGCCCATGGCGGCTACCTCGGCGGCGAAATCGAGCTTGTTCACCTCGATGCCCTCGCCCAGGTTGAAGCGCACGAAGCGGCGCACGCGAATATTTTCACCCAGCTTGCCGGCCACCTGCTTGACCAACTCGTTAACTGTGATCGTGTTTTCCTTGATGAATGGCTGATCCATCAAAGCTAGTTCTTTAAGGCGCTTGCTGATGCGACCGGCGACGATCTTCTCCTTCATCTCCTCCTTCTTGCCGGCGAGGTCATCGCGACCCATCTCAATCTGCTTCTCGCGGCTGGCCACCGCTTCTGGGATATCCTCAACGGAGACGTATTCCACCGAGGGGCAAGCGGCGATCTGCATGGCCACATTGCGCAGCAGCTCCTGGAAAACATCACCGCGAGCCACGAAATCGGTCTCGCAGTTCACCTCCACCAGCACGCCAATGCGGGCACCGGTATGGATATAGGAGCCAATTGAGCCCTCGGCGGCTGTGCGACCGGCCTTCTTCTCGGCGCTGGCCATGCCCTTTTGGCGCAACAATTCAATTGCCTTGTCGATATCGCCGTTGGTCTCTTTCAGTGCATTTTTGCAATCCATCATGCCCGCTGCGGTTTTTTCGCGCAGGGTCTTGACGAGGGTGGCGGGAATCTCAGCCATGGGACTGGTAGGCAGGGGGAGCGGAACAGGGAAAGGTTGGAGCAGAGGGGCGAAGCTCCGCCGTCGCCTGGATGGCAGAGCTCCGGATCACGGCCGACCAAAGGCCGGCCCAGGGGCGCCTCAGCCCTCGTCGTCGGAGG
Source organism: Cyanobacteria bacterium UBA5018 (assembly GCA_002396505.1). Taxonomy (GTDB): domain Bacteria; phylum Cyanobacteriota; class Cyanobacteriia; order PCC-6307; family Cyanobiaceae; genus UBA5018. Next base: position 7,460 of record DGYA01000140.1, on the reverse strand, counting down.
CCTGATCGCTGGCCCCATGGCGACCTTCGTTGATCGCATCGGCCAGGCGGCCCAGCACCAGCTGCACGGAACGAACGGCGTCGTCGTTGCAGGGGATCGGCACGTCGCAGAGGTCGGGATCGCAGTTGGTGTCAAGCATGGACACCAGGGGGATATCGAGCTTGCGGGCTTCCAGCACGGCGTTGGTCTCGCGGCGCTGGTCCACCAGGATCACCACATCGGGCAGGCGGCGCATGTTCTTAAGACCACCGAGGTATTTCTGCAGCCGCTCCAATTCGCGGCGCAGCACAGCGGCCTCCTTCTTGGGGCGCATGGCGATGGCACCGGAAGACTCCATCCGTTCCAGGTCCTTGAGCCGGTCGATGCGGGCGCGCATCGTGGTCCAGTTGGTGAGCATGCCGCCCAGCCAGCGCTGGTTCACATAGGAGGCGCCACAGCGGCTGGCCTCCTGGGCGATCACCTCGGAGGCCTGCTTTTTGGTGCCCACGAACAGAAAGCGCTTGCCACTGCGGGCGGCACTGCGCACCCACTTGTAGGCGTTGTTCATGCAGACGGCGGTCTGCACCAGGTCAATGATGTGGACCCCATTGCGCGCGCAGTAGATGTAGCGCGACATCTTGGGGTTCCAGCGCCTTGTCTGGTGCCCAAAGTGGGCACCAGCCTCCATCATTTCGGCGAGTGTGACGACAGCCATGGGAATTTGGGGGGTTTCGGGTTCGCCTCCACCTGCCAGGGACCGTGATGGGCTGATCAACAGATCGCCTCAGTCACCCGAAACGTGCAGGTGTGCGGAGTAATGGGACCTAGCCAACGTATCAAACGATGCCCTCGCACCCTCCAGCGCTTGATTCAGGCCAGGCCCTCAGCCCTGGCCTCGGCGAACAGGGCGCGCACCCCCAGGCGATTGAGGGGTAGGCGCAACAGCTCCATCGCCAGGCCAGGCTTGCCCTTGCGGATCAGCCAGGCCAGCAGCGGCCGCAGGCTGCGCTCATTGAGGATTCCCCCCAAGGTGAGCAGCTCCCAGAGCAGCTGGTGCAGCCAGGTGAATTGAATGATCATGCGCACCCGGCGGCTGGGGTGCTTGCGGTAGAAAACCAGGCCCATGCGGGCCCGCTCGCGCTCCACACGGATCAGGTCTGGAATCTGCTCCAGGCTCAAGGGGGGGTGCCAGTGGTAGCCCACCGCCTCAGGGCAGCGCAGCAGCACCACCCCCATCCGCCTCAGCCGCTCGCCCAGTTCCAGATCCTCCCAGCCGTAGAGGCGAAAGGCGGGATCAAACAGGCCGCTGCGCTCCAATACCTGCCGATCGATGGCCACGTTGCCGGTGGCGAAATAGGCCCAGGAGAGATCCCGCAGCTTGTGGGGCTCACTGGTGGGGTCATCGAAGTTGGCGGTGTTGATCACCGCGCCATAGGTGAAGCAAAGTCGGTTGCCGCTGCGCTGCCAGTGGCGCTGGAGCTGCCGGGCATGGGCCTGCAAAAAGCTCGGCGTTACCACCAGATCGCTATCGATGAACAGGATCACATCGCCGCGAGCCTGCTGCACGCCCCGGTTGCGGCCCGCTGCCGGCCCGCCGTGCTCCTGGCGCACCAGGCGCAGGTGGGGCAAGGATGCGGCATTGGCCTGCAACCAGCTGATCGTGGCATCGGTGGAGCCGTCATCCACCAGCACCACCTCAAAATCCAACTCCAGTTCCGGGGCTACCGCCGGGGCTGCATCTGGAGCAGCAGCTGGGGCGGCTTGCCGTGGCGCCCCAGCAGGCAACTGCTGGGCCTCCAGCGCCAGCAGGCACTTCTGGAGGATCGGCAGCCGGTTGTAGGTCGGGATGACGACGCTGATGAACATGCTGGTGAACCGGCGGCAGAGCCTGCCGGGATGCATAGCAGGCCGGGTTAGATGAACTGAAAAAGGGGACCCCTACGGATCCCCCGGCTTGCCCATCGAGACTGGATCAGTCTGCGGCGCCGCCATTGTTGGCGGTGCCGGTGACGCCATTGCCAGCGCCTTCGCCGCGACCCTCATTGCGCAGCTTGCGCTTCTTGAACTTGCGGGCGTAGGCGCGATTGCGCTCCTGCTTTTCCTTCTTAAGATTCCTGCGCTTGGCCATACGGGCAGCGATTGGGGAGAACGATTAAATCTCACCCTACTCAACGGCTGCTCCGGCGGGGGCAGGCTCCAACAGTCGGCCGTCCTCCATCTCCACCAGGCGATCGGCCACATCGAGGATGCGTGGATCGTGGGTCACCATCAGCACGCCGCAACCCTGATCGCGGGCCAGGCCCTGGAGCAGATCCACCACCTCCCGGCCGGTGCGGCTGTCAAGCGCTGCGGTGGGCTCGTCGGCCAGCAACAGCTGGGGCCGCCCGGCCAGGGCACGGGCAATGGCCACCCGCTGTTTTTGGCCGCCGGACAGGTCATGGGGAAGTTTGGCCAAGTGATCGCCCAAGCCCACCGCCCGCAGCCAGTCGCGAGCCAGATCGCGGCGCACCCGATAACTGAGACCAGGCAGCAGATCGGCACCCATCTGCACGTTCTGCTCGGCCGTGAGGCAGCGCAGCAGGTTGTGGCCTTGGAAAATCATGCCGATGCGGCGGCGCAGGCGCTGGCGCTGGTCGCGGTTGGCGGCATTTAGCTCTTGGTCGAACAGGCGCACCGAGCCCTGCTGCACCGCCCGCAGGGCCCCCACCAGGGTGAGCAGGGTGGTCTTGCCGCAGCCGGAAGGGCCCGTGAGCAGCACCATCTCGCCGGCGCCGATGCGCAGATCCACCCCCTGCAGCACCGCTCGGCGCATGCTGCCAGCGCCGAACCAGTGGCTCAGGCCCACCACCTCCACAATGTTTGGGCGGTTCAAATTATTAACCGGGTTGAGACTGTTGGCTGGGCTGAGACTGTTGGCCCGGTTAAGATTGTTGACCCGGTTAGGATTGCTGGCCGGGTTTAGTTGTCTGACCGGATTTAGTTGGCTGGCTGGGTTTAGCGGGCTGGCCGGGTTTAGCGGGCGGGCTGGATTGACGCCGTTGCCGGGAATCGCAGTATTGGCTGGGGTCGAGTTGCCGGCGGCACTGCCGATGCCGTCAGGGGGTAATGATTGAGCCACTAGTTAAGAGCGATTATTTTAGGAAATAAACCCGGGTAAATTAACCTGGATGAATTAGAAAATCTCGGCGGGATCTGCATCGGCGAGGCGTCGCATCGCCACGGCCGCCGAGCCCAGGCACATCACCAGGATCAAACCGAACACCAGCAGAGCCCGCTGGGGTTCCATCGCCACGGGCAGGTTGGTGCCCGAGCGAACCAAGCCATAGAGAAGTTGGGTAGAGACATAGGCGGGCAGGTAACCAAGTGCCGCCAGAATCAAGGCCTCCCTCGCCACCACCCCCAGCAGCCCAACCAGTCGGTAACCCATGGCCATCAAGGTGGCATATTCCGGCAGATGATCACTGACATCGGAATATAAAATCTGATAGACAATAACGCAACCCACCACAAAGCCCATGGCGGATCCCAGAGTAAAGATAAAGCCAATAGCCGTACTGCTGCGCCAATAATTCTTCTCGAATTCCTCAAAGCCTTGCTTGGTGAGTATCTTGACATCATCTGGCAACAGGGCTTTAATCCGGCGACTGGCCGCCTGAATATCAGTGCCGGGCACCAGGCGAATCAGGCCCAGTTCAATACTGCCGGGGGGCGTACTGGGCATCAGCTTCAAAAAGGTTTCACGGCTGGTGAGCATGTTGCCGTCGGCGCCGAAGGAGGCCCCCAGGCTCACCAAATCCGAAACCCTTACCCGCTTGCCCGCCACCTCGGTTTCCACCACCTTGCCCTGGTTGAACCAGCTGGCAATTGGGCCAAATTCGGGGCGAGAAAGTTGATCAAATAGCACCCGACCCTTCTGGCTGAGGCCCTGGGCCTTAACGGCGATGCTGGGATCGGTGAACAGGGGATCTGCGGGCTCAAAGCCCAGCACGAGAATCGAACGGGTGGAACGGGTTTGGGGATTGCGCCAGAGCAGCAGGTTCCAGTTCACCGGCGTGATCCCGCTCACGGCAGGGTCGGCCATCACCTGCACCAGGCGGCGCCGCGGGAAGCTGGCCATGCCGATCGAACTCATCGTGCGGGGGCTGATCAATACCAAATCCGCGTCAAACAGCTTGTGCACCGTGACGCTGGCATCAAATAGCCCGTCGCGAAAGCCCAGCTGCATGAACATCAAGATGCCCGCGAAGGCGATACCAGCCAGAGCCACCGCCAACCGCGCCGGCTGACGGCTGAGCAACAGCCAGGCCAGGGGAATGCGGCGAGAGCTCCATAAATTGGTCACGGTTGCAGCCTGGCGATCACCTTCAAGCCAGTGAGATTGCGCACCCGGCGGCTATCGACGGCATCGAGGGATACGCGCACCTCGACGATGCGGGCATCGGCGTCGCCGGTGGGATCGGTGGCCAGCAACTGGCGCTGGCGCACCTGGGGGTTGATGCGAATCACTCGGCCGGCGAGGCTGCCCTGGAAACCGCCGTTCTCACTCACCAAGCTCACCGCCTGGCCGAGACGCACCCGACCGATATCGCTCTCGTACACCTCCACCAGTGCCTCCATCTGGGCACTGGCCCCAAGCTCCAACACGCCGTCTGTGTCCGTGGGTCGCTCGCCCTCCCTGGCATTGAGCCGCAGCACGGTGCCAGCCATGGGCGCCCGCAATTCGGTGAGGGCCAATTCGGCCTGCACCCGCTGCAACTCTGCCTGGGCATCGGCGCGCAGGGCCTGTAATTCGAGCAGCCGGGTTTCTCGGGCCTCCAAGTCGCCGCTGGGGTAGGCGCCAGTGCGGCTGAGCTGGCGGTAGCGGTCGATGTCGCGGTTTTGGAGCACCAGGCGCCGATCCAGATTGGCGATGCGGCTGGTCAACTTGCTTCGATCAGCCATCAAGCCGGGGCGGCTATCAAAACGGGCCAACAACTGGCCGGCTCGCACCGTATCGCCCTCCTTCACCAGCAGCGCGGCGATGCGCGGACCACCACCATTGCCGCCGCTCGGGGCAGCCAGCTTGCGCACATCCCCCTGGGGGTCCAGGCGGCCCAGGGCGGCAACCCCCTCCTGGCGGGCCGGAGCCAGGGCCGCAGCAGGGGCCAGCTCAGGCTTAATCGATTTGCTGCGCTGTTGCAGCACCATGGCCAGGGCCGCTAGGGCCGCCAAGCCCGCCAGCAGCAACCACCAGCGACGGCTAGCTGGGGCAGTCATCAGGGTGCCGGGGGGTCGTCGAACAGCAATTCCTCGATGTAGCGCTCCGCCCAGGCCGGGTTGAACGCCTTCTCCAGCACGCGGCGGGTCTTGTCGTTCTGTTTCTGTTGCTTGCAATAGCGGCCCTGCCCGTGCCAGCGCTCCAGAGTAGAGGGGTGATCCGGCGGTTGAGCTTCAGCCAGCTGCACCGCCGCGCTCAGCACCTGCAGAAATTCGCCCACCTCCTCGATGAAGGCAGCCTCCTCTTCGCTGGAGCTGGGCCGCACAAAGCGCACGTGGGGCGAGAAGATCGAACCCCAGGCCGGCAGCTGCCGCTCTAGGCCATAACTACGCTTTGGCCTGGCGGCTAGGGCGGCGGCGATGCCAGCCGGCAGCTCGCTGAGCACCGGGGAGAGATCGACAATCGCCGCCGATACACCGGCCGGACCGGCGACGATGTCGGCGCCGAACACCGGCAGGTCGTAGCGAGGATCGGGAAAAAAGACGCAGTGCAGGATTTGCAGGCCGGCACCGAGGCGGGCGGTTTCCAGGTGCAGCTTGCGCAGGCCGCGGCAACGGCGCAGTTCATTGCGGATGAACAGCGCCTCCCCGTCGAGGCTGCCGCTGATCGCCTCCAGCTCCGGATCCACGGCCAAGGGGGCCAACTCGGGCAAGTGCTGCCAGTGATCGCGAATGCGCTCGGCGAGGGCATCGACCAGGGGGTGCAGCCCACCGCTGTTGGCCGCAGCCGAAGATGGAGCAGAACTCAATGGGGTGGCCAGGCCAGCAGAATGCAGATCCTGCCACGGTTTAACCCCTTGCCCCAGGCTGACTGCGCCCCCCTGCTGCCCGGCCTGGCGCCCCCCCAAAGCCGGCGGCTGGCCAACGGGGCCCGGGTGGTGAGCCTGGCGATGCCGGAGGCCCCCCTGGTCTGCCTGGATTTTTGGTGTCGCGGCGGCAGCCTGTTCGAGGGCTCCGAGGAGAGCGGCATCGCCCACTTCCTCGAACACATGGTGTTCAAGGGTTCCCAGCGGCTGGCCGCCGGCGAGTTCGATCTACGCATTGAGGCCCTGGGCGGCAGCAGCAATGCCGCCACCGGCTTCGACGACGTGCATTACCACGTACTCATCCCGCCGGAGGCGGCGCCGGAGGCCCTGGAGTTGCTGCTGGATCTGGTGCTCGCGCCGGCCCTGGACCCCGAGGCCTTTGCCATGGAGCGGCAGGTGGTACTCGAAGAACTGGCCCAGAGCGAAGATCAACCGGACGATCGGGCCCTGCAGGTGCTGCTGGGCCACGCCTGCGGCAGCCACAACTACGGCCTGCCGATCCTGGGGCTGCGGCCCCGATTGCTGGCCCACACCCCAGAGGCGATGGCCAGCTTCCAGCGCCGCCGCTATCGCGCCGACCACTGCGTGCTGGCAATCACCGGAGCGATGGCGGCAGCTGGGCTGGACAAGGCGATAAACGCCAGTGCCCTGGCCAGCCTGGAGCCCGCGGTTGCCGACGAACAGCTGCCCAGCTTGCGGCTGCGACCCGGGGAGTACCGCATCAGCTTGCCGCGGTTGGAATCGGCGCGGCTGCTGATGGCCTGGCAACTGCCCGCCGCCAGCGATCAGGAGGGGGTGATGGGAGCGGATCTGCTCACCACAGTGCTGGCGGAGGGGCGCCGCAGCCGCCTGGTGGAGCGGCTGCGGGAACAGCTGCGCATCGTTGAGAGCATCGACCTGGATCTGCACGTGATGGAGTGCGCCAGCCTGGCCCTGCTGGAGGTGGTTTGCGAAGCCGACGAGTTGCCGGCCGTACGCGAGGCGATCCAAACGGTTTGGCAAGAGGCGATGGAAGCCCCGATCGGCGCCGCCGAATGGCAGCGGGCCCAACGCCTGGTTACCAACGGTTATCGCTTTGGCCTGGAGGCACCGGGGGGGGTGGCCGGCCTGATCGGCAACAACCACCTCTGGGGGCGAGACCAGGACCTGGCTCGGCCCCTGGAGCTGCTGGCGGCTTGGAGTCCGGAGCGGCTGAGGCTGCAAGCACTGCCCCTGCTGGATCCGCGCCGGGCCTGCCTGTTGGAGGCCCTGCCCGCATGAGCAACCCTCAGATCACCCCTCAGTTCGGCGATTGGGAACATCAGGAGTTGCCCGGGGGCCTGCCCTGGCGGCTGCAGCGCCGCAGCGGACCGCGGGTATTGGCGGCGCGGCTGTGGATCTGCGGCGGCAGCGGCGGCGACGCCCCTGGCGAGCGCGGTG
>DGYA01000142.1:8248-14118 GCA_002396505.1 Cyanobacteria bacterium UBA5018 | reverse complement strand
CCGCGAGGGCGTCAATCTGACCAGCGTTAAGGAATTCGCCGCGGGCATCAGCCTGCGCAACGACCTTGGTGAAGGCGTCGAACATTGAGGGCTCCTATTCTCGACGTCGGGGTCGGGAGTGGGTGGGAAGGGCCATGTTGGTTACAAGCGACCCACAGCTGGCGTGGAGCTCACGCCATGGCTGCAAGGCACTTGGCCAATTGGTTGAAACCATTGTTGGATCCCGCCCCCACCATTAGGGGCTGCCCTTTACAAACGGTCATTAGCTCTTTCATCTCTGGGGGCGGCGGCGCCGCTGCCACTCAACTCAGCTTTGAACAGGAATCGCCAGAGACTGCAGGTGACCATAAAAAAAGCCCCCAAGGGGGCATAGAAGCCAAAGCCCAGCAGGATGGACAGGGCTCAGCAGGGGAAGTGGAGATGGATCCAGTTCGGCAGCATTGGCTGCCTTGCCGAAATCCCCTAAGGCTTAAAGATCGCCACCACTCACGTTTACGCCTGTGATGGTGCCACCCATGCGTTGCACCTGGCGCATGGTTTCGTTCATGCGGGTGAAGGGAACATTGAGCACGAGGTCAGCCGTGCGGGAGTAATCGTTATTGGCAAGTCCAGTCACAGTGAAAGTGACTTGACGGCCACTAGCGAAGTTGGTGCCACGGGTACCGGCGGAAACCTTCATTGGAAGCAAATGCGAGTGATGGAGGTTGTGGTTGGGCTTGAGCCCCCGATCAGCCAATAACAGTTGACCGGTATAAGTTGACTGAAGCCAGCCGGTCACCATCGGCTGAGGGTGACCGGCTTACGGCAATCAACTGACAGCAATTAACAGACGGGGATCAATTAGCGGTGACCGACAGGCGGTGACCAATTGATAGTGATCAGCCAACCGGTTTGGGTTGATTGATACTAGCTGACGCGTCTATGTTAAGCGATCTGAACTGAACAGCCCGAGGGGACTGGTCTCAGTTAACCGGAGTGATGCTGGCGATACGCCCACCTTCACGGTGAATCTGTTGCTGGTATTCCAGCATCTTGTTGAAGGGGATAAAGCGCACACGATTGCTGCGCTTGTGCAGGCGGTAGTTACAGAAGCCGCTGATCTCGACGCGGAACATGCGGCCCTCTTCGCCGGCACCGACGCCCTGGCGGGCGACGCCATCGCTGACCACCTTGCGGAATCCAGCGCCAGCGGCGTTGGGGCTGATCACCGGCAGGGCTTCGCCAGCATGGACAGAGGGATTCAGCCGTGACTGGTTCTTGAGCAGATCGCCGCGAACAGAAGCACCTACGCCACGAGCAAGCTGCAACATGTAGCTGAACTGCAGACCTTGTTGGCCGACGTTGTAGTCCCAACCGTGCAGGTAAGGCACCACTTCTTCGCCGAAGCGATTCTGATACTCGGCGCTGTCGAGATAGGAATCAATTTCAGCGTCAAAACCCTGCTCCTGCAGGATCGTGAAGTGGTGCAGCATCTCTGCCTTGTTCTGGGGTGCGCGACCCAGCAGATGCTTGAAGTTGAGCTCAATGAACCGATATGAATTGCAGTTCGTGAAGAACTTTTCCTTGTAGAGACCGCTCTTGGCAACTTGGCGCACAAACTCGCGCACGCTGAGGTAACCCCGCTTGAACAACGACTCAGGACCCTCAAGGCGCTCGCTGGCCATTACGTACTGATTGCCCAGCACCTGCTTGTAGACGGCGCGGATCAGGGCAGCCTTGTCGTTTTCAGTGGCGTTTGACCAATTTTCCTTGTTGCGGTCGCTGGCGAAGCGCTCGATGCCTAGGTAGGCAGCGTTGGCGAGGGTCATGGGCGTGCGGGGCGAGGGCGGGGCCGGGAAGACAATGGGCAGGCTTTGGCTGGCGACTGGCGGCTGACCAGCTATGTGGAGAGACACCGTGGAGAGACACCAGGGCGCAGCTCCACTGGCGATCCTATGGGCGCCCTTGGGCCCTTTTGCTGGCCTTTCAGAATCGTTACAAATAGTTTGCTGTCACGGGCTCTGGTTTCCTTGGCCGAAGCCAGATACCATCCGCCCACCGCCAACCCTTGCTGCGCCGCTGCCATGGCCGACAGCGTCAGGTCGGGCCAGGGCAAACACCGCCTTGCCGACCAGCTCCACGCCCTCTCCCAGCTCACCGAAGCCCTAGTCGTGAAGCTGGTGGACCTGGAGGAGCGGCTGCAGCGCGCCGAGCCGATGGCGAATCCACAAGCTGGCGCGGCTCTAACCCATAGCGCTCCACTGGGATCCACGCCCGATGCTGCTCCTAGCGATCCCCAGGAGGCCAAGGCGGCCCCGGTACAGCCGAGCCCCGGCCCAGGAAGCGCCTCTGCCCCAAAGGCCGCCAGGCGGCAGGCTCGCCGAAATCGCGGGATGTCATAACCTCCCCAATTAATTAGGAGGCTAATTATTTAGACCCACAATTGACACATACATTATCTATATTGCCTACAGTTGCCACAGGGCATCTCGAAAATCCCAGATCTCACCGATCTCATGACATGAGAAACATTGCGGCGACTTGCTTTCTTCTGACTCGCAGGGGCCGAATGGGAATTTTCGAGGTGCCCTGGAGTGGTTAAAGAGTCTTGCATCGGCTCCGAATCATCGATCGTATTTTATAGCTGTGATTATCTACAAAGACCTGCTTAGCCGTTAGTGCTGAGCATAGCCGCAATAGTGATGAACAATAGACGGCCTATTTCCAGACTGCCTAAGGCCACCAGGGCCAGCCACAGCCGCTGGGCAAGCTGGGGAGGCCGGCCTGCCACCCAGGCCGGCGAGATGGCCAGGTGATTGAATTGGCTGCCTCCAGCGCTAGGAGCTCGCTGGGCAGTGATTTCACGCCAATAGGCGCCGTAGCGGGGGGCTTGTTGATTGAAGGGCAGATCGCCGATGGCGCGACCCGCCAGCAGGCGGGAACGCTGGTAGGGCACCTGGTCCTCGCCAAAATTCAACAAATACTCTTCCGAATTGAGCAAAATATCGACTAATTGTGGCAGGCCCCGTTCGGCAATCACGATAGACCAGGTAATTTGCTCTTGCACTCCGTAGGTTGGGCGACCGAGCACACGGCCAATAAGATGTTCAACAATGCGATAATTACTGTTACAGCGGTAGAAATCGTTGCGAAATTTGCTTGATAGCAGCAGGCCCCGCACGAACTCGCGCACGGTAATTTGACCGCTCCTCAGCTGGGATTCCAGCCCGAGATCGCGATCAGCCTTAAAGGCGTGAAAGAAAATTTGCCGGTAAGCCTGTTCGATCAGAATGTCGAGAGCCCTCAGATCTTGATTGCCCCGACGGGGGGTTTCTTCACCGGTGGCCATGAAGTTGTTTACGCGGGCATTGATGCTCGCGGGGGCGGCACTCAGCAGGGGAAGGGCCATAAAAGTGGCAGGATCGCTAGGTTTGGTTCAGATAAATTGGCGAGGTTCAGCAGCCGATTTAAATCAGCATGGATGACTCCCCTGGGCCTGTCATTGTCTCACAGCCATGTCTTGCAACCATGTCTTGCAGCCATGTCTTGCAGTCGCGTTTATCAACTACATTTTAGAGTTGCGCTTCGCAGTCAAGCCTCGCAGACACCTCCCTCGGCCATGATTCATGTTTGAAGTAGAGATTGCCAATCAGTTGGCATCTCTTCGCTGTAATCATGGGTACGCTCAAATTCGAATGGCCCAGCCAGGGAACCCCACACCTGCTTGTGGCTGGTGGGGTCGTGACCGGTATCGATTGTGCGCATGCCCGTGGGGCTGAGTTCCAAGCGACTCACCAGGTAGGTGATGCTGCCCTTTCGCTCCACCATGCAGCGGCAGCCGGGTTCCACCTCACCCACGAAGCCATCGCCCTGTTCGCGCACCAGGTAGGCGCAGCCCTCCAGGGGCCGCAGGTCGCCGGGCTGGATGCGTTGGCGCAGCTCGGCATCATCGACCGCGCCCCAAAAGCGCTGGTCATCGACCAGCGCCTGGTTGGAGATCGTCAGCTGATCGCCCTGGCGCTGGGCCCTCAGCACCCGGATCCGGTAGGGAGCGGCGGGGTTGATCGCGTAACTCTGCTCCAGCAGCAGGGAGCCCGGCTCGAGCTGGGGCAGGGGCCGGAATTTAACCAGGATGTGGGCGTACAGAGGTGGATTCTCAAAGGCCTGGTTCTGGTTGCTGAAGCCGGCGCTCAGCATCCGCACCAGTCGAAACAGAGAATCGCCCATGGCACCGTGCCTGAAAGGGGTGGGCTGAAGCTACAGGCAAGCGGGCAGCGCCCTCACAACCCCAGTAGGCGCAAGCGGAACTGGGCCACCTGCTCCGCCAGCTCAGGCTGGTCCTGATGGAACGGATGTTCGGCCAGCTCGGCCAGCACCATGGCCAGCTTGTCGCTGGCGGATAGCCCCTGCTGGGGATGCCGCCGGCTGTGCAGCTGCCAGGCTTGGTCGAAGGCCTGGGCGAAGCTGTCGGCGTTATTAAACATCCGATCGCCACCCTGGTGGCTGGACAAGCTCATGATGGTGCAGCTGGTTTGTGGCATCATCAACGATCGCTGGAGGCCAGAGGCCCTAACTACCTCTAAAGACAATTGATCACAGGCGATCTCCGGCAAGCAATCTCTGGTATACAGGCTGCCCCCAGCCAGGAAAAATCAGGATTCACAGGCAGAACTGAATGGAGACACCTCAACCAGAGGCTTTCTAGATCAATCAACCCTAAGCCGCAGCAGCCACAAGCGACAGCCCGGCTATGACCCTTATTCAGCGGCATGTGCGCATCTTTCACTTCAGCAAACGCCTTAGCGGTAATGACTCAAACAAGCCTTTGCAAACTTCAACTTAGGATGGCTTTCATTGGCGAAGGCCATCCAAGAGTGCCTACGATAAAATGCTATTGATTCACTTAGCTGAGCTTCAATCGTAAAGGGCTCTTTGCGACGCTGCCCCCATTGACAAGCCCAAGGCCCCAGCCTGAGCGCTTGGCGCACCCAGGGATGAATCGGAATCGAAAGATCACCCAAGTATTCAGTACTGTCGAATAGCTCAGGCCCAAGACTATGGGCAATGTTTAGCTTTGCTAATAGACGTCGCAGCAGCTGATCAAGGGTTGCTTGAGTAGGATGATTTATGGTGTGTGCAAGCGGTATATTGCGAAAGCTTGCGGCAATCCAATCGGATATCTCCACGTCGCAGTCGGACTCTCGCGACGACAATTCATTGAGAGATTGAGCGTGGGCATTAAGCAATAAATCGGCAATCTGCGGTGTACAGCGATACTCCATCAGGTCGGCATACTCCAACCCTTCTTGCGCCGCGGCCATGGCCAGGAAGTCATGATATGGCCCCAGAGGGGATTCGGCCTCCAGCGCCGGCAGGCGGCCGTCTGGATCCTGCGCGTAAGTGGTCCAAGGGAAATAGCCTTCGTAATGGAGATTTGGCAGCACAAAGCTCCTTGAGCCTTCGGGCAACAGAGCCCGCAGACAGGGGCTATCGAGACCTATATCATTACGATAGCCAGGCAGCACTCGATGCATCACCAGCACATCGGCATTGGCCAACTCACGGTGAAGATTGGCGACATCATCGGCAGTCGCCAGATGTACCGATGGACAAAAATAAATATCGGCCTGGATTAATTTCTGTTGCATACCAAGCAGCAACGGATGCGCCTGACAGTTTCCTACCACCACTATCTTAAGCTTCCTACCTGCAGACCTTGGCACTTCAACGGAAAATCCCATGGTCTTATCGGCGGAATTCGGGTCTTGTCCGACAGAAAAAGTGGGGGCAGGAAGTCTTTGCAAAAAGGCTAACTTAATGGGAATCCAGGCGACAGAAGAGTCATGAAACCGATTAAGCCTATTCAGCAAATCAATTCCCTGATCTCGCCC
>DGYA01000142.1:1048-8035 GCA_002396505.1 Cyanobacteria bacterium UBA5018 | reverse complement strand
CTCACTAATTAGATCAACAATCCAGATTGCTCCGTACCGGCAACATAGCTCCTCATGAATTTCCACCCAACCAGGCTGGGGAGAAGCAGAATTTGTTAAGGCTAAAAAAAGCTCTGCAGCGGCCAGGGCTAGGGGAATGGCTTCGGCTTTATTTTGATCGCCGAGCTCCATCATGGAGTTATAGCACGCAAGGGCAAGTTCACGGGCTTTATCTATTTCGCCAGGCTGGATAAACAGGCCAGGAAGCTGGTCTACCAAACCATTGACCTGATCAACAAGATAATCGGTTGCGACCTTAGTCATCACTCTCAAGAATGAGCATGCAATAACCCAGCTCAAGGGGGCAAGGAGAATGCTTTAAATACTAGACAGAATCAATGGAATCACGGCAACCCCTGCCTTGACATAGATCTCTACCCCACGGTACAGCATCCAGGGACTGGCTAACGGCCTCCGCAATCCTTGCGCAAACCTTGCGCAAATCTAGGCAATAGGCGCCGAGCCCCGCCCGCCGCCCACTCGGCCTCACAAACTTTCACTTGCTTAGGCAGCAAGCTCCGCAGGCGGCATTCCAGGCCAGTGCATGTACGCAACCAGGAGCGGATCACCTCTGGCACTGCGCCCGGTCGCAGCACTTACCCAGGGGAGCGGAGCTCGCCACCCAAACAAAGACACCTATGTCAAGATCTTTATGTAGAAAAAATTTTCAGATAAAGTCGGTTCGGGCAAGCTTAAACCTCTTTTTACTGCTTTGCATGAATCAATCGGGCCGAGTAGACGTAACATACTCGCAATCAGCTTGCAACTATCAACTATCAACTTACCACTTTGGGCCTGTGGCAGGAGAGGGATAGAAGGTATAAATGCCGGGTTTTTATAGTATTTTGATACAATTCCAGGGCTTTCGATGGCCACTTCCAGCGCCTTTGCACCACTTTCATCATAAATCAAAAAGTAGCTTATCTATATAGGTATACCCATATAGATAAGCTCGCCATATTAGCCGAGTTATCGTTCACCATTTTCAAAAAAGTTGATCATGCCAGCCAGGCCCAGCGGCGGGGAGCTGGGCCCAAATTGCAGCAGGAGCTTTGCCCTAGAAAGCACTATAGGCATCCACTCGGGGTGGTACATGCACTAAAATATATACCTCATTTACCACCACTTTAGCGGATTTAGTTGCTCAGCTAGGTCATCCGGGCCTGACCAGTCTCCATCTGACTGACGCCATCAACCGGCAAAAAACTGGCACCCCAAATAACTATGTTCAACTCAATTAAGTGCAGTTCCTTGACCGAGTGAGCGGTATAATAGCTCGTCCTCGGATGCAGAGTGGCTAGCAAACAGAAGGTCCAAGATTTAGCAAAAAGGCTGCGGAGATCCGCAAGAATTACCTGCAAATTAGTGTTGCAACTCGCCTTCTTCTCGGGCAGCAGATAGCAGCTATCGGCGCAGGACCGCTGCCGCTGGCGGCCGTGGGCATCCAGCCCGGTGGCGGTCGGTGCTCCCAGCGGCCGGTCGCGATGGGCGTCTCCCATATTTCCCGGGTCAGCTCATAGCGCCGTAGCGATGATCTGGGTGGAGGAAAGCCAGGCGCCGCTGGCGTCGTAGCGGCGGATCAGCCGTTCCAATCGCTGGGGGGCGGGCAGCCAACCAGCCTCCACCACCAGGGATTGCCGGTGACTCACCTGAGGGGGCGTGAGGCTGTAGCCCCCATCCGGCAGCAGCAGTAGCCGGGCGCCGCCGCCGTATACCTCTTCCCGTTCGCCCAGCTGGGTGTGGATCTGAATTTGATCGCCATCGCCGCGCTCGATTTGCAATACACAATCGCAGAGCTGCGGCTCCGGCCAATCGGCGGTAATCGTGGCCGCCTGGCCAGACCATGGCCCAAGCAAATTGCCCCACTCCAGCGGCGGCCGTTCGCTCGCCGCCGTGCCCGCCCGAAATTCCCGAATCAGCACCAGGCGCTCGAAGGCCCCCTCCGGGCTGTGCAGCTGCACCAGCCGGTGGCGGCGATCGCCAGCCACAAAGCCAAACTCCGCCCCGAAGACGCTGGCCGGTGCCAGCTGCAGCGTCCCCTTGCTGAACGAGCCCGTCTCAAAAAACACCACCTGCCGACCCAGGCTGCGGTAATCCTGGCTGTAATCACTGCTCGGGGCGCTCCCGTAGCCATCGGCGCCATAGCGGCGCAGCCGAAACCGCACCAGCCGCTCCTCTTGCGCCTGCTCCAGGGTGAGAATTGAGGGCGTCGTATCGATCACCAGCCCATCGGCATTCAGCGAACAAAAGGAGCCGCGCCATTCGCCGAGGTTGCGCAAAAAGTTGTCCCACTGACTCCCCATCGCTGGCACCAATTCCGGCAGGCAATAGGCAGGATCCTAGGAACCACCGCTGGCAGCCCAGGACACCCCTGTAAATTCGACCAATCGACAGCGGCGCATTAGTAGCGGCCAATTAGTGGCGGCTAATAAGTAGCGGCCAAACGGCTAGAGCCCGATTTCCCAGGGGGTCGAGGTTGGCCATAGGGCATCGTGCCTTTCGCTGGCTAATTGCTGGGGAGGCTCTGGAAAAATACCAATTTCTTTGATGTTGCCAGCCGAGGGGCCTGGCGGCATAAGTGTGTCTCGAAAAACGACCATTTGACCCAGGCTGATTGTGGAGCTGCCATTCACCGCAATGCTTTTCGGGCCGCGAAGCCGGTGGGATTTGGGATTTTTCGTGGTACCTATAGCGATTCGGCGCCTATATTAGCTTAGCGCTTATAGCGGCTTTGTATTTATAGTAGCTTTGCATTTATAGCGGTTTTGATCCTATGGCAATTTCATCGGTCATGGATTAGATTTTCAAGGCCTTGCTTGTCGCATGTTTTATGCAATTTGCTCACACGATCGCCCGTGACATGCAGGCCTGGTGCTAATCCTCCGGTTGGGCCAGGGCCCAGGCGCGCCTTGCATCGGTGACCCCATAGCTGCCACCGCCCTGCTGGGACGGGATCAGCTCCACGCTTTGGGCGGCACCCATGGCCGCCGCCTGGTGCAATAGATGGCCCATTCCCTGCAATATGCGGCGCGTATCTACATTCAGCCCCTGTTCAAACTCCAGTCGATCTGGCAGCAGCTGGCTATGGATGCGCGGCTCGGCAACCGCAGCCGCCAGGTTGAGGCCATGCACCAAACGATTAAGAACTACCTGCACCACAGTGGTGGCGATACGACTGCCGCCGGGGCTGCCGGTGGCCAACCAGGGACTGCCATCAGGACGAAACACCAGGGTGGGGGCCATGGAACTGAGCGGCCGCCTGCCAGGCCTGATGGCATTGGCCCGGCCCTGCACCAAGCCAAAGCCATTGGCGCTGCCTGGCTTGGCGGTGAAGTCGTCCATGTGGTTATTGAGCAGAAAACCAGCTCCTGGCACCGTGACGCCATTGCCATAGCTGAAATTGATCGAACTGGTGGTGGCCACCAGCCCGCCGCGGCCATCCGCCACCGACACATGGGTGGTGTCATCGCCCTCCGCAAGTACAGCTGGCCTGGCCAGCAATTGGGCCGCCGGCCGATGGCGCAGCGGATTGATCGACTCCACCAGCGCCTGGATCGGGCCATCCGCCAGCCAGCGTTGCCAAGCCTGGGGCGCTTCTGCCCCATCGCCCAAGCCGGCATTGCGCTCCCGGTAGGCCAGATTCATCGCCTCGCCCATCAGATGCAGCGTGGCGGCACTGTTCAAACCCAGCGCAGCCAGATCAAAGCGCTCCAACATCCGCAGCAGCTGCAGCACGGTGATGCCCCCAGCCGGCGGCGGCAGTCCCAGCACCTGGTTGCCGTGAAAGCGAATCTGCAATGGCCGCACCGGCTTGGCCCGATAGGCCCGTAGATCGTCGGCGCTGATCAGGCCGCCCCCCCGCCGCATCAGCCGCACCAGGGCCTCGGCGCTGGGGCCCTGGTAAAAGCCGGCGTTGCCGCCGGCCGCAATCCGCCTCAGGCTGGCGGCCAGCTGGGGCTGCTGCAACATCTCCCCCGGCTGCAGCGGCCGCCAGCGACCCCGCCGATCGACTCGAAAAAACAGCGCCCGGGATCCGGGATCGGCCAAAAGCAGCGGCGCCGCCGCCGCCAGCGACTGGCTGAAGTTTTTACTTACCGGCACCCCCTCGCCGGCCAGGGCGATCGCCGGGGCCAGCACCCGCTCCAGCGGCAGGCGGCCGTAGCAGCGCTGGGCCAGCAGCAGGCCGGCCACGGTGCCCGGCACCGCCGTGCTCAGCAAGCTGGTGGTGGCGCGGCGGCGATCCACCGTCCCGCCGGCATCGAGAAACAAATTGCCAGCGGCTGCGGCCGGTGCACTCTCGCGAAAATCAATGCCCAGGGCAAAGCCGCGGCCCAGGGGCAACTCCTGGGCCCGGGCCGCCGCGCAGGCGCTGGATCGGGCCGATGCAGCTGCCGGTGCTGCGGCCGATGCAGCAGCCGATAAGGCGGCCGGTGAAGGGCCCGGCAACCAGAGCAATAGAAAACCGCCGCCGCCGATGCCGGTGGAGTGGGGCAGGGTGACCGCCAGGGCAAAGCTGGTGGCCACCGCCGCATCCACCGCATTGCCACCGGCGGCCAACAGCCGCGCCCCCGCCTGGGCCGCCAGCGGCTCCCCAGCCGCCACCATCCCCCGCGCTGACCACACCGGCTGAAACCGCTGCTGCCGCTCCTGCAGCACATTGGCCGCCGCTTCCCTTGGCTCCTGAGACCCCGCCTGCCCCCCGGCCAGCCGCAAGACGGGCGGGGCCGCCACCACCGGCCAGCTGACCAGCAACCCCAGGGCCACCCCAGCCAGGAGCGGCTTCACTGGCGGCCTCACTGCGGGCCACCTGCCGCTGGCGGCCCCTGCGCTGGTCGCTCAGTTGGCGGCTCGGTTGGCCACTCAGTTGGCCACTCACCGGATGGCTCGGGGCCACAGGCGCCACCGCCGGGGGTCTCGATGCGCAGGGCCTCGCCCGCCTGCAGCTGCCGTTCAAACGATCCGGGCAACAGCTCCTCCGTGCCATCCAGCTTCAGCAGCAGGTTGCGGCCGCAGGCGCCGGCCCCACCCCCCGCCAGGCCAAAGGGGGGCACCCGGCGACAGCTCGACAACACCGAAACACTCAGCGCTTCAAGAAAACGGATCTGGCGAATCACGCCATCGCCGCCAGCCCAGCGCCCCAGGCCGCCGCTGCCCCACCGGCGGCCAAACCACTCCAACCGCACCGGATAGCGCTCTTCGAGGATTTCTGGGTCGGTGATGCGGGAATTGGTCATGTGGCTCTGCACCGCCGCCGCGCCGGCAAAACCGAGGCCATCGGCCCCGATCCCAGCCCCGGTACCGCCACAGATGGTTTCGTAATACTGGCGACTGGCGGCTCCAGCGGCGGTGTCGCCAAAGCTGAGATTGTTCATCGTGCCCTGGGACGCCGCCTGCACGCCAAGGGCGGCGAACAGGGCGTTGGTGGCGGCCTGGGAGGTCTCCACATTGCCCGCCACCACGGCGGCTGGCGGCCGCGGATTGAGCAGACAGCCCAGCGGCACGATCAAGCTGATCGGTTCAAAGCAGCCGGCATTGAGCGGAATCTCCTCTGCCACCAAACAGCGCAACACGTAGAGCACCACGGCCTTGGTGACCGCCAGGGGGGCATTGCGGTTGCCGGCCTGCTGGGCTGAACTGCCACTGAAATCCAGCTCCGCCCGGCGGGCCTGCCGGTCCACCCTCACGGCCACCTGAATACAGCTGCCGTCATCGAGTTCCAAGCGGAAAGCCCCATCACTGAGGCGCGCCAACAGCCGCCGCACCGCTGCAGCCGCATGGGACTGGCCATGGACCATGTAGGCCTGCACCAGCGCCAGCCCCTCCCGGGCGATCAGCCGCTGCAGGGCCCGCTCGCCGAGGCGATTTGCCGCCACCTGGGCCTGCAGGTCGGCCAGCAGCTGGTCGGGGTTGCGCACCGGATGGGGCCCGGCCGCCAGGCGGGCCAGCCATTGGTCTCGATCGAAGACGCCATTTTCCAGAAAGGGCAAATTGCGTAGCAACAGGCCCTCCTGCTCAATGCTGCTGCTGAAGGCGGGCATCGAGCCGGGGGTGATGCCTCCCACATCGGCGTGATGGCCACGGCTGGCAACAAAGAACAGAGGCGGTTCCAGCGCAACTTCTGGCGCCGCCCCTGCCTTTCTATCTGCCTCCACGCCTACGCCTATGCCTGCACCTACGCCTGTATCTGTATCTGTATCTGTATCTGTATCTGCATCTACGCCTATGCCCATGCCTGCATCTGCCTTAGCCGGCGCAAAGATCGGCGTGATCGCCGTGATGTCAGGTAGATGGGTGCCGCCGGCGTAGGGATCGTTGGAGAGGATCACATCGCCGGGCCGCAGCGGCGGCCGCTCGCCGCGGCCCACGGCCTGCAACAGGGACACCACGCTCTCTCCCATCGAGCCCAGATGCACGGGAATGTGGGGCGCATTGGCCACCAACTTGCCCTGGCCATCAAATAGGGCACAAGAAAAGTCGAGGCGTTCGCGGATGTTCACCGAGCGACTGCTCTGCTGCAGCTGCACCCCCATCTGTTCGGCAATGGCGGCAAAGCGATGGTTAAATAGTTCCAACAACACAGGATCCGGGGCCTGGCCTGGCCCCCCATCGCACTCCTGGTCACCGAGCAGGGGCTCGCGGGAGCGACTGGAGCCGTAATCAGCGGTTGGGGCAACGATCGGCGCTACAGATTGCCGCTCCAGCAACAGGGCGCCATCGGCCAATACCCGGGCCTGCCAATTGGCTTCCAACATCAAAGTGGTAGTGACATCAATCACCACCGCCGGTCCGCTCAACAGGGTGGCAGGGGCCAACTGCTCGCGTCGCCATAGGGGGACGGCTTGCCAGCTGCTGGCCTGCTGCAAACCACTTGTCGCCTGGAAATCGCTTGTAGCGGCCCCACTGCTTGTAGCGACACCACTGCTTGTAGCGACACCACTGCTTGTAGCG
>DGYA01000142.1:479-884 GCA_002396505.1 Cyanobacteria bacterium UBA5018 | reverse complement strand
TGTAGCGACACCACTGCTTGTAGCGGCCCAACTATCAGCCGCCGGCAAACCACCCGCCGGCGGCGGCTGCTGGCGGGCAGGCTCTAAGACAGCTGGCTGGGGCATCCACACCGGCGTGGTGGACAACTGCTGGCCCCCTAACTGAGCAGGCGGCTGGGCGGAGCGAGGTTGCTGGGCAGAGCCATGCGGCTGGGCGAAGCTTTGGCAGACCAGCCGCTCAGCCATGGGGCCATGGTTATCAGCTTGGCTGGCATGGTGGGCAGCCCGACTAGATAAATCCTGGTCTAAACAGCCGGGATGAGCATTATGAAAAGCCCCGAACAAAGCCCCCTGCAGCGCTGGGTCAACTGCCTCCTCCACTGCCCCCTCAAGGGCGGTGTCTACGGCTGCCTCCACCAGCAGCCG
>DGYA01000142.1:0-311 GCA_002396505.1 Cyanobacteria bacterium UBA5018 | reverse complement strand
CTACGGCTGCCTCCACCAGCAGCCGTTCCACCACCAGCTGCTGGTCTGCCGGCACATAGCCATAGCGCAGACGGTGTAAATCTACAAACTGCCGCTGTAACGCCGCCACCAGGGCCTCTGGCCCACCATGTTGCTGGGGCCAGGACACTTCCAGCCCCCGCTCACTGCCGGGATAGCGCAGCTCCAGGCGCAACTCCAGCCGGGGCTGCTGCTGGGGCCCTAAATCCCCCGCCGCCCGCAGGGCCGCCGTGGCCGCCGCCGCCAGCTGATCGCGCAGGGCCTCCAGGGCTGGCAGCTGGGCCGCCGCCAGC
>DGYA01000020.1 GCA_002396505.1 Cyanobacteria bacterium UBA5018 | reverse complement strand
TGCGTAAGACGTGCGACATGAAGCGAATCGCCTGGGCCCCACGGCGCTTCTTGAAGCGAGGGGGCCGCAACTTGGGCCCCTTGCGCTTGCCGCTCAGGCTGGCCCACCAGTTGCGGAACGCCTGATCCAGGTCGCGTACGGACTGCTGCAGCACCACATTGCTGGGGCCTGACAGCCAGGACCTTTCAGGGGTCTGCTTGGCCTGCGTGATGCAGAGCTTCGCCAGCACCGGGTAGTTGGTCTTCTCGCCTGCGGCGTACAGCTCACGGCTCTTGGCCAGGGCGTCGTTCCAGACCACCCGCGCACAGCCAAACGCCTTTGCCAGCGCCACCTGTTGATGGGGGTGCGGGTAGAGGCGGTAGCGGTAGCGTTGCTTCATACCAACTATCATGCCAACGTTGTGGCGTAATGGTGCAACTACCGCTCAGGCGAGGTAGACACAGCATTTCGGGGCTGATTATTCCCTAGGTTTTTGTTTCCAAATGCCGCAAAGAAGCTTAGACGACGCTGCACTGGAGCGGATGCACGAGGTGTGCCAGGGAGTTGCCCAGAAGATGGGCTTGCAGCTGCTGGAGCTGAACGGCGAAGCGGACCATGTGCACCTGCTGGTCGAGTACCCGCCGCCGATCTCGGTCTTGACGCTGGTAAACCACCTCAAGGGCGTCAGCAGTCGGATGCTGCGCAAGGAGTTCCCTGAGCTGGCAGCCCGTGGCTCACACCTCTGGACGCTCAGCTACCTCGCCGCTTCCGCTGGCGGTGCGCTGATTGAACGGCTCAGGGAGTATGGGAGGCCCAGGAAAAGCCGTCCTAAAGGAAGGGGTATGTATCCCAGAACAGCCACTGATCATGCGAACCGGAGGATTGGCAGCCCTGACCAGCCAGGTGCTGGCCTGTGACGGCGGCGTGATGAGCTTCAGTCTGCACGGCTGGCTCTGGCT
The DNA here is from genome assembly GCA_002396505.1 of Cyanobacteria bacterium UBA5018. Classification (GTDB taxonomy): domain Bacteria; phylum Cyanobacteriota; class Cyanobacteriia; order PCC-6307; family Cyanobiaceae; genus UBA5018. Next base: position 1,997 of record DGYA01000020.1, on the reverse strand, counting down.
CCTGGGGGCCCTGGCTGGATCCTGGTTCTGGCTGACGCTGCGCCGAAAGCTCAGCCTTGACCCCTAGACCAACTGGGCCTCGGCTGCTGTTCAGCCCCGCAGGTGGCGCGCCAGGCTGGCCGGGGAGAACAGGAAGCCTTCCGCTTGGGCGATGGCAGCCACGGCGGTGGCATCGCTGGCTTCATCCACCTGGAGCTTGAGGGTGGGATTGGCCTCCACCTTGGCCAGAAAGGCGGTGAGCTGTGCTTTTGACAAAGTGTTTTTTATAATTTCCTATTTAAGTCTAGGGCCAATCTTCTCGATCTGTTGGGCGGCGGGTTTTGTTGGCGGTTTGATTTTTTGGCCGCTGGTGGGCCTGGTTTGCGGAGGTGTCGGCGGTGGGATGGGCGATAAGTTGGTCCTTGAGCCCAGGGATTTTTGGCGTAATTGGCTGGCTGGCGGTTCTGCAAAGCTCAATCTGGCTTTCCCAGTAAGCACCAGTACAGTTCCAGCCTCAGCAGCCCTGTTGGATCCCAGGCGCCAGCAGGGCGAAGGCGCCGCCCTGGCCGCAGCCTGGCTCGCTGAACAGCAAAATGCCCAGGCGCAGCAGGCTGCAGGGAGCAACCGTGGCCACCGACAAACTTTTTTACTGGATCTTCCAAGATCGGCCCGATCGCATCCTGCAATTGCTGGACGATTTGCCGGCCGCAGCGGGGGCTACAGCTTTTCCGCCCCCGTGCTCAAAGAGCGGGAATATCGCCTGGATGGTCTGTTTCTGCCCCCGCCGGATCGCCCTGAGCTGCCAGCGCTGATCCTGGAAGCTCAAATGGCGTCCGATCCGCTTTTTTACCGGCGCCTCTATGCCGAGACCGCCCGACTGCTCCAGCAACAGGCCACCATCCGCCACTGGCAAGTGCTGGTGATCTGCCCCTCCCGCCAGCTCAATTTCGGTGATCCTGAGCCCGTGGCCGAATTTCTGGAGCGGCGGGTGAGGTGGGTCGAACTCCTGGCCACCGATCAAGCTGTGCAGGCCCCATGGCCCTGGCTGCAGCGGTTGTTGGCGCTCCTGGTGGTGCCGGAGCGGCAGTTGCGCCCAGCGATCGCTGATCTGCGCCAAGGGGCCTTGGGCCGAGCGGAAGAGATGGAAATCCTCCAGCTGATCCCCGCTATCGTGTTGCCACGCCTTAATGGGTTGTCGTTAACGGAGATCGTTGCCATGACAGGGATCACCCTGGAGGATTTCAGCCAGAGCCGCGCCTACCGGGAGCTGATTGGCTGGGCGGAAGAGCGGGGCATTGCTCTTGGTGAAGCTCGCGGCGAAGCTCGCGGCGAAGCCCGTGGCGAAACCAAGATGACCCTCCGGCTGCTCACGCGCCGCTGCGGCAGCCTCAGCGCCGCCACCACCGCCCGCATCCAAGCCTTACCAGTGGATAAGTTGGAAGCCCTGGCCGAAGCGCTGCTCGATTTCACCGGCCCCCAAGACCTGCAAGATTGGCTGGCGACCAAACGCTGAAACGATCTCGTACTTGCAGGTCTTGGGGGGTTGGCCCAATGTTCGATCCGGCGCCCTGGGCCAAAATGGATGGCTAAAGCGTGATGCAGCCTGGCCTCCACCTTGGCTAGAAAGTCGGTGAGCTGTACTTTTCACAAAGAGATTTTCGATGTATTTGGCTGGCTGGCTGGCGGTTCTGCACAGCTCAAGCTGGCTTCCCCACTAAGCCCCCTGGATCCAACTCAAGTCGAGTCCCAGCCCCCGTTCCAGCTTCAGTCCCGCTCCAGCTTCAATCCCAGCCCCAGCCCTCACCCCAAAACAGCCCCTCCAGCTCCAGGCGGATGACACCGCTGGGATCGGCCACTGCCAGGGCGGCGCGGAAATGGGCCCGGCGATCCGCTGCTCCGCCTGGTTCGGCCGGCTGGGCGGGCTGGTTGGGGCAGCCCTGGCCGCAGCCTGGCTCGCTGAACAGCAAAATGCCCAGGCGCAGCAGGCTGCAGGGAGCAACCGTGGCCACCGACAAACT
>DGYA01000145.1 GCA_002396505.1 Cyanobacteria bacterium UBA5018 | reverse complement strand
GCCCTGCAACCCCCCCATCAGCCCCCCCTGTACCCCCCCTATCAGCTCCCCTTGCAGCCGCTGGTTGGCCTGGGCGGCTGATCGCCAGCGATCAGCCGGAGCTGCTGATGGAGCAGTTGGCCTTGGGCTTTGGGGCGGCTCTGCCGATGGTGGTGATGGCCAGTGGCGATCCGCTCTGGTTTGGCATTGGACGGCTGCTGCTGCAGCGGTTTGGCGCTGAGCGGCTGCGGTTCCAGCCAGCCCCCACCTCGTTGCAGTTGGCCTTCGCACGCATTGGTCGCCCCTGGCAGGACGCCAGTTGGATCAGCCTGCACGGCCGCGATAGCGAGCCCCTGGCGACCGCCCTGCAGCGGCGGCCCCCCGCCCTGGCGGTGCTTACCGATCCGGGCCGCGGCGGTGCCGAGGCGGTGCTGATCCTGTTGAGGGCTTCCGGCTTGCAGCAGGCCTACGGGGTGTGGCTATGCGAGAAACTCGGGCATCCGGAGGAGCGGGTGCGGCGCCTCGATCCGGAGCTGCCCCTGGGCGAGCTGGGGGACCCCCTGCAGCTGGTGCTGCTAATTGCCGAGCCCCCAGCCCCGCCTGCCAACCCGGAAGACATGCCCCTGTTTGGTCTGGCCGATGGCCTGTGGCTGCAGCATGCCGATCGCCCCGGCCTGATGACCAAGCGGGAGGTGCGCGTGCAGTTGTTGGCTGATCTGGAGCTGCCGGCCCGCGGCGTGCTCTGGGACCTGGGCGCCGGCGTGGGTTCCATCGGCCTGGAGGCCCTGCGCCTGCGGCCCTCTTTGGAGCTGTGGGCCCTGGAGCGCCGAGGTGGATCAGCTGCCCTGATCGCCGCCAATGCCGAGCGGTTGGGGGTGAGACCGGCCAGCATCCAGGAGGGCCAGGCCCCGGAGGCTCTCAGCGGTTTTCCAGATCCCGATCGGGTGGTGATCGGCGGTGGCCGCGAGCGTCAGGCGGTGCTCCAGGCGGTGCTGGCGCGGCTGAGGCCGGGGGGGCTGGTGGTGATCCCCTTGGCCACCCTGGAGGCCCTGGCCGAATTGAAGGCACCGCTAGAGGCCAGTGGCCTGCGCATTTCTGTGAGCCAGCATCAAAGCTGGCGCGGTGCCCCGCTGGCTGATGGCACACGTCTGGCACCGATGAACCCGGTGCTGGTGCTGAAGGGCAAGCGCTATTGAGCTGGTCGCTTGAGCTGGCCGCTTGAGCTGGTCGGCTTGAGCTGGTCGCCGCAATCGGCATTGCCGATGTCGCAAAGATTATCTGGTGGCACTAGCGCCGAAATGGCGATTTCCCAGAGCCGGCTCCAGAGCCTGCTTAGTTTGATTGGAGTGGGCTACTCAGGTGCCTTGAGCTCGATCGCGGCCTCACTGCCTACCTTTAGACCCAGCGCTTCTGCTTGGCCCGCGGCCAATTCCACCACGCTTTCCACCATTTGATCGGGTCCGTAGGCGCGGCAGGGCAAGTGCATGCAGGGCTTGGTTTTGGCCTCAATTGCCACCACCCGCTGGTCGCGAATGAACAGCATGTCCAGGGGCTCTGGGGTGCGGTGCATCCAAAAGCGGGCCAGGGTTGGGCTGCCGAAGTCAAACCACATGCCCCGCAGCGGTGGTAATGCCGGACGCAGCTGCAAGCCAAAGCTGAACTGGCGCTCTCCCCGCGGCACCTCCAGGCCGATGCAGCGACCGCCCGGCAGGCACCAGCGCGCCTCAACTGGCAGGAATTGGGGCGGGCTTGCCAGCGCCGGCCGCGCGACAGGAGAGCGCGCCACCGGCGCCCCCTGCCCTGCTGCCACCAGCAATCTGGCCGGGACAGGTAGCGCCGCTTTGCTGGTAGTCACCGCCAGGTAGGGAGTAATTGACCGGCTAGGGGTACTTGCCAGTCCAGGAATCACCGCCACGTCGGGAATGATTGCCAATCCAGGAATGACCGCTAAGCCAGGAGTGATTGCCAGTCCAGGAATCACCGCCAGGCCGCTAATAGCTGTCAGTCCACTAATGGCAGCCAGGCGGGGAATTAGTGCGGCTGGAGTTGATGCTAATTGGGCCGGTTGATATGGCGACCTTGGCTTCATGGGGTGGATTCGGGCTGGCTGTGGGGAAGGCGCTCAGCCAGGCAGTAGCCCTGGCCACGTACGGTGTGCAGCAAACGGCGCTCGCCCCCCTGCTCCAGTTTCTGGCGCAAGTAGCGCACATATACCTCGATTACATTGCTGGCGGTGGCTTGCTGATCTTTCCACACATTGCGGAGGATCTGATCCCTGCTCACCACCGTACCTTTACGCTCTAGAAACAGCAGCAAAAGCTGATATTCCCGGGCGGTAAGGGCAACTGACCTGCTGCCTCTCTTCACCTGGCGACCCAGCGGATTCACCACCAGATCCGCCACCTGCATCAGCTGGATTGGGATTTGGGCCCGTTGGGATATCTCCAGGTGCAGCCGCAATCGCATCAGCAGATCACTGGGGCCCTGTTGGGAAAGCCAGAAGTCGTCGGCGCCGCAGCTGAGGCAGAGCACCCGGCCTTCGACGCTGTCGGCCCCCACATCCAGCAACAGCGGAATGCTGGCGTAACGCTGCCTGAGCTCAGCGATTCGACTCTGGGCACAGGCCGAGAGCAGTACCGCCTGGGGGGCTGGCAGGGGCTCCAGCTGCGGTTCTATCTGCGGGTCAATCTGCGGGTCCGTCTGCTCGGTGGCGCCAGTTTCCAGCAGCGGCCTGTAGCCGGAAGCCTGCAGGCGAGTGGCAAGGGCAAGCGCTTCTTTACCCAGGAGCAGCACCACCGGGGCGCCGATTTCAGGGGCTTCGCTCATGCCGGTGCCGGCAAGCTGCCGTCTAGGTGGGCGCCCGGTTTCGCCACATGGGGCAAGCCCCAGCCCAACTTGTTGCGCAGCACCTGGAAAAACTCGTGATCACCCAGCCTGACAAAGCGCACCGGATGATCGCTGCGTCGAATCAGCACGCGATCCTCGGGCCAGATGTAACAGCCGGCACTGCCATCCACCACCATCATCAATCGCTCGGGAGTGGCGGGAAAGATAGTCACTGGCTCGAGATCACTGAATACAAGGGCCCGGGAGGCCAGGGAGTGGGGGGCGATCGGGGTCACCTGCAGCACGGGGCAATTGGGGGTGATCACCGGGCCGCCGGCACTGAGGGCATAGGCCGTGGAGCCTGTGGGGGTGGAGAGGATGACGCCGTCGGCGGCGATGTCCACGGGCACGTGGCGGCCGATGGCAATCTCGAAGTGGCACATGGAGGTGAGTGGCTCCCGGTGCAGGGCCATCTCGTTGAGGCAGAGCACCTCCCAGCGGCGCTGTTCGCCACGCATCACGCTGACGATCAGCATTGTGCGCTCTTCCACCTTCCAGTCCCCGGCAATCACCCGATCGAGAACTGCGTCCAGATGGCTCAGGTAGGCCTCGGCCAGGAAGCCCAGGTGACCGGTGTTGATGGTCAGGATCGGCACGCCGATCGGTGCCGTCTGGCGAGCGGCCGAGAGCACGGTGCCATCGCCGCCGAGCACCAGGGCCAGGCTCAGATCGGCAGCGAAGCTGGCGGGCACGCAGGCGGCAAAGCCCTGGGTGCGCAGGTATTGGTCGGGGTTGGCGAAGCCCACCATGCCGCCGGAGCTGCTCACCCGCACCACCTCCATGCCGGCTTTGCGCAGGCGGGCCTCAATGGTGTCGCCGGTGGTGACGGCCAGGTTTTTGCCGTCATTCACGATCAGTCCAACGCGGGGCACCGATCGAGGGCAGGGGGCTAATGGAGTTTATGGCGAGCGGTCGCCCCTGGCTCAGAACTGCTCCAGGAAGCGCAGATCGCCGGTGAACAGGCGGCGGATGTCGTCGATGCCGTGGCGCACCATGCAGAAGCGCTCCACCCCCAGGCCGGCGGCAAAGCCACTCCAGCGCTCCGGATCGAGGCCCATACCGCGGATTACGGCTGGATCCACCATGCCGCAGCCCATCACCTCCAGCCAGCGGCCGCGCCACTGCACGTCCACCTCGGCCGAGGGTTCGGTGAACGGAAAATAGCTGGCCCGGAACCGCACTGGCAAATCGCCAAAGAATTGCTGCAGAAAAGTGGTAACTGTGCCGCGCAGGTGGCTGAAGTCGAGGCCTTCATCCAGGGCCAGCAGCTCCACCTGGTGAAACACGGGCGAGTGGGTGGCATCGACGGCATCGCGGCGATAGACCCGGCCCGGGGCCACTATCCTCACCGGCGGTGGATTGTTCTCCATATGGCGGATCTGCACCGGCGAGGTGTGGGTGCGCAGCAGCCTTCCGTCCCCCAAATAAAAGGTGTCCTGCATATCCCGGGCCGGATGGTGCTCGGGGATATTTAGGGCGGTAAAATTATAGTAATCGGTTTCAATCTCTGGGCCTTCTGATACTCGGTAGCCGAGGCCGGCGAAGATGTCAACCACCTCCTCAATTGTGCTGATCAGGGGGTGGCGGTGGCCCGGGGGGGTATAGCTGCAGGGGGTGGTGACATCGAGGCTCTCCTTGGCGATGCGCTCGGCCATGGCCCGCGACTTCACCGCCTGCACCCGCTCGCTCAGCAAGCTCTGCAGCTGCTCCTTGAGCAGATTGGCCCGCTGGCCCACCAGGGGCCGCTCGTCGCCGGGCAATTTGCCCATCGCCCCCAGCACCGCCGAGAGGCGACCCTTCTTGCCCAGCCAGCCCACCCGCAGGTCCTCCAGCTGGGCGGCGCTGGAGGCCGCCTGGATTTCGGCGGCAGCGGCCTGCTCCAGGGCCGCAAGTTGGTCGGTGAGCTGCTGCAGGGAAACGGTGGCGCTCACGACGGTGTCGGGCTTGGGGGCAAGGGACAGACTGTACGAATCAGCCCCCTGTGCCGGCCATGGAGCCCCTAAGGATTCTAATTAGCAACGACGATGGGGTGTTCGCGGAGGGGATCCGCAGCTTGGCGGCGGAGGCCGTGGCCCGGGGCCATCAGGTGAGCGTGGTTTGCCCCGATCAGGAGCGCTCGGCCACCGGCCATGGCCTCACCCTGCAGACCCCGATTCGTGCCGAGCGGGCCGATCAACTGTTCGTGGAGGGGGTGCGGGCCTGGGCCTGCAGCGGCACCCCCAGCGATTGCGTCAAGTTGGCCCTGTTTTCCCTATTGGATCACTGGCCCGATTTAGTGCTGTCGGGTATCAATCATGGCCCCAATCTTGGCACAGATGTGCTCTATTCAGGCACCGTGAGCGCAGCGATGGAGGGCACGATCGAGGGGCTGCCGGCCCTGGCCGTGAGCAGCGCCGACTACCGCTGGCGCCAATTTGCCGCCGCCGCCGAGCTGGCCCTGGATGTGGCGGAGCGAATGTTGGCCGCGGGTTGGCCCCCCAGCACCCTGCTCAACCTCAACGTGCCGCCCTTGCCGGCGGAGCAGATCGGCCCCCTGCGTTGGTGCCGCACGGCGGTGCGCCGCTACACAGATCAGTTTGAGCAGCGGGTGGATCCCCGCGGCCGCAGCTATTACTGGTTGGCTGGTGAGGTGGCCAACGACCTGGAGGCCCAGGTGGCGGGACCGGCGCACTGGCCCGTCGATGTGGCCCAAGTGCAGGAGGGCGGCGTGTCGCTTTCGCCCTTGCAACCGGAGATCTTCTGGCGCGGCGACTGGGCCTCCCTGCCACCTTTGCAGCCTTGAGCTGCAGCTGCCGCTTGATTTACAAATAGTGCCTGAACTACAGCTGCCACTTGAGCTTTAGCTAGTGCTTCAGCTTCAGTTGGCGCTTCAGTTGGCGGTGGAGGAGCGGTGGATGCGCTGCAGCAGCCAGAGGCTGATCCAAAGGCCAATCAGATGGCCGAACAGCACCTGGGTGTTGCCCAGCACCGAGAACATCTCGATCGAGGTGATCGGCAGGCCCACCACCCGGCCGGCGGTGCCGGGCGCCATTTGGATCTGGGCACCGAAGAAGCCAGGCACCTGTTGGGAGGCCTGAATACAGAGGCTGCCGGCCAGGGACTGATAGCCGAGTACCGCCAGGGTGAGCCCCGCCAGGTCGGCCAGGATGCCCCGCTTGATCAGCCTTGAAGTCTCCCCCTTGCTGGGGCGCACGGGGGCGTCCAGGGCCCGGCCGCAGCGGATCAGCAGCCCGCTCTGCCAGATGGACCAGATCAGCAAAAAGAAGGCCAGGGTGGTGAGTGAGAGTCCTGGTCCCAGTCCCAGGGCCCGGGAGGAGTTGGCGGCCATGCGCCCACCGATGTTGTTGAACAGCAGCACCCCGAGCACCACCACTGCCAGGAGCACCTGGGCCCACAAGCGCAGCCAGCCCAGCCGCCGCAGGGCTGCCGAAATGCGTTGAATATCCAGTCGATCGGCCATGGCCGCCCCGCTGGGGCCTGGCCCCCACACTGCTCCCAAATTGCCATGCCAGCTGGGGCTGGAACCACTGGGTGGCAGGATCCCAGCCAAGCTGCCCGCCCCCATCGCGTTGATTCCCCTGCGCTCACCCCTGGACGCCCAGCGGCCCACGGCGATCGCCCTGGGCAGTTTCGACGGCTTGCACAGGGGGCATCGCCGGGTGATCGAGGCGATCGCCTCCGGCGGTCCATCGGGCCAGGCCGTCCCCACGGTGGTCAGTTTTTGGCCCCATCCCCGCGAGGTGCTTTACGGCGATACGCGCCTGCGGCTGGATCTGCCAGAGGAGAAGCTGGAACTGCTCGCCCCCCTGGGCATCCGCCAGTTGGTGCTGGTGCCTTTCAATCGCCAGCTGGCGGCCCTCAGCCCCGAAAGCTTCGTGGAGCAGGTGCTGGTGGGCCAGCTGCAGGCCAGCTGCATCGCCGTCGGCGATAACTTCCGTTTCGGGGCGGGTCGCAGTGGAGACAGTGCCGCCTTGGCGCGCATCGCCGCGGGCCTGGGGGTGCGGGTGAGCGTGCTGCCGATGCTCTGGGACGGTGCTGAGCGGGTGAGCAGCAGTCGCATTCGCCGGGCCCTCGCCGCTGCAGATCTTGGCGAGGCCAAGCGGCTGTTGCAGCGGCCCTATGCCTTCAGCGGCTTGGTGGTGCAAGGCCGGGGTCTGGGGCGCCAGTTGGGTTGGCCCACCGCCAATTTGCAGGTGGATGGGCGCAAGTTTTTGCCCCAGGAAGGGGTATATGCCGCCTGGGCCTGGGTTGGGGCGCAGCGCTGGGCGGCGGTGATGAACCTGGGGCCCCAGCCCACCGTGGATCCAACCGCCCCATCCTCGGTGGAGGTGCATCTTTTGAATTTTCAGCAGCAGTTGCTCGGTGAGTCGCTGCGGGTGGAGCCCCTGGCCTGGATCCGTTCCCAGCAGCGATTTCAGAATGTGCAGGCCCTAAGCGACCAGATTGGCCGCGATGCCGAGTTGGCCCGGCAGATATGCCAGTCGCAAGCAGAGCTAGAGCAAGCTGATTGAATAAATTAAAAAGATTCTTAAAAACCTTGGATATGGCCGAGGAACTCATGGAGCCGGAAGGGTTTGCAGGATGCAGAAGTGCATAAATCGTGAATCTGCAGAGCTTCCTTGACCGCAGCAAGCAGGCTGATTTAGGCTTGAATGGGTAACTTTTAAGAGCGACTTGGTTCTCGCCTAATCAGATCTATGAGAAATGGGATTTTTCGAGCTGCCCTAAGCAGATTTCTGCCCTAAAGCAGATCTCTGCCTTAAAGCAGATATATGCCTTGAAGCAGTTCTAGCCCTGATGCTGGCTGTTCAAGCTTTGGCCGCCGTCAGGCTGTCGGGTAGGCGTGGGTAAGGCCCCAGCCGATAAAAACGGCAATGCCCCCCAGCAGCAGAATTCCAGATATCAGCACCAGCATGGGGTTGTCAGATCCACCCTGCTCCATTGTCATCGGCCAGCGCTCAATCACCTTAAGCAGCCCCCCAAACGCCTCCATGGTTTCCGCTGTCAATCCCACACCTGGCCAGCCGGCATCTGAGCTTGCGGTGCACCGCCTGCTGGATGCCAACTTGGATCGAGCCCGCGAGGGCCTGCGGGTGCTGGAGGACTGGGCTCGCTTTGGCTTGGATCGCGCCGATCTGGTGGCCCGCTGCAAGCACCTGCGCCAGCGACTGGGCAGTTGCCATGCCGATCGGTTTAAGTTGGCGCGCCACACCGCCACCGATCCGGCCACCGGCATGGGCCACCCCGCCCAGGCGGAGCGCCTCAGCCCAGGCCAGATACTGGCCGCCAATGCCGGCCGGGCCCAGGAGGCATTGCGGGTGATCGAGGAATTTGCCCGCAGCGGCGAGCCCCAGCTGGCGCAAGAGGCCGCTGCGGTGCGCTATGAGCTCTATGACTTGGAGGTGGATCTGCTGCGGGCCAACCTTTTGCAGTCGAGCGGCGCCGAACGCCGCCAGCTTTTGCAGCGCTGTCACCTCTACCTGGTGACTAGCCCGGTGCCCAATCTGGTGGAAATGGTGGCCGGCGCCCTCGCCGGCGGGGTGCGCCTGCTGCAATACCGAGCCAAGCCGGGGGCCACGGCAGCCGATGGCAGCCCCCTCAGCGATGGCCAACGACTGCAGCAGGCGCGGCAGCTGCGCCAACTCTGCGCCCGCCATGGGGCCCTGTTCATCGTCAATGACCGCATCGACCTGGCCCTGGCGGTGGAGGCCGATGGGGTGCATTTGGGCCAGGGGGATCTGCCGCCCGCCGTGGCCCGGGCCCTGCTGGGACCGGACCGCCTGATCGGCCGCAGCACCCATGGCCTGGAGCAGATCCAGCAGGCCGTGGCCGATGGCTGTGACTACGTGGGGGTAGGGCCGGTGGCGGCGACCCCCACCAAGCCCGGCCGTCTGCAGGTGGGCCTGGAGGCCGTGAGTAATGCCGCCGCCGCTTGTCCAATTCCGTTTTTTGCCATCGGCGGCATTGATGCGTCTGGCCTGCCGGCACTGCGGGCCGCCGGTGCCACCCGGGTGGCAGTGGTGCGGGCGATTACCGAGGCGGCCGATCCAGAGGCCAGCGCCCGGGAGCTACTGGCGGCCTTGGAGTGCGAAGCATGAGCTCCTCCGCCAACGCTGAGCCACCAATGGCTGAGCCACAAAAGGCTGAGCCACAAAAGGCTGAGTCGCAAATGGATGAGCCACAAAAGGTTGAGCCACAAAAGGTTGAGATCCAGTTGCGGGTGAATGGCGAGCCGCGCAGCTGTGGGGCGGGGCTCAACCTGGATCAGGCCTTGGAGCGGCTCGGCTATCGCCCCCAGTTGGTGGTGGTGGAGTTCAACGGCACGATCTTGCCTCGCAGCCGCTGGAGTGAGCAGCCGGTGGTGGAATCCGATGTGCTCGAGGTGGTCACCATCGTGGGTGGTGGTTCCTAGATTTTCGACCATCCGCCCTGGCGACTTGGCGCTTCCCACCCGCTCCCTTCCCATGCGGCGCTACCTGAGCTGGCTGGCCCTGCCAGCCCTGCTGATCTCTCTGTTATTGGTGCATCCCGAACCCAGTGCCGCAGCCAGCGGAGGCCGCATCGGTGGCGGTAGCTTTCGCTCGTCTCCGTCGATGCCCCGCAGCTATGGCGGTGGCGGCTATCGAGGTGGTGGCTATGGAGGAGGGGGGGGCTATCTCGGCGGTTTTGGCGGTGGCATTGGCTTCCCCTTCCTGCTGCCGATCTTTGGCTTTGGTGGCGGCGGCCTGTTTGGCTTTTTGGTGCTGATGGCTGTAGTGGGTCTGATCGCCAATGCCCTGCGGGGCGGTGGCGGTGGTGGGCCAGCCCTCTCCTATGGCGATGGCCCCATGGCCAATGCTGCCCGTCCGGATGGGCCTGTTTCGATCGCCCAGGTGCAGCTGGGTCTGTTGGCCTCTGCCCGCGAGTTGCAAGCTGATCTGCGCCGCTTGGCCGCCAGTGCAGACACCTCTAGCAACCTGGGCCTGCAGCGGGTGCTGCAGGAGACCAGCCTGGCCTTGCTGCGCCATCCAGATCTCTGGGTGTATGCGGCGGTGGAGGTGGGCCAGGTGCCCTTTGCCTCGGCGGAGAGCACCTTCAATCGCCTCTCGATGACGGAGCGCTCCAAATTGGATCGGGAGCTCACCACCAATGTGCAGGGGCAACGGGCTGATGAGCTATCCCAGAAGGTGGGAGACAGCGATGCCACCAGCGACTTCATCGCCATCACCCTGCTGCTGGCCAGCCGCAGCCGGCTCAACCTCCAGGGTGGTGACAGTGGGGAGGCCCTGCGCAACAGCCTGCAGGTGTTAGGTGGCGTGAGCGCCGATGACCTGCTGGCTTTGGAGGTGATCTGGCAACCGGAGGGAGTCGGCGAAGTGCTGAGCACTGAACAGCTGATTACCGCCTACCCTCAACTGTCACATCTATAGGTTTTTATATCTATTAAGGGGGCGGGATGGCTCGCCGTGGGCCTGGCCCAGATAACGCTGTAATACAGCTCATTTGGATTGACGCAAGATGCTCATATGGCTAAGGGATAGGCCCAGTCTGGCCCAGGAGGGAGGGCTTGGCACAGCTTGCTGTTGTTGTTATGGCGGTGATCTTGCAGTCGGCGGATCGTGGCTGGGGAGCTATTTCTGCATTTTTTTAAGCCTAACTAATTGGCATCGATGCGGCTAATTAGTTAGGCTTTTTCGATGTGATTAACTGGGCTATCTCAGGCTGCTTTGTTGATGGATTTGCTCACTATCTATGCATTGCTGCAGCGCCATCCCGGCGGTATTCCGGTCGGAACCGACCTAGGAGCTGCTGACTTTCCTGTGCTGGCGGCGGATCGCGAGGAGACGCTGGCTCGATTTATGCCATGGGGAGAGGCGCTGGTGTGTTGATGTTCGGCTGGTGTGTAGAGGTAAGCGTTGCCCCCCACTACCAGCAAAGTTGTCTGCCCCATTTGGGACTAAAAGCGGTACGAATTAGCATGTCAAAGCGGCAAAGAAGGCTCAGACAGCTGCGGCATTGCGACGTTTAAAGCCTTTTGCCGCTGTGCGTCGGCTGGAGGGATGGCATGTCTGCGAGTGCGCCTGGTCTGCCTGCGTAACGGCTTCCCAGTACCTACCTACCTACCTACCTACCTACCTACCTGCTTGCCTACCTACCTGCTTGCCTACCTGCCTGCTTGCCTGCTGTGCCTTCTGCCTACCTACCTACCTGCCTACCTGCCTACCTGCCTACCTGCTTGCTTGCTTGCTTGCTTGCTGCCATCTGGTTTTTGGTTTTGCCCCCAGCATCCGTTCC
>DGYA01000077.1:66898-67310 GCA_002396505.1 Cyanobacteria bacterium UBA5018 | reverse complement strand
CCCACTACGCCATCGGCGCCCTGGGGCTGCTGATGCTCACTGGCATTCCCCTGGGAGTACACCACCTGCATCTGCCTGAGTGGCTCAGTGGCCTAATTGGAGTGGTTCTGCTTGCTGCTGCCCTGCTGGACTCCATGCGCCATGGACGACAGACAAAGCGGCCATGATCGCGAATCGTCAAGTCATGAGATTCAGGCAATGGAGATTTTTAAATTTCTTCAGGGCTCCTCTGCAAAATCTAGATCTCACTGTCTGAGTCAATATGAGCATGATGCTGCAATTGGCCAAGGCGAAACGGTTGTATTTGTCCTTGGTGGAAGGGTGGTGTAGATGGCATTTTTCCAGGGTTTCCCTGGGTGGTACCAGCTTTGCTTTCCGGGGTGGTCTCGGTGAAATCGCGCAATTATTGTCC
>DGYA01000077.1:11501-66638 GCA_002396505.1 Cyanobacteria bacterium UBA5018 | reverse complement strand
GAGGGATTCGAACCCTCGATAGAGTTGCCCCTATACAGCATTTCCAGTGCTGCGCCTTCGACCACTCGGCCACCTCTCCAGGGGCAAAATGGGGCAACCAGGTGTCAATGTAGCAGTTCACCCCCTCCCCCCTTGGCCTCCCAGGTCTTCACGTCCCACTCCAAGACTTCCCACTGCGAGACGGCAAACAGCATCGCGGCAGACCCCATGGAGGCAAACAGCATGACGGCAAACAGCATCAATTTCCAAGGCTTGCAGCCCCTCGCCATCGCTGCAGAGGCCCCGACTGCCCCAGCACCAGCTGCCGACGGTCCAGCCGCAGCTGCGGAGTGCCCAGCTTCCGAGGCCAAGACCGCCAAGAGCGGCGATGGGCCTCCAGCGCCAGGCGAGGCCAGCCCGGCGTCCAGCTTCCCGATCACCGTGCACTGGCTTGAACAGGGTCGGGTGATCCAGCACCAGGTGCCGGCTGGCGAATACATCCTGCGCAGCTTTGAGCAGCAGGGCGACCCCCTGCCCTTCAGCTGTCGCCAGGGCTGTTGTACGGCCTGTGCGGTGCGGGTGCTGCAGGGTTCGATCGACCAGAGCGAGGCCCTTGGCCTCTCCCAGGAGCTGCGGGCCCAGGGCTATGGGCTGCTCTGCGTGGCTAGGGCCACCGGGCCGCTGGTGGTGGAAACCCAGGCGGAAGACGAGGTGTACGAACTGCAGTTTGGCCGCTTCTTCGGGCGTGGCAAGGTGCGCTCCGGCCTGCCCCTGGAAGAAGAATGAACTTGTCCAGCCCCCACCCGTCCAGCCCTAACCAGTCCAGCTCCCAGCTGTCCAGTTCCCGACAGTCCAGCCCACTACAGCGCCGCTCCGATGCGGCGGCTATGGCTTCAGGCCTGCAGGGCCCAGACTTGGAGAAGTTGGCCGACCTGGCCCGCCGGGCCGCCTTGGTTGGAGGGGAGCTGTTGCGCCATCACTTCGGGCGGCTGGAGCAGGTGCGAGAGAAGGGGCGCAGTGGCGATCTGGTCACCGAGGCCGACCTGGCAGCGGAAGCGGCGGTGCTGAGCTTGTTGGAACAGGAGACACCGCAGATCGGAGTGCTGGCTGAAGAGAGCGGCCGCATCGAAAAACATGGCGGTCTGGAGTGGTGTGTCGATCCCCTCGATGGCACCACCAATTACGCCCATGGCTTTCCGCTGTTCGGCACCTCGGTGGGGCTGTGCTGGCAGGGGCAGCCCCTGCTTGGTGCCATCGCTGTTCCCGTGCTCGACCAGCTCTACTGGGCAGCGCCGGGCCTGGGGGCCTGGTGTAACGAGCAGGCCATTCGGGTAAGTGGTTGTAGCAAAATTGCCGATTCCTTATTGACCACTGGCTTTGCCTACGACCGCCGTAGCCGCCTAGATAACAATTACGCCGAATTCGCCTATTTCACCCATCGCACCCATGGCGTCAGACGCGGGGGAGCGGCGGCCGTAGACCTGGCTTTTGTTGCTGCCGGTCGCTGTGATGGCTACTGGGAACGCGGCCTCTCTCCTTGGGATCTGGCCGCTGGAGTGGTGTTGGTAGAGCAGGCCGGCGGCCTGGTGAGCGCCTACGACGGCGGTGAGTTCGAGCTGGCCAGTGGCCGACTGATCGCCTGTGCCCCAGGTCTGCACAGGGAGCTGATCGATGGTCTGGCGGCTTGCCAACCCCTGCCCGGTGCCAGCTACGGCGCCCCGGAGTTGGGGACCACCTGAGTTGGAGGCAACCTGAGTTGGGGCCCGCCTATCCCTGCTCAACCTGGCATGGGGCTTGTGGGCCTTGTGGGTCTGGGCGGCTTGCGTAGGAGGATCGGCGGCGATATCGCTGCTCCAGTCCATGGCTCTGCAACCCGCCGCCGGCGTCCGGGATCTAAATCCCGGCGAGGTGGAGCAGAACCGCAGTATCTGCGCCCAGTTGTCGGCTGTCTACAGGTGTTGGGGCTATCAGCAGCTCACTCCCCCCAGCGTGGAGCGCTCGGACACCCTGGAAGCCGGTGGGGCCATCAATGAGCGGGAGATTGTGCGCCTGGTGAGTGGCGAGCCCCTCGGGTTGAGGCCAGAACTGACCGCACCGATTGCCAGGGCTGCTTGCACGCGGCTGGCCTCCCAGCCGCGACCGCTGCGCCTCTGGAGCGAGGGCACGATCTTCCGCAGCTGGTTCGGGGAGGGGGGAGCCCAGCGCATCCAGGAACAGCTGCAAAGTGGCGTGGAACTGCTGGGCGAGCCCTCCGCGGCCGCAGAAGCAGAGCTGTTGCGGTTGCTGCTGGCGGCGGTGGGCAGCCTGGGCCTCGATCAGCGGCACCGCCCCCGGCTGCTGCTGGGCCACCACGGCTTACTCAGCCTGCTGTTGGAGCGCCTGCCAGAGCAGGTGCGCCCCGCCGCCCGCACGGCATTGAGCGGCCTCGACGCCCTATCCCTGGCCAGCCTGCCCCTGGGGGAGGAGCAGCGCCTCTGGTTGCAGGAGCTGAGCCGCCTGCGGGGCGCTCCGGCCCAGGTGCTGGAGACGCTGGCCGTTTGGCTCGGCCAGCATCCCCTGCTCACCAGCCTGGCGGCCACCTTGGAGCTGGTGATGCCCGCTGCCGCGCGCCATGGGGTGAGCCTGCAGCTGGATCCCACTTTCCAGCCCCACTTTTCGCTCTATGACGGCCTGGTGCTGAAATTGGTTTGCCAGGGCAGCGATGCGCCTGTGGCGATCGCCAGCGGCGGCAGATATGACGCCCTGGTTGGGCGCTTTTGCCCGCCGGAGGCCCGCCAAGCCAACTTGGCCTGCGGCGTTGGTTTTGGCTTCGATATCGAGGCAATCCGGGAATTGGCCGGCCAGGGCGAGTGGCCAGCCCAAGCCAGCAATCGCCACCTGGTCAGTTTCAGCGAGCAGGCTGGCCTGGCGGCAGCCCTCGATGCCCTGGAAACCCTGCATGCGGCGGGCCTTGTGGCCGAACTGCACGGCCAGCCCCTGGTCGATCGAGCCGCTGCCGAGGCCCTGGCCAGCCAAAGGGGTTGCGGCGCCGTGGAATTTTTAGCTTGAACCGCCGGTGGGCAGCGGTGGATCGCGGCGATAGGGGAGCCGCTTTCTAGGATCCAGCCAACTGAAAACCAGCCCCATGGCCCACACAATCGTCACCAACGTGTGCGAGGGCGTGGCCGACTGCGTCGATGCCTGCCCCGTGGCCTGCATTCATCCAGGCAAGGGGGCCAACAAAAAGGGGCTTGGCTTTTTCTGGATTAACGCCGATACCTGCATCGACTGTGGCATCTGCCTGCAGGTGTGTCCGGTGCAGGGGGCGATCCTGGCCGAGGAGCGGCCCGAACTGCAGCAAGTTGGCTGATCCCAGGGGGCTGATACAGGAGCTGATCCCAGGGGGGCTGAGGGCAGGCTGGTTCGGTCACCCCTCCCTTGGGGCCATTGAGCTCTGAGGCGGTTGATCCTTAAGGTATTGATCAGCGATTCCAGCTTGACGATGCCGGTGCTAGACGAAAAGGGTCAGATTCAGATCCACACCGAAAATATCTTTCCAATTATTAAGAAGGCTGTATACAGCGGCCATGAGGTGTTCCTGCGGGAGCTGGTCAGCAATGGCCTGGACGCCATCAGTAAGCGCCGCATGGCTGCCATGGCAGGCGACTGCAGCGAGGGCGATGAGGGCAAGATTTCAATTCGTATCGACCGAGAAAAAAATACCCTCACCATTACCGACAACGGCATCGGCATGACTGCCGAAGAGGTTAAGCGCTATATCAATCAGGTGGCATTCTCCAGTGCCGAAGATTTTCTGGAAAAGTACAAGCAGGAAGACGATGCAATCATTGGCCATTTTGGCCTGGGGTTTTACTCCAGCTTCATGGTGGCCAAGCAGGTGGAGCTGGTGAGCCTCTCGGCCCGTCCCGATGCCGAGGCCGTGCGTTGGAGCTGTGATGGCTCCCCCAGCTTCAGCTTGGAAGCGGCAGAGCGCAGCGAGCCGGGCACCGATGTGATCCTGCATTTGATGGAGGAGGAGCTGGAGTACATCGAGCCCGCCCGCATCCGCACCCTGATCACCACCTACTGCGACTTCATGCCAGTGGAGGTGCAACTGGAGGGCGAAACTGTTAATAAGCGGCAGGCGCCTTGGCGCAAGAGCCCCCGGGATCTCAGCGATGAAGATTACATCGAATTGTATCGCTACTTGTATCCCTTTCAGGGGGATCCCCTGCTGTGGGTTCACCTGAACACCGATTACCCCTACACGCTTCAAGGCATTTTATATTTTCCCAAGTCCACCGGCAGGGCTGATTGGGATAAGGGTGAAATCCGCCTCTATTGCAACCAAGTTTTTGTTAGCGATTCGATCAAGGAGGTGGTGCCCCGCTACCTGTTGCCCCTGCGCGGCGTGATCGATTCCCCCGACATCCCCCTCAACGTCAGCCGCTCAGCCCTGCAAACCGACCGCCGGGTGCGTTCAATCGGCGGCTTCGTGGCCAAGAAGGTGGGTGATCGACTCAAGGAGCTGCACCGGGATGATCCCCGTCGCTACGCCGAGATCTGGGAATCACTGGCCCCGTTCATCAAAATCGGTGCCATGGAGGACGACAAATTTGCCGAACAGGTGGCCGATCTGGTGCTATTTGGCACTACCGCTACCGCCCAGACAGCTACCGCCCCCGCAGACGACTCCTCGTCAGACGACGCCACCGCTGCGGATGCCAGCGCTAAGCCAGAAAACTCCGCCGGCGATACTGAAAACCTCGATCCGATTCCCGGCCAAGGCGGCAAGGCCTACACCACTTTGGCCGGTTACCGCAGCCGCCTGGCCGCCGATAACGACAAGCGCATCCTCTACTGCACCGATGAGGCGGGTCAGGCCAGCGCCCTTGCCCTCTGGAAGAGCCAGTCAGCGGAGGTGCTGCTGGCCGATACATTTGTAGACACCCAATTCATCCCCTGGCTGGAATATCGCCACGAGGAACTCAAATTCCAGCGGGTGGATGCCGAGCTAGACGACTCCCTGCAGGAGCAGGAGAGTGAATTGGCCGACGCCGATGGCAAGGACAATTCCGAAAAACTGCGGCAGCTGTTCAAGGGTGCCCTGGCCAACGACAAGGTGACGATCCAGGTGCAGGCCCTCAAGGGCGACAGCGCCCCTGCCGCATTGATCCTGCTGCCCGAGCAGATGCGCCGCATTAATGACATGGGTGCGCTGATGGAGCAGCGGCTGCCGGGGCTGCCCGACCACCACGTGCTGCTGGTGAACCGCAAGCACAAGCTGGTGGAAGGTCTGCTCAAGCTCTCGGCCGGCTCAGTGATCACCGGTGCTGGCAGCTCCCCCAGCCAACAGTTGGCCGACGAGCTCAGTGCTCATATCTACGAACTGGCAAGGCTGGCGGTGGGTGGTCTGGAGCCCAACCAGTTGGCTGGCTTCCAGCAACGCAGTTCCGATCTGATGGGCAAACTGATGGAGCGCGGCCTCTGATCCACGATCAGCGATAAGCCCTGGGCCGGGCCTACAGGATTGCGGTGCAGCAGGCGACAGTTGGCAGCTCCGCGCTGATGACCAGCTGAGCGGTGCACGGCTGCAGCTGAGCTGGCGGCCCGAGCAGGAAAGTGGTTCCACGAGGGTTCGGGCAGCGTTAGCTCTGAAGGGCTCCGGGAACCAGTGGCGAAGGGCCCCAGGAGCTAGCGGCCAACGGCCCTGGTGGCCAGGGTCTGTTTGGTACTATTAACAAGCGGGCGAATGCCCGCAATTTTTTTCTCAGGTTGAAGGTTCATGTCCCGGGTCTGCCAACTCACCGGCAAGCGTGCCAACAACGGCATGGCCGTGTCCCACTCCCACGTCCGCACTAAAAAGCTGCAACAGGTGAACCTGCAGGAGCGGCGCCTCTGGTGGGAAGAAGGTAACCGGTTTGTGAAACTGCGGGTATCCACCCGCGCCCTCAAGACCATCCAAAAGAAAGGTCTTGGCGCCTACGCCAAGGAATTGGGTGTAAACCTGGCCAAGATCTGATCGGCCTTATCGGCGACCCCTAATCTGGTTCACTAAACCACATGAATCGCCGCGAACTTTTACGCACCGGCCTGGCCAGTGCACTGTTCGCCTTTACAGGCCTGCTGGCTAATCCCCGGCGGGCTTTTGCTATGGGTGGAACCCTGCCTTCCCTGGATCAGCCGGCACCTCCCTTTCAGCTGGAGGGCGTCGCTCCTGGAGCGGGCAACAAGCCGCAAGCTACCCAGTTGGATCTCAGCAACTTTGCCGGTAGCTGGCTGGTGCTCTACTTCTATCCAAAAGACTTCACGGGCGGCTGCACCCTCGAAGCCAGACGCTTTCAAACCGATCTAGCCGCTTATCGGGCGGCCAATGCCCAGGTGGTGGGGGTGAGTGCCGATGACACCAATTCCCACGCCGCATTTTGTGACCAAGAAGGCCTGGCCTTTCCCCTGCTGGCCGATCCCGGTGGTGTGGTCAGCCGTCGCTACGGCTCCTGGATCCCCCCATTCTCCCAACGTCACAGCTTCCTGATTGATCCGCAAGGAGTGCTGCGGGCCCGCTGGGTGGCTGTACAACCCAGCAGCCACAGCTCCGAGGTATTGGCTGAATTGAGAAGGCTGCAGAATATTTAGATCGAAGTTGAATTTAGGTTGCAAAGGGGTAATATAAATATTAATAGCAATAAAATGTAATTCTGTTGTATTAGTACAGCCCAGGCTTCTCCACCTTTAACGCCGCCGAATTCTCCAGCACAATGCGCGCCGTCGCTTCATCGATACCGCCAGGCGCCCGCACCTGAACCTCCAGGGTCATTGCGATATTTACCCCCGGTAGAGCCTGCAGGTGCGACATCACCTCATCGAGGAACTTGCCAACCTGGGGCCCAGCCATCACCGAGTCCAACTTCACAGAGGCGGTGTAGGTAGTAGGCAACTTGGCAGCGACTGGACCCGGTTGTGGTGTAGCTGGAGCAGTGGGCCCTGGTCCAGGGGGAACGTGCCCTCGTCCATGCGGCACATCTGGTTTGACGATGCCCGGCCCGTTTCCACCGCCCCCAACCTCCTCTGGCTTCGACGCCTGCCGCTTCCGCTCCTCTTCAGCCAGCCGATCCGCCTCGATCTGGACGGCTGCCACCTCGTCCTTCACCACCAGGCTTTTCAGTGTCGCCAAGCCGGTGTTGGGATCCTGCTGGGGCCTCAGGCCGCTGTAACGCCCAGTGCCCTCATCGAAGCCATCGGCCAAGTGAAAGGTGGCTTCACCGGTAAGGGCGGCCTGGGGATTCACCAGCGCATCGAGGATCACCTGATCGGTGGCCACGCGGGGCAGGTAGAGATACTTGCGGCACCAGTCCACGAGATCGCGTACGGCGATATGGGGCTTGTCGGTCCAGAGGAAGCGGTTGAGGTCGTCGCGAATCCGGCGGGCACCCAGCTGTTGAAAGAGCAAGTCTTCCTGCACGCAGCGCTCACTGGCCCGCTCGGCCAAGCTGCCCTTGCCGCTGGTGAGCTTCTTCTCGTCCCAGAGCGCCCCACCGGGGCCCGGCTGGCTCTGATAGGGGATCAGCAGGTGGCACCAGGTTTCGGGGATGCGGCTGGCCACGGCCTGGGTGGCTTCCGCGATCTTGCCGATCGCTTGGTTCTTCTGGGCAACGGTGAGGTTCAGTTCCAGCTCGTTGTCGATGATGTGGTGCCAGGCGCGGCGATCAGCTAGCGCGTGGAACAGGTTTTCAAGGCTGGCTTCATCGGGAGCCAGGAAGATCAGGGTGTTGGCGAACTGGCGGGGGCTGTTGCCCCGGCTCTGCAGGCATGCCGCGGCCCATTGACGGGCGGCGCTGAACTCGACGCCCCGGCGGTGGGTGTGTTGAGCCGCCAGGAGCACGAGCCGGGTGGCGGCATCATCAGGCACGGCACTGTTTTCTAGGGGTGCTGCATGAAGTCCGGCGAAGTCGCCACGCTTGGAGGCCTCCTGGGCCATGCGGGTGTTGAGTTCAGCCAGCAGCTCTTCGCGCTGGCGCAGGTAGCTCTCGCGGTGCTCCTCGGCAGTGCGGTTGAGATTGGGGCGGGTGTCGAGCCAGTAGCGATCGCCGTCCTGCTGGATGAAGCGGCCCCGATCACCAAGACGCCGCAGGGCATCGCCGAACACACCGATCGGCTCGCCGGGCATCACGCAGGCCAGCTTCACCCGCTGATCGCCGATCCCCTTGCGCAGGGCATCGGCATCCGGGGCGGTGCCGATGTAAAGGGAGCGGGCCACCCGCTTGCAGGCGCTGACGCGACCGAAGTTGGGGTTTTCTATGTCCAGCCGGGTGGGGGTGGACTGGGGGCCATCTACATCCTGGGAAATGATCGGCTCCCACTGGTTATCCAAAAAGCGCACCAGCTCGTTCTTAACGTCGTTGTCGTCTAAAGGGATCGAGCTGGGCATGATCAAGAGGTCTTTGCTATTGCCGTTCCAGAGGCCCTCGATCGTGAGCGCCAGCAGGCGCAATACGCCCCGAGTGCGTTGGAAGCGATCGAGGGTGCTCCAGTCGTCGTAGAGGCGCTTGAACAGTTCAGGGTGGATTGGATAGGCGCTGATCAGTAAATCGCGATAACCCGCTTCTCGCGTTTCAGCCGGGAACTCGGAGGGATTTTGGGAATACAGATCAGTGAAGCTACGGACAACGGCATCGCGGGCGGCGCCTGCCTCCTTGGTGGTGATCGGCTCGAACAGCCGCCGCCGCACGATCTCAAAGCCCTCGTTACCGGTAGCGGGCCGCCACTGGTAAGCGAGGCGGGTGACCACATTTTTGAGTGAATCGACCGCCTTCTCGCCATCGCTGCCGCCGATCTCATTGACGCTCTGGGGCACGGAGATCAGCAGCAGGGCATTGGGCACCTGCTTGACGGCCTCGGTGAGCGCCTGCGCGAAGGACACCTGGGAATCGAAGGTGCCCGCCGGCAGGGTGGCATTGCTAACAAGATTGCGGGCGTAGGCCACCCATTCGTCCACCAAGATCAGGCAGGGGGCATGGGCGGTGAACAGGGCGGCAAGATCCTGGGCGCCGGGCGCGACCCGCTGCTGGTCGCTGCTAGCGATCAGGGCATAGCCCTGGGGCCCCCCGAGCTGGTAGGCGAGCTCTCCCCAGAGGGTGTTGACCACGGTGCCATCGGCATAGGTGGTGGCCTTCGAGGGGCTGAAGGCGGTGCCCACCAGCACGGCACGGGAGGCTCTGGGAATGGAGGAGATGCCTGCCTCGCTGCACACCTCATCGAGGCCTGGAAGGCTGGCGAGGGTCTGGCCGGAGCAGAGGTGATAGAGGGCCAGCATCGAGTGGGTTTTGCCGCCACCGAAGTTGGTCTGCAGCTCGATCACCGGTTCACCGCCCTGGCCGTTGAGCCGTTCAAGGGCGATGCGCAGCAGGGCTCGCATGCCCGAAGTGATGAAGGTGCGGCGGTAGAACTCGCCGGGATCGGTGTACTCCTTGCTGCCGATGCCACGGCGCACCTGGTCGAGGTCGGCGGCGAACTCGGCCTGCTGATACTTGCCGGCGGTTACATCGGGGTGGGGCGTGATCACCTCGCGCCAGGGCAACAGACCGGCCTGCACCTGGTTCTCAATCGACACCTGATAGCGGGTGCGATTGCGGGCCCGATCGTTGAACACCTGCTGCTGCAGCTCTTCTCGCAGCCGACGGATCGCCTCGGCGGGCTCAGGCGCTGCGATGTTGCGGCAGAGGCGGGCGGCGGTGTCGAGGGTGCGGTCGGTGTCTTCTGAGGAGAAGGCCTCCTGGTGGGCCCAGCGGTTGCGGGCGTCGAGTAGCTCGCTCACATAGGAACGATCCGCCTGGCCGAGCAGCCGCTTGAACACCGCATGCCAATGCTCCATGAACAGCTTCAGCAGCACCGATACGTCTTGAAGGCTGGTGTTGGGCGCTAGGCCCACCTGCCAGTTGCTGCCGATCCCCTGGTAGAGCTCACGGCTGATGTAGGGCAGCAGACCATCCCGGAGCTGATCAAGAGCCCTGCCGACACGGTCGCGGTTGGAGATGGCCATGGGGAAGGGATCAGGGGGGGCTGGGCTGGAAGGGATCGATCAGGGTGAGGCCGGCGATCGCCTGAAAATCGCGGCTGTTGCGGGTGATCAAGGGGAGATCTTTATTGAGTCTTTCGTTGAGGTGGTAAAGAATCACGTTGCTATCAAGAAGGAACTTCACGGCACTCCTCCCAGGGCTCGCGCCAATCATTACGGCGACTGTCTTCAATCATCCTGTCGATGTCAGCAAAAGACATGTTTCCCCATGCCCCCCAGGATTCTTGGAGCACCCGCTTGATGTGTTCCGGATCACGGTTTGGAGCGGAACGATCATGGGCTGGCTCGTCAACAGCTTCGACAGTGACCGACAGGCGGCGATGACGTAGTTCCGGTGTGAGGGTGATGTGCAGAGAGTCGTCAGTTGAATTGACGATCAGGTGTTGGCGTGGTGGGGTCATGGGTTTACGAGCAAGGTAACGGCCATTGGCTCTAGTGGCTTCAGTATAGATGAGCCCACCAAGTTCAGGTGGCTCCCCAACAATGCTGCGGCCTGGCCACGGCTGGGGTGAATGGGACTGTGATGGCCATTTGATACAAAATCTGCATTAGATATCAGGATGGCAGCCCCTAGTCCACTGCAACTTACTGCAATAATTTCCACATTCATCAGGCTCATTCAGTTAGCCAAGAAACCTATTATTCTGATGCCACTCAAGGTGCGAAAGATTTGGCCTGCTTGATGGATTCTCTGGCAACGTCACCAATTTCCTTCCATGCAGAGCATAGTACTCACGGCCGTTTGAAAACTCCTCGCGAATTCGCTTGCTGACTTCGATGTTGAACTCTCTTGTCAGAGTCAGATATCCACCATCAAATAATGTGTGCAGATCAGATCTCATGAAGATGCCATTGGAGACCTCATGTGGTCCATCCTCGGAATAGGGCTTAATGTGCGCTGCTTCCAGGACTGGCAGTGTTTTCTCCCCTGTGATTGCACACTTCCGCGAGTAGGCATCCATGACCAGAATACGAAAGCCTCCCTGACCAAGCCTTGGAGCCACAAGCTGCGGCTTGCCGAATCTGTCAATTGGTTCATATGGCTTGTCTGTACTATTTCTCGGATAGCTAGCCGAAAAGACTGCCTGAGCCTGCTCGAACAACCTCAGGCCTTCGCTGCCCGGCGCGATCTCGTAGCTTTTGCCAGTAACGATGTTGCCCGACCAGTCTGATGGTGGGTCAATGGTCTCATCGTCTTCCAGGTAGAACGGCTGAGTCAAGATTGTGCATCCAATGATCGGGTTGAATTCGTTATCCTTGCGATGCCCCTGGATCATGCGTCGAAACTTTTCCATGGAATCGGTACCATTGGCTGATGCGAAGGCCTTCCACGCTAGATCAAGACTTAAAGTCGTGTGACGCACGAAGAATGCGCCACCCACGATCCGATGATGAGGATATTTTGACTTAAATAGGAAAAGCTCGCCAGGCTCCAAGGCCTTGAACTGGTTAGTAGCCTTTGGCCGCCAGAAGTTCATCTCATCAGCATTGCTGCTGCGGAGGTAACGGAACCAATTCGTATCGGTGATGCCAACATACAGTTTCATGGCATAAGTATAGTCTTGCCAAGATTTAAACAAGGACTAGTGAAAAGTGTGACTGAGATCGGCGGCCAACAACTAAACGAACCAATGCTATCTGCAATGCAGTCGACGGGAAGGGCTGATACGGTTGCCATTTTGTGCATCTCAATCATCGCCTTGTTGATCAGCACCGCCACCGGACTCAGGTCGCTGGCGTAGCTCTCAAGCCCCAGCCTCTGAGCTTCCAGCGGCAGGGCCCCACCCCCGGCGAAGGGATCATGAAAGCCGGGCAACTTATTCGGGTCGAACAGCTCTGCCGCTTCGGGGTGGTCGGCGTTGTCAGTACAGGCCCGCCGCCAGCTCCGTTTGATTTCCTCCCGCGCCCGGTTCAGCACCTGCTCGTTGGTGGTGTTCTCCCATGTCACCAGTTCACTGATCAGGGCAAACAGCCGTAGCTGCTCGTTCTCCTGGGCTTCATCTGTAGGGAACTCCTCCGGCACCGCCGAGGGGTCGTCCACCATCTGGCAGAAGATCACCGCCCGCGCTGCCGCCAGCGGTCGCCGCGCCCACCACAGGTGCAGGGGTGCTGGGGTGGCCGTGGCGGATGCTCTTCTCCCGCGCTGAGGCTGCGTTGATGGCTTCGAGGGGGATGGCGACCTCGATCAGCTTTTTGCGGCGGTGGACAGGGTGGGGGGTCATGGCAGGGATATGGGCTGGCTGAGAACTAGGTAGGGACACACTCATGCTCATCTGTCCTGGGCTTCCTTCTGGCGGTCGTTCTCCTGGTCGGCCTCGAAGCTCTCCAGCTCCACACCCCAGTCGCCGCGGAGAAACAGCTCGGCGATCTGGGCACGACGCTGCTGATCAGCGGGCAGATCGCGACGATCCGGCAGATCCAGTTCCACCCCGCCGTCTGCGGCGAAGAGAGCATGGATACGGCTACCGAGCCCCTGGTGGTTGTCGTTGCTCATGGGAATGCCCTCCTGCTCGCTGCTGGCCGCCATCCGGCTCACGCTAGTCTTACCAGGTAATACTCGCTTGTGTCTGGCCGTGGATGCCTCCAGCACCTGCTCGATGACCAGCAAGGGGCAGGTCACGATCCCCAAGGCCCTGCGCCAGCAGCTGGGTTTGGCCCGGGGCAGTCGCGTCTGTTTCGAGCTGGTGGGTGACCACATCGAGGTGCGGCCCTTCAAGCCGCAGCAGCCCCTGCCCGCCAGTGGCTTTGGCCTGCTCAAGAGCCAGCGCCCACCGGTGCCGGTGGGCTTTGATGTCGCCAGCCTGTTGCGCCCGTGATCGGTCTCGACACCAACGTCTTGGCCCGCTACTTCGTGGAGGAAGCCGACGCCGACAGTGCCACCGCAGCCCAGCGTCAGGCGGCGCGCCAGTTGATCGAATCCGGCCAGGAGTTGTTTCTGCCCAAGACCGTGGCTTTGGAGCTGGAGTTGGTGTTGCGCGGCTATTACGGCTTTGCGATGGAGGCGGTGCTGCAGGTATTCGAGCAGCTCCTGAATCACACCTGTCTCAGCGTCGAAGACCGGCCGGATCTGGAGCAGGCGCTGGCTGGGTTGCGGTCCGGTCTCGATTTCGCCGACGCTCTGCATCACGCCAGTTGCCGCGACTGCGAGGTGATCGCCTCCTTCGATGATCGTGGTTTTGCCCGGCGCATCCGCCAGCTCAACCTGCCGCCTCCGGTGGTGGTGCCAACGGCCCGATGAACCGCAGGCTCCAGGAGCCAGCTGGGGCAGGCCATCGACGCAACGGTTGCTCAATGGGGCGCCCTCCCCGCCGCCAGCAGTTGCTGCAGGTTCTTGGTGATCTGGGTGTCGCCGAAGCCCGGCACGCCCCAGTCGACGCCGCTCACATACACCGGCGCTGCAGCCTGATTCCCTGTAACTGTCACCAGGGCCAACCGGAAACGGTGGGGCGAATTGCGGCCGGTGTTCACCTCGTTGATCGTGAGCGTCACCGAATCGGCCCCATCGACGCGGCCCTTCACCTCGATGAAAAACAGATCGCCCTGGTCATCCATCGATTCGATGTCGTAGCCCAGGCCCCGCTGGGCGCTCACGTCCTTGGGCATGCGGCCAAGGGCTTTCTCAGCCTCGAATACCGCTTTCATCGCCAGCAGCTCCACACGCTTGCGGGCGGCTGCATCGGGCCCACCTTCCTCAACGGCGCCAATTTCCTCCAGAAGTAGGCCCATGGGGATAACCAGGGTTCCGCCCTTAAGGATTGGCACCTTGGCGCTGATCTGAGCCTCCAGTGCCAGTTGGGCCTTGCGCTTCTCCAGTCGGGCCACCAGCAGCTCGTAGCGCTCCTTGGCCACCTGGGCCGGCAGCCGCACCTGCTTGCCAGCCGACTCCTGCAGCTTGAGCTCTTGGTGGCGGCGAAACCAGTGGTTGATCTCTCGCTGCATACGCGACTGGATCTCCTGGCTGGCCTTGGCGATCCGCTCCAACCGTTCACCCTTCACTTCTTCTAGGTGCTCGGGCACCAGGGTCGTGAGGGCCTGGGTGACCACCAGCTGGTCCCAGTCTTGCGCCAACCAGCTCTCGCTGAGTACCCCTGCGATCTGCTGTCGTTCGCCATCCTTCAAGGGCCGGTAGTCGAGGTAAGGCGCAGAGCCGGCTATCGCCACTTCGCCCTGGCGATTGATTTCCAAGAACTGCAGCCGATTCGAGATGAGTTGCTGCTTGCCATGGCGGTTGCGGCGGCCGTCTTGTAGCCCATGCTCCAGGCAGAACAGCATCCGGGGCTCGGTGCCCAGATCCCGTTCATCCACCAGCACCGCCCCCTGAGCGAGCACGGCGCCATCACGCTCCAGCACCAGGGAAAGACAAGCCTCCAGCAGCGGATGGCCCGGGCTCACCAGCTCCGCCCGCGGGCTCTCGCCCACCTGTTCTTTTTCGAAACAGATCCGTTCGTAGCGAGGTTGCACGGGTACCCCGAAGCCGATTTGCTGGTTGCGATCTAGCAGCAGCGGTGGCACGTAGGTGATCTCGTAGCGGCCCTTCTCCCGCTCGAACACCTTGCCGCCGAGCCGCCGGAATGCCTCGATGAAGAAGTCGTGCACGTAGTGGGGATGGATGCGGCGGGCCATCGCCCTTTCCATCTGCTGACGGAGCAGCTCCACCTTGTGTACGTCCATGCCCTGCTGCACCAGGGCCCGCTGATTGAGCAACTGCTTGAGGTGCTCCTGGTTCACGGCCCCCTCAATTTCCAGCTCCATCTGGAGTTGCCGCTCGGGCTGTTGGTTGTAGCGCACGGCATCCATCAGCAGATCCCGCAACGAGCGACCGGAGAAAAGTTGCCCAAGCACGTCGAACACCTTGTCGCCGAGGGCTGCTCGGGCGATCTCCAGCTTGTGGAGTAACTGGATGTAGACATCCCCCTCGCGGGTGTCCTTGGCCAGCAGGTTCCAGAGATGGCACACCTCCTTCTGGCCGATCCGGTGGATGCGCCCGAAGCGCTGCTCCAGCCTGTTTGGGTTCCAAGGCAGGTCGTAATTCACCATCAGATGAGCCCGCTGCAGGTTCACCCCCTCCCCGGCGGCGTCATTGGCCAGCAGCACCACCACCTGCGGGTCGTTCATGAAGGCATGCACTATCTGACGGCGTTTGTCGCGCGCCACTCCGCCGTGGATCTCCACCACCGCCTCCGGCCTGCCGAGCCGATCGCGAATTTTGATGGCCAGATCCGAAAGGGTGTCCTTGAACTCGGTGAACAGCACCAGCTTGCGACGGCCGCCATTTGGCTCGCGCATCTGCTCGTCATCAAGGATCCGATCGAGTTCGCTCCACTTGGCGTCGCAGCGTTGATCCACCACCTTCTTGCTCAGCCTTTCCAGGCCCTTGAGGGTTTCGATCTCCAGCTCCAGTTCGGCCAGGGTCTGGGCTGTGGTGGCGTTATCGGTGAAGGCCTGTTCTGTAGCTTCCACCTCGCCGGCGGTGTCTTCCTCATAGAGCTCGGAGATGTCCTCGTCGTTAATGGCGCCTGGGTCGTACTTGGAATCGAGAAGCAGCTTGCTGCCCGCCTCGCGGCCCTCCAGCAGCAGCCGTTCCTCCTTGAGCCGGCTTTCCAGCCGCTCCCGCCTCCGTTCCAGCGACCGATGGATGGCGAACGGGGAACTGGCCAGCCGCCGCTGCAGGGTCATCAGCGCGAAGCCCACGTTCACCCGCTTCTTGCCGCCGCCCTCGGCCTGGGCATTGCGGTCGGCGCGATTCATCTCATCGCGCACGTATTCGGTCACCTTCTCGTACAGCACCTTCTCGGGCTCCGAGAGTTCGTATTCGGCCGTGTAACTGCGGCGTTCGGGGAACAGCTTTGTGCCCGCGAAGGTAAATAGGTCTTCCTTCACCAGCCGGCGCATCAGGTCGGTGGGGTCGCTGCGGTGCACGGCCTCTTTTTGTTGCCCCGCGAAGCGGTCTTCATCCAGCAGGGCCATGAACAGCTGAAAGTCCTCGTCCTTGCCGTTGTGCGGCGTCGCCGTCATCAACAGCAGGTTGCGGGCGTGATTTCCCACCCGCTTGCCCATGTCGTAACGCTTGGTGCGTTTCACCTCACTGCCGAAGTAGTGGGCGCTCATGCGGTGGGATTCATCGAACACCACCAAGTCCCACTCGGGGGCCTGCTCCAACCGGGTCTGGAGCTCCTGGTCCCGCGAGAGCTGATCCATGCGGGCGATCAGCAAGGGCCGCTCTGCGAAGGGGTTGCCCAGGCCGGTGGCGTTGATCAGATCGCGGGTGAGCAGCTCGAACTGGAGCTCGAACTTCTCCTTGAGTTCGTCCTGCCACTGCTCCGTGAGCGAGCCCGGCGCCACGATCAAGCAGCGCTCCAGCTCTCCGCGAATCAGCAGCTCCTTGATCAGCAGGCCGGCCATGATCGTCTTGCCAGCACCGGGGTCGTCGGCCAGTAGGAAGCGCATCGGCTGGCGGGGGAGCATGTGCTCGTACACCGCGCTGATCTGGTGGGGCAGCGGGTCGATGGCGCTGCTGCTCACCGCCACGTAAGGGTCAAAAAGGTAGGCGAGGCGGATGCGTTCGGCCTCCGATACCAGGCGAAACAGGTCGCCGTCACCCTCGAAAGACCACTTCCTGCCACCTGAGACCAACTCCAGATCGGCTTCGCTGCTGCGGAACAAGATCGTGTCGCCGGTGTTCCCGTCCTGGCCCCGGTAGAAAACCTGGCAGGCCATGTCGCCCATCCGCTGGACGCTGATCAACCGCACGGCCTCCTTGCCCACCAGTCCCTTGACCAAGGCGTCGGGTTTGAGGTCTTCCAGGCGGGTGGTCATCGGTTCCGCAGGTACTGCCAGCCACTGTCAGACCCCTTCGCTAGCAAAAGCACTTCGTTCATGCGAAGAACCAGGCGATCACCGGACCCATGCAAGCGAAACGACCGATGGCAAATAGTTTGACCGGCCTTCGCCCGAATTGGGGCTATCAGCAGAGAAGAATTACCTCCACGGCAACCGGAAGCAGCAGGATCTACTTACTCCTTGGCCACTGGGCGCCAACAGTTCGGCCTGGAGGCTGAGCTTCTCCTTGTTTATCACACACCCACCTCCGGCCAGACAACTCCAGCACCCGACCATTCACTCCGTCATCCAGGCAGGCCATGGGCACAACCGAGACAATCAAGATTTTATCAACTGCAAATCTAATTCATAGTTTCGACGTTCGGCTTGTATTTGTAACTCATCGGCATCGGAGTGTTCCAGGCGCAAATCAAACCAAAAAGTGGTACCTATGCCGGCTTCGCTGGCCATCCTTACCTGGCTGCCGTGCTTATTCAAAATTCCCTTAACTATTGAAAGCCCTAGGCCTGTGCCCGCTTCTGTATGAACAGTGTTTTCGACCCGGTAGAAACGCTCGAAGATTCGGTCTTGCTCTACGGCGGAAATACCGCAGCCGCTATCGGCAATTTCGATGCGCAGCCTAGGCAGTGGTGAACTTAGATCACAGGCTGGGTTGCCGTTGGCGGCAACGGCAGGTTCCAGCGGGCAATGATCAGGCCAGGGATAGGCCCTAAACACCAGACGGCCGCCGGAGGCTGTGAATTTAAGAGCATTGCCCACTAGATTATCGAATACCTGCAACAGCAAATCCCAGTTGGCAAGCACCTTGGGCAGCTGGGGGTCGGCTTCCATAATCAGCAGAACACCCTTTTCATCGGCATTTAGCTTGTAGGTGCGCAGCGTCTGTTCCATGGCTGGAACAACGGATATAGGCTCAAATTTCCATTTACCATCGGATTCCAGCCGCGATAAATCCAGCACATCATTGACTAATCGAGTCAGTCGATCAGTTTCGGCATTGGCGATGCCAAGGAATTCTTTCTTATCTGCTTCACTTAGCTGATCGCCTAGGTCATGGAGAGTTTCCACATAGCTTTTGATATTAGATAGTGGCGTGCGCAACTCGTGGGATACATTGCTAATAAAGCGGGCCTGGGCCGCATTTAGCTCCACTTCCCGAGTGAGGTCTTGGATCGTCATTGCGATACCCTTTAGCGATTCACCATTGGTATCGCTAACAGATTGCAAGACGATGCGCAGGGTGCGGGCTGGCTCGCCAAAGCTGTAGCGCACATCGGCTGATTCCCGCTCCAGGCTCTGCAAGCTCTCTAAGGGAGCCTCCAATTCCATAGACAGCAATTCCGGCAATTCGGCAATCAGCATGTTGCCATCTAAACTGCGACCCTCCCAGCGAAACAGCCGCCGGGCGGTGGGATTCACCAGCACAATTCTTCCCTCGCCATCCAGCAATACCGCCCCATCGGCCATGGTGGCAATCAGAGACTGTTGTTTCACCTGGGCAGCTGTAAGTTCTTCAATGTTTGCCGCCTTATAGGCCTCCAGCTGGGAGGCCATCGTGTTGAAGCCCTGCAGCAATTCCCCGAGCTCTCCCCCCACCGGCAGGCTGATGCGAGTCTCGAAGTAGCCGCCGGCTACCTGTCTTACTCCCGTCAGTAATTCCTTGACCGGACGGGTGATTGTGAGCGCATTAAAGACCGCTCCTAAAATTACCAAGACCCATATGGAGATGAACACCGCAACGGTGACCTCACGGGTTAAAGCTGCACTGGCCAGAAGGGTTTCATTGGGGTTGATTCCCAATGCCAATACGCCTAAATAATTGCCATCGCTCACCATCGGCACAAACACATCTGTCACCTGGCCGTTCGGGGTTAGGTGTTGCCTAACCAGTGGATTTTCCGGATGTTGACGCAGCTCGGCGGGCAATTCCAGGCGGCGACTCAGCAGCAGTTCACTGCTGCCAGAGTTGGCTCCGACCGGGATGCCGAGGTAAATAACTCCATTGGGATCGGCAAAAAATATATAGCGAAGGCTAGAGCTGTAATGCCAAAACTTATCGGCCACAGCGGCCAGTTCTCGATCCTTGCCCTCGGCCACCAGCGGCGTGACGTTGGCAGAGAGCAGTAACCCCAGGTCGCGGCCATAGCGGGTATCGCTGTTCCGGGCATCCCGCTGGATACCATTGAGGGCCAGAAAAGTGATACCCGTCATCAATAGACTCACCACCAGGGTGGCCACGGCCAGCAATTTGGTCTGCAGGCTGAACTCAGCCCACCACTTGGCCAGCAACTGGCGCCAATTAGAGCTGGGCTCCTTTTCTTGGGGGGTTGCCTGGGGGATTGCCTGGGGGATGTTCTGGGGGAGGTTCATCGACGGCGCACCTGGTGACCGATATCGCGGCGGAAATTCATCCCCTCAAACTGCACCTGCTCCAGGCCCCCATAAACCCGTTCGAAGGCGGTATCAAAATCATCCGCCTGGGCCACCACCGCCAGCACGCGACCACCGCTGCTGACGCAGCCGCCATCGGCTTGACGCTGGCTACCGGCGTGGAACAACTGCAGGTTATTGGTGCTAACCAGGCTGCTCTGGATAGGATCACCGCTGCGAATTTTGCCGGGGTAGCCGGCGGCGGCGGCGATCACGCAAGCGCTGCAGCCGGGGTCAATGGTGAGTGTTGGCGCTTGATCCAGATGGCCAACGGCACAGGCCAGCAGTACAGCGGCCAGTTCTGGCCCCAAAAGTGGCATCAAGGTTTCACATTCCGGATCGCCGAAGCGACAGTTGAATTCGATCACACTCGGTCCACTTTCGGTGAGCATCAGGCCGGCATAGATCACGCCTCGATAGTTGATGCCACGCTGCCGTAAGGCCTGCAGGGTGGGCTCCAACACCAGCTGACGCACCAGCTCAAGCCCTTCCCCATCCAGCAGCGGCGCTGGCGCATAGGCCCCCATGCCGCCGGTGTTGGGGCCGGTGTCCCCCTCGCCAATGCGCTTGTGATCCTGGGCCGGCGGCAACAGCAGCAGGCGCTCCCCGTCAGTGAGGGCGAACACAGACACCTCCGGGCCGCAGGTGCGCTCCTCCAATACCAAGGCGGCGCCATCCGCTACAGCGAACCGACCCGCAAATATCTCGGCGATGGCGTCGCGGGCCTCCTGCATGGTTTCTGAGACGGTGACGCCCTTGCCTGCGGCAAGACCATCGGCTTTGACCACCAGGGGACGCCCCTGGCTCTCCAGGACCAGCAGCGCCTGCTCCAGGCTGGTGGCGGGCCAATAGCCGGCGGTGGGTACGCCCGCCTCCTGCATCAAGGTTTTGGCCCAATGCTTGCTGGCCTCCAGCTGGGCGCCATCGGCTCCAGGTCCAAACACCGGCAGGCCAGCGGCCCGCAGCCGATCGGCCAGGCCGGCGGCCAGGGGCGCCTCAGGCCCCACCACCACCAATTCCACCGCCAATTCACGGCAGGCCGCTAGCAGCCCCTCCTGGTCCGATTCGGCTATGGCCAGCTGGTCACAGCCCTCTAATTCCAGCGTGCCGCCATTGCCCGGCGCCACCCACACCCGCTCCACACCATTGCTGCGGGCTAGAGCCCAGGCCAGAGCGTTTTCGCGTCCGCCGCCGCCCACCACCAGAATTCGCGCCGGCGCTTGGGAGGCAGAGGAGACGGTGGTCATGGCCTGGTGGGAGCGAGGTGCCTGGGGCGGGTCTTCTAGGTTTAAGCCCGCGTAGCGGGCCGCCGTGCCCTCTTCTATACATGGCGGCAGCTCCAGGTAGATCTCCGCTGGCAGCTTTTTTGTTACAGGCCGCCAGGCGGCGGCGCTGGCTGGCATTGGTTCTGGTGGTGGCCCTGGCGGCGAGCCCCGCCCAGGCCCGCAGAGGCAAGCCCAGGCCGAGCGAGGCCGAGCGGGCCTTTGCCGCCCTGCTGCGCGATGGCGGCCTCGACCAGTTGACGGCCTCCTGTGTGCAGCTGCTTGATCGGGGCTCCCTGGCCCAATTGCAGCAGGTGCAAAGGCGCCTGCTAACGATCAAGCCCGCTCCCCAGCCCTTGGCGGTGGTGCTGGCCAATGCCGATGCGCTGATTGGTTGCCAGGCCCCCCAGGCCGCCCTGCGGGTGCTGGAGCGCTATGGGCCGGCCCAGGGGGTAGAGCGCAATCAGTGGTTGCTCCTAGAGTGGCGGGCCGCCCACGCCGGGCTCGATCACCTGCGGGCGGCGGCGGCCCTGCGCCAGCTAGCCCAGGGAGAGCTATCAAACCTGGAAACGCTGCTGTTGCCTGTGCAGCGCCATGCCGACGGCACTGTCACCAATCGCTCGGCCCTGGATCTGCTGGCCGCTGAGCTGGAGTCCCTGGAGCAACCCCAGGCCGCCGCGGTGGTGCTGCTGGCCGGCCGCCAACCCGGATTGGCGACCGCCGGCCGTATCAATCGTTCTGTGCAATTGATTCAGCAATTGCCGAGCGCCGAGCGGGAGCGATTACTGGAGTTTGCCCTTGACCAGGCCGCAGCAGCCGGCGCCTGGTCTTTGGTGGCGGAGATTCTCGATCACCAACTGGCCCTTGCGCCCAGCGAAGCCAGCGCCAGGGCTCGGGCTCGGGCCACCCAGCGAAGGGCGCGGCTGAGCCCCCGTATCGACGACGCCTACGGTGAGTTGGGTTTGCGTCGCCAGGACCCAGCCGCTCTGCGGCGCGTCCAGGAGCTGGAGCTGCAGCTGCGCTCTCCCCGGGCTCCAGGTGGCCATGCCGCCGCTCCCTTGCTCGCCCCTCAGCCATGAGCGCCTACTGCCTCGGCCCCCTGCTGCATGAAGGAAAGGCCAAGCGCGTCTACACCACCGACCAGCCCGATCTGCTGGCGGTGGAGTTCAAGGATGACGCCACCGCCTTCAATGCCCAGAAGCGAGCCCAGCTCAGCGGCAAGGGGTTTCTTAATTGCCAAATTTCAGCCCTGCTGTTCGAGTATCTGGAACTGCAGGGCATCCCCACCCATTTCTTGGGGCTGCCACCTGCCAGCTCCACCTCTGCTGTTGGCGAGGCGGGCGACGAGGCCAGTGGCGAGGCTGGCGGTAACTGGATGCTGGTGCGACCGGTGCGGGTGGTGCCGCTGGAGGTGGTGATCCGCAACATCGCCGCCGGCTCCCTCTGTAAACAACTGCCCATCGCCCCTGGCACTCGCCTGGAGCAGCCGCTGCTCGATCTCTACTACAAAGACGACGGTCTGGGCGATCCGCTGCTCAGCGAAGCCCGCTTGCGGCTGCTGGGCCTGGTGGACGACGCCCAGCGAATCGCCATCGAACAGCTGGCCTGGCGGGTAAATACCGCCCTGCGGCCGCTGTTCGCCGGCCTGAACCTGGAGCTGGTGGACTTCAAAATTGAGCTGGGCTACAGCGCCGACGGCCAGCTGCTGCTGGCAGATGAGATCAGTCCCGACAATTGCCGCCTCTGGGATCGCGGCATCGCCGACAGCCAGGCGCGGATTCTCGACAAGGATCGCTTTCGCCAGGATCTGGGCGGAGTTGTCGAGGCCTACGGGGAGGTTCTCAAACGGGTCCAGGGGGTCTGTCCGGAATCAAGGGTCTACCGGTAAGGTCAGCCTCACATGCGGCCGGGCCGCACCGTGATTTTGCAGATGGCCGGCTTGCGTTCAACAGGTTCTGTTCCAGCCCAGGTGCTGATCAGCTTGTGCGCTGCGGCACTAACGGGGTTAAGCCCAGCCCTGGCCCAGCCGGCAGTGCCAAAAGCCTCTGGCGCTGGCACTTCGGCTGCCAGCCCGAGCCAGGGCGCCCCAGTAGCCCAGCCGGCACCAGCGGGGACCACTCCCGCCTCTTCATCGCCAGCTAAAGCAGCGCCAGCTAAAGCAGCGCCCGCTAACGCAGTTCCCGCCAATTCAGCCCCAGCTAAAGCAGCTCCATCTAAAGCAGCTCCCGCCAACAAAAATGAGGCGGCACCGGCCGCTACTCCTGCTGGTACTCCACCGGCAGCTACCGCACCGGCCACTACCGCACCAGCAGCTACCGCACCGGCCACTACCGCAGAGCCGAGGGTGTTGATCTCGGAGGTGGTGATCGAAGGTCTGGAGAACCACCCAGAGCGGGAACGGCTGGAGCTGGCCGCCTATGGGGCGATGGCAGCCACTCCTGGCACCAGGGTGAGCCGCAGTGAATTGCAGACCGACCTGTCGGCGATCTATGCCAGTGGCTGGTTTTCGGATGTGCGCATTCAGCCGGTAGACGGCCCGCTCGGGGTGCGCCTGGTGGTCAATGTGGTCGCCAACCCCGTGCTGAAAAAAATCAGCCTCGATCCGGTCCAAGCCAAGATCCCAGCCCAGGTGGTGACCGACAGCTTTGCCGCTGATTACGGCAGAACCCTGAATCTCAATACCCTGCAGAGTCGCATGCAGGACTTGCAGCGCTGGTATGCAGACCAGGGCTACTCCTTGGCCAGGGTCAGCGGCCCCCAGCGGGTGAATCCCGATGGCACGGTGGAACTGTTGGTGCGCGAGGGCACCGTGGCCGGGGTGGAGGTGAAATTCCTTAACAAGGAGGGGGAATCCACCAATGCCAAAGGAGAACCGATCAAGGGCAAGACCAAGCCTTGGGTGATCAGCCGTGAGGTGTCAATCAAGACCGGCCAGGTGTTCAATCGCCGCGAGCTGGAAGAGGATATCAAGCGCATCTACGGCACTGGACTGTTCAGCGACGTCAAAGTGACCCTGAAGCCAGTGGCGGCAGAGCCCGGCACTGTAGTTATTCAATTGGGCATCGTAGAGCAGTCCACCGGCAGCTTATCCGGCGGCTTGGGCTATAGCCAAAGCCAGGGAGTTTTTGGCCAGGTGCAACTGCAGGAAAGCAACATTGCTGGTCGCGCCTGGGATGGATCGCTTAATTTTACCTACGGTCAATTCGGCGGCTTGGCCGATATCTCCTTCACCGATCCCTGGATCAAAGGTGATAAATACCGCACGGCATTCCGGGCGAGGCTCTTCCTGAGCAGAGATGTTCCTCAGATTTATCAAAGCCAAGATAATGGCCAATTCACTACTGTAACAGACGTTTCCAGCGGCTTCTATTCGGCCCCAGCTACCGCCTCTGCCTACAATATTTTTTCCACCACCAACCCCCTGGGTAAAACTTTCGGGTCAATAAATGAAGCCGTGGCGGCGGGTTCGGTGGCTGGCCTGGGGGTAAACAACAATTGGTTCGCCCTGGATGGCAACACGATCGCCATCCAACGCTTTGGCGGCAGCCTGCAACTGGTGCGCCCCCTCAATGGCGGCAATCCATTCAAACGCGCCCCCTGGAGCTTGGTGCTGGGGGTCAATGCCCAGGAGGTGACTCCGGTGAACTTTGCCGGCGACAAGACGCCCTATGCCGTTGGCCCCAATAATTTCAATGGTGGAACCACTACGGTCAACAAC
Source organism: Cyanobacteria bacterium UBA5018 (assembly GCA_002396505.1). Lineage (GTDB taxonomy): Bacteria > Cyanobacteriota > Cyanobacteriia > PCC-6307 > Cyanobiaceae > UBA5018. The sequence continues at coordinate 42,355 of DGYA01000077.1, read as the reverse complement.
GTAATCTGTATTGCCTATAACTGCGCCACCCGCAACCAGTTGGTTGGCGTGAGGATGGCTGCTACCATGAATACCCTAAACGATACCCGCAATCCCACCGCTGGCAACTTCCTCAGCCTCGGCACCGAACAATTCATCTCCGTAGGCCAGGATTCGCCCACCTTCAACCGCCTGCGGGGCAGCTTTACTCAGTACATTCCCGTTAATTGGCTGAAAATCTACAAGGGTTGCCGGCCCAAAAAGGGTGAGGCCGCTGACTGTAAGCAGGCCTTGGCCTTCCAGGTAACCGCAGGCTCTAACATCGGCAATATGCCTAGCTATGAGGCCTTCTGTCTCGGCGGCGCCAACTCGGTTCGTGGTTATTACGATTGTGATCTAGGTGTAGGTAAAAGTTTCGGTGAGGCCACCTTGGAATACAGATTTCCGATCTTTAGAATCGTGAGCGGTGAGTTATTCATAGATGGCGGCACCGCCTTCGGCACCCAGGCCAATGTGAGCGGTAATCCCGGAGGCCTATTGAACAAACCAGGAGATGGTTTTTCGGTGGGTACAGGCCTGATTTTGACCACCCCGGTGGGCCCGCTGCGGCTGGAAGTGGCCAGCAAAGATTTCTCCGGTGATTGGCGCTTCAACCTGGGTGTGGGCTGGAAATTCTGATGGCCAGCTGGCCCAGTGATTACTCCGGGGCCTGGACCCTGGCGCAAGCCGTGGAGCGCAGCGGCGTAGGCCTCCATAGCGGCGCCACCAGCCGCGTGCGGCTGCAGGCCAGTGAGCGCAGCGGCTATTGGGTGGGGCGCTTGGATCAACCCCAGCAGCCCCTGCAGCGGCTGGCACCCTCCCAGGTTTGTGCCACCCAGCTGTGCACCTGCTTGGCGCTCGATAGCGGTCGTCTGGCCACCGTGGAGCACCTCTTGGCGGGCCTGGCCGGCGTTGGCGTCAGCCAGGCGGAGATCTGGGTGAGCGGCGAGGAAATTCCGCTGCTGGATGGCTCGGCCCTGCCCTGGGTGGAGGCGATCGCCGAGGCCGGTCTGCTGGCCAGGGGGCCGCGCCCCTGCAGCGCCCCCCTGGCAGAAGCGATCACTCTGCAGAAGGGGTCCAGCTTTATCACCGCCCTGCCTGCGGAGCATCTATCGATCGGGGCGGCGATTGAATTTCAGCAGCCGGTCATCGGCCGGCAACTGTTTTCGCTGCAACTGAGTCCAGAGCTGTTCGTGGAGCAGATCGCCCCGGCCCGCACCTTTGGCTTTCGCGAGCAGGTGGAGCAGCTGCGGGCGGCCGGCTTGATTCAAGGTGGCGCCCTGGACAATGCCCTGGTCTGCGACGGAGACCATTGGTTGAATCCACCACTGCGCTTCGCCGACGAACCAGTTCGCCATAAGCTTCTGGATCTGCTGGGGGACTTGGCCCTGGCAGGCTTGCCCCAGGCCCAGGTGTTCGCCTATCGCGGTTCCCACGGCCTGCACACGGCCCTGGCAGCTGCGCTCGCAACCAAAGACGCTGGTGGTCAGCCCCCTGTCCCAGGGGGCGTTGCCAGCTAAGCCCGCCCGTCATCCATTTCCTGTTTCCTTGTCCACCAGCGCCCCCTCCCCCCTAGTGCCCCTGCTCTCCAGCGAGCAAATCCAGGGACTACTGCCGCATCGCTATCCCTTCGCGCTGGTCGATCGGGTGCTGGAGCACGAGCCAGGCAAGCGGGCGGTGGCGCTCAAGAACGTCACACTCAACGAACCCCAGTTCCAGGGACATTTCCCTGGCCGGCCGCTGATGCCCGGCGTGTTGATCGTGGAGGCCATGGCCCAGGTGGGGGGTTTGATCGTTACCCAGATGCCCGATCTGCCCAAGGGCCTGTTCGTGTTTGCCGGCATTGATGGGGTGCGCTTCCGTCGGCCCGTGGTGCCAGGAGATCAGCTACTGATCACTTGCGAGCTGCTCAGCCTCAAGCGCCGCCGCTTTGGCAAGGTCCATGCCGAGGCCAGCGTGGATGGTCAACTGGTCTGTGCCGGGGAACTGCTGTTCTCCCTGGTGGACTGAGACGATGGGCAGCTCAGCAATGGCCATCAAGATTCATCCCACGGCAGTGGTCGATCCGGGCGCCCGCCTCGGCGCCGATGTGCAGATCGGTCCCTATGCCGTGATCGGCGCGGGCGTGGAACTCGGCGACGGCTGCCGCATCGGTCCCCATGTGGTGATCGATGGGTTGGTGCGGATGGGTCAGCGCAACAGGGTGTTTCCCGGGGCCTGCATCGGTCTGGAGCCTCAGGATCTCAAGTACGCCGGTGATCCCACCGAAGTGGTGATCGGCGACGACAACAGCATTCGCGAGTGCGTCACGATCAATCGGGCCACCTCGGGCCAAGAGCAGACCCGATTGGGCAACTCCAATCTGCTGATGGCCTATAGCCACATCGGCCACAACTGCCAATTGGGTGATCGCATCGTGATCGCCAACGGCGTAGCCGTAGCTGGCCATGTGGTGATCGGTGATCGGGCCGTGATCGGTGGTGTGCTGGGCATTCACCAATTTGTGCACATTGGCAGCATGGCGATGTTGGGTGGCATGAGCCGCATCGACCGCGACGTGCCCCCCTTCACCATGGTGGAGGGCCATCCCGGCCGGCTGCGGGGCTTGAATCGCCTCGGTATTCGCCGTAGTGGCTTGGCCGATCTCGACGAGGGCGCCCAGCTGCGCCAGCTGCAGCAACTCTGGACTCTCATCTACCGCAGCGATCGGGTGATGGCCTCAGCCTTGGCTGCGGCCCGCGAGCTGGATTTGCTGGAAGCCGGCGAACAGTTGGTGGCCTTCCTGGAGGCCTCCACCGGTCCCGGACGCCGCGGTCCCCTACCCGCCCAGCGCTGATGGTGCGCCTGCTGGTAAGTACCGGTGAAGTATCCGGGGATCTGCAGGGCAGTCTGTTGATTCGAGCTCTGCGCGGCGAAGCCAGCCAGCGGGGCTTGAGCCTGGAGCTGGTGGCCCTGGGGGGGGAGCGGATGCGCCAGGCCGGCGCGCAGCTGATCGCCGACACCGCATCGATGGGGGCTATCGGTCTTTGGGAAGCTCTGCCCCTGATCCTGCCAACGCTGCGGTTGCAGCGGCAGCTGCGCCGCTGGCTGGCCAGCAATCCCCCCGATGGCGTGGTGCTGATCGACTACATGGGCGCCAATGTCAACCTGGGCCTGCGCCTCAAGAGTCTCTATCCCCAGGTGCCGATTACCTATTACATAGCGCCCCAGGAATGGGCCTTCAGCCTGGGGGATGGGGGCACCACAAGGCTTATCGGCTTTAGCGACAGGATTTTGGCGATCTTCCCGGAAGAAGCGCGTTTTTACGGCGAGCGGGGTGCCGCCGTCACCTGGGTGGGCCATCCCCTGCTGGACACCCTGGCCGAACTGCCCAGCCGCGACCAGGCTCGCCAGCGCCTGGGATTGGCTGCCGATGTACCGGTACTGCTGCTGCTGCCGGCCTCGCGGCGCCAAGAAATGCACTATTTGCTGCCGGCCATGGCGGCGGCGGTGGCTGAGCTGCAGCGCCGCCAGCCACAGCTGGAGGTGTTGGTACCGACCGGCCTGAGCGGCTTTGAAACCGAACTCAGCGCCGTGCTTACAAAAGCGGGGGTTAGAGCGCGGATCATCGCGGCCGGCGATGCCGACCGGCTCAAACCCGACCTCTGCGCCGCTGCCGATCTGGCGCTCGCCAAGTCGGGCACGGCCAATTTGGAGTTGGCGCTGCGGGGGGTGCCCCAGGTGGTGGTCTACCGGGTGAGCCGGGTCACTGCCTTTGTGGCCCAACACCTGCTGCGCTTCAACGTGCCCCATATCTCGCCGGTGAATCTGGTGCTTAATGAGCGGCTGGTGCCGGAACTGTTGCAGGATCAACTCAGCTCCGAAGCAATCGTGGCTGAGGCCGAGCCGCTTCTCGATCCCACCAGTGCCGCCCGCCAGCGCATGTTGGAGGGCTATCAAAGATTGCGCCAGGCCTTGGGCGAGCCCGGGGTCACCAGCCGGGCCGCCGCTGCCATCCTGGATCTGGTGGTACCGGCAGGCGGCAATGGCTGAACAAAGTTTTTGGGACGGGAATATTTTTTATAATAGTTGGCCAATAACAGCCAGCAAGACCATTGCACTAATTGGCGCCATTCCAGTAGATAAGCTCACTGCAGTAACCGGGACCATGCCAGCCGCTAAGCCCATTTCAATGGCTGAGCCGACTTCAAAAGCTGGACCCTTTCTAATGCCTAAGCCCATTCCAGCACCCAGGCTTATTCTCGTAACTGAGCCCACTCCAACAGCTAGACTCTTCCTAATAACCAAAATCACTCCAGCGGCCCAACCCATGCCAGCAATTGCCACCATCTCAGCGCTAAAGAATGATCCATCAAATAGGGTGTCTCCTGCGGTCAGTGTGGGCTCAGCAAGTAGCGTTACTTCAGTGGCTAAGATCAGTTCAGCAACCAAAGATATTCTGACAACTAAAGGTAAAACAGACCCCGAAAGATATGCAACTACTGGGATTTCTGCGCTAAGTGGCTCTCACTCGCTGCAGTCGCGGTTGGCAGGGCCAATTTTTGTGTGGCTAGCCACCCCCTTGCTGGCTGCTTGTCTGGTTTTGTTGCTCGGACCCCTGCCGGCCCTGGCGGCGCCGCCCCAGGAAGCTGTGTTCGCCGGAGGCTGCTTCTGGTGCCTGGAACACGATTTACAGATCGTGCCTGGCGTATTAACGGCGGAGAGCGGCTATAGCGGTGGCAAGTTGGCCAATCCCAGCTATAATCAGGTATCGGCGGGCGGTAGCGGCCACCAAGAGAGCGTGCGGGTGCGCTTTGATCCCGATCGGATCAGCTACGCGGCCCTGCTTATAGCCTATTGGCGCAACATCGATCCCCTCGATGGCGGCGGTCAGTTCTGTGACCGGGGCGATTCCTACCGCGCTGTGATTTTCACCAGTGGCCCGCAGCAGGCCCTGCTGGCCCAGGCCAGTGCCGCGGCCGTCGCCAGGCAGCTGGGCCGGGCAAAATCGGCGCTGACTGTGCAGATCAAACCACTGCAGCGGTTCTGGCCAGCCGAGCAGTACCACCAAAACTATGCGGAGCGCCATGGGGCCCGCTACGGGTACTACCGCTGGGCCTGCGGACGGGATCGCCGCCTCCAACAGGTGTGGGGTTCGACAAAAGCCGCTGCCATCACACCTGCAAATAATGCTGTTTCCTAGCGCTAGTGCCGGGGAAAATCCGAGGAAATCCTGAAGATACAAGCGGCAGCCTTGGCCATCAGGGCCGTATTAGCAACGCTTTTGCTGCGCGAAACCGCTCGTCGGCAGGCTTAGTCTGGCTTCGCCTCTACCCCAGCGGCGTATGTATCTGCTGACAATTCGCGACGGTCTGCAGACCAGGCACATCGGTCCCTACTCCAGCCCCAAGCAGGCCGCCGACGACCTGGATCGCCTGCTGCCGCTCTGCACTGAGCGCGCCCGCTGGCAGATCCACGCCCTGGAATCCCCAGACCAGCTGCTGGCCAGCCTTGGGCCAGCAAAGCTGCCCGCCGCCCCCGCTAAGCGGCAGCGAAGTGTCGTGGGAGCCGCCTGAGCCCAGACAAAGCGCGAGCCAAATAGGGCCAAGGCCAAAGCCAAATAGGCTCCTGCCGAAGCCCCAAGCTCCGGGGCAAATAACAAGCTCCATTGAAAAAAACTGAAAGCCCAGCAGCGTCATTATTATGCTAGATTTGTTTCAATTCTGATTATGAAATTGACCCGGGTGGCGGGTTCGCCGAAATAGCAATTTTCAGAGTCTTCCTAACCGAAAAACTACTGGCGGCCGGGGTAGCCCCGCAGCAGTCCACTTTCGATCATCAGGCCCACGCCTCCCGTGATCAGGATCAGGCCAAAGCTGCCGTACCAAAACCAGGGACCAGGGGCCCGCAGCAGATTCAGGGACAGGGAATCGCCATTGGCGGTGGCGAGCTGGGCGCTGGAGGCCAGCTGCTCCATGCCCCTGCGGATAATCGCCTCGCCGAACAAGCACAGACCAGCCGGCAACATCAATACACCGAGTTGGGCCTTTACGTACCAGCGGATTTTTTTGACAGCCATCGACGCACCCCTAGCTGAACCTCAACCTAGGCGCCAACTTGGCAGGGGGCACCGGCTATTAGCCAATTAACCAAGGTGCGCACGCCGAAGCCGGTGGCGCCGGCGGGTTCGCTGCTGCGGCCCTTGTCGCTCCAGACCGTGCCGGCGATGTCCAGGTGGGCCCAGGGCAGATCCTTGCTAACAAAGTCCTGCAGAAACAGGGCTGCGGTGATCGAGCCACCGGGCCTTGGACCGGTGTTCTTCATGTCGGCGAACTGGCTTTTGAGGCCCTGCTTGTAGGACTTGCGCAGGGGCATGCGCCAGAGCTCTTCGCCGCCGCTGCTGCCGGCATGCAACAGCGCCTCCGCCAGGCCATCGCTGCTCGACCAGAGACCGGCAATCTCCTCCCCCAGGGCGATCACACAGGCACCGGTAAGGGTGGCCAGGTCTACCACCACATCCGGTTCCAAGCGACAGGCATAGACCAGGGCATCGGCCAGGGTGAGGCGGCCTTCGGCGTCGGTGTTGTTGATCTCGATCGTCTTGCCATTGGAGGCGGTGACGATGTCGCCGGGATGCACCGCATCGCCATTGATCATGTTTTCGCAGGCCGCCACGATCACGTGCAGCTCCAGACCCTCTGGCCGGATCTGGCCGATGGCCCGGGCGGTGCCCAGCACCGCCGCGCTGCCGCCCATGTCGTATTTCATCATCTCGATCTGGGAGCCGGCCGTTTTGAGGTTGTAACCGCCGGAATCGAAGGTGAGGCCCTTGCCCACCAGGGCCACCTTGCGGGTCACCGGGCCCTTGGGGCGATAGATCAAGTGGATGAACTTGGGGGGCAGGGAAGACCCCTGGGCCACGGCCAGGTAGGCGCCCATCGCCAATGCGGCGCAGTCGTCGCGCTCGAGCAATTTCAGCTCCAGGTCTTGGTTGCTGGCGATCTGGGCGGCGGTGTCCGCCAGGTGCTGGGGGTTGGCCACATTGGGCGGCGCCGCCACCAGCTCCCGGGCCAGTTCAACGCCAGCGCAGATGGCGTCTATGCCGGCCAGCCCAGCGGCCGCCTGCTGCTGCAGACCCACCAGGGTGAGGTGCACCAGCCGGGGCTTCGCCTGATCAGGCTCACTCTTAAAGCGCTGGTCGCTGTAGGTGGCCAGCCGCACGGCTTGGCCCAGGGCCGCCGACGCCGTGGCGCCTTCGATCCCCTCCAGCGGCATGGCCAGGCCCAAACTGGTGCAGCCGGCGGCCAGGGCCGCCGTGGCGGCGCTGGCGGCGGCGGTGCGCAGGGATGAAATAGCGAAACTGGCGGGATCGCCCAAACCCACCAAAATCACACTGCCGGGCAGTTCGCCCAGCAGTTCCAGGCAGGCGGTATCCCCCAGTTGCCCCTTGAAGCGTCGCTGGGCTAACCGGGCCAGCAACTCGGGGCCATAGCGATCGGTGAGGGCTTGGAGCAGCGGGTGGTCAGCGGGCGCGTCTTCGCCACCGGCGAAAAGACCCACGGCCAGGGCCTGGTCGCTCCAGCTCCCCAGGGCCGCGCTGAGGTCTTGGGGAAGGCAGCGAATCTCCATGCACCGGGCCTTTATTTGGGATTAATGCTAGCCAGGCTGCCCCCCCAGCTCTCCCTACTCCAAGTCGAGTTCGGCGGTGAACGGCGTAGCCCAGCGCTGGCGGGTTTCCTTGTTGAAGGGGGGCAGCCAGCGCCGAATCAAGGCCTGCTCCAGGGCCCGCCTGGGCTGGATGGCGGCCGGCACGTCCAGCCAGAAGCGGATGCTGGGCCTGCCCTCCAGCGCCGCCTTGGCCAGGGCCTCGCCGTAGGCCGTCAAGTAGCGCTTGCAGTCGTGCTCCCCCTTCCAGCGCCGATCGGCCCGGCCGGTTTCGCCCACGTAGAGCAGCAGGGGTTGATCGAGTGCCGGCGGGCGATCGATCACCAGGTAGATCGCCGCTCCCCCCTGGGGCGCCTGGGGCCAGCGCCAAAAGCTCAGCGGCTGGGGTCGCAGCGCCAGCGGATCAAAAGCCGCCGCCCGGGCCTCGGCGGATGGGCTGTTGTGATCAAACAGACTCGCCTGCAGCTCTTGGCCGGGGCCGCCGGCGAACAGGGGCCCCTGGTGGCTGGCCACCAAGCGTTGCCAGGCCAGCAGTTGGTGGGCGAGCAGCGGCAATTCGCCGCCAGCGGCGCTGGCGTTGGAGCTGGCCGGCTGCAAGCAGGAAAACAGATCGCCTTGGCGCAAGGTTTAGGGGCGGCGGGGGGTGGAGGGCAGTACCGGGCCGCAGGGTCCCTGCCCGAAGCGCACCCGGCCGATCCAACTCTCCACCAGCTCCGGCGGCAACTGCAACCGCTGCTGCAGCTCCGCCAGGTCGAGGAAGGGGGCCCGGGCCCGCTCCCGCAGCAGACGACGAATCCGTTCCCGCGACAGGCCCAGGGCCAGCAGATCAAGGGGCCGGGCCCGGTTGAGATCCAGGGGTGGCGGCGAGGAGGAGTTGGTGGTTGGAGCTTCGCCATACCAGCGGAATTCCAGCAGCGGCAACCAGGCCTCCAGCTGGGATTGGCTGAGCTCCAACAAATTTTTGAGATCCTCCGGGCCGCTCAGCTGCACACCGCCGGACTGGAGACGCAGCAGCAGGTCCAGCTGGGCGGTGCTGAGGCCCGGCAGCCGGCTCCAGTCGGCCCTGGTGGCGCGGTTTACATCCAGGCGCCAGCCGAGGGCGGCGGCATGGCGCACCTCGGCGGCATCGCGCAGGCGCAGGGCTGGATTTTGGCTCAGCTTGAGGGCCACCAGCTCCCGCTCCACCAACTCCCGCTCCACCAGTTCGCGCTCATGCAGTTCGCGATCTAATGGCTGCCCCTCCAGCGGCCGCTGATCGGGATTGAGCTGGCCATTGAGCTGGCCAGCGTTGCCAGGGCCAGCCTGGCCTTTCTTTGCCCCTGGGGAGGGTGCTGCGGCTGGAGCTGGAGCTAGCTGACCGGTGGCCAGCAGCAAGCGCCGCGCCAGAGGATCCAGCCAGTGCCGCTGAGCCATGCTGCGGGTAGCGCCAGGGTGCTGTGCAGCGAAGCTAGCGGGGATGCGTGGATCCGCACTCCCATGGCCGACCATCGATCCCCAGAATCACACCAGCTCCCTGCGGCGCCGTTTCGCCTGGCCCATGGCGTTTTTTGATTCAGAGATTGTTCAAGACGAGGCCAAGCACTTGTTTGGCGACTACCAGCAGCTGATGCAGCTGGGCAGTGACTACGGCAAATTCGATCGGGAGGGCAAGAAGCTCTACATCGAGCAGATGGAGTCGATGATGGACCGCTATCGCGTGTTCATGAAACGCTTCGAGCTATCGGAAGACTTCCAGGCCAAGCTCACCGTGGAGCAGCTGCGCACCCAGCTGGGCCAGTTTGGGCTCACCCCCGAAACGATGTTCAGTCAAATGCAGCTGACCCTGGAGCGGATGAAGAGCCAGCTGGAGCCCCAGGGCTGAGCTGGTTCGGCTGAGCAGGGCCAATGCCTACGATCCGCCCCAGACGCAGGGGCGCCGGGGGCCCGCAAGCACGATGGCCCAAGCCGCCTGGAATCTGCCCACCTGGCTGGAGAGGGGGGTGGCCGATCTGTTTCCCGCCGCCGAGCTGGGCGCCGACCAATCGCTGGCGGCCCGCCTGGCGGAGGTACAGGCCTCCGGCCGCCCGCTGCGGGTGAAATTGGGTATAGACCCCACCGGCTCTGATATCCACCTGGGCCACTCGATTCTGTTCCGCAAGCTGCGGGCCTTCCAGGATGCGGGCCACACCGCCGTCTTGATTATCGGCGACTTCACCGCCCGCATCGGCGATCCCACCGGCAAGAGCGCCACCCGGGTGCAACTGAGCGCCGCCCAGGTGGAGGCCAACGCCGAAACCTATCTGTTGCAGCTGGGGCTGGGCCAGGATCCAGAGCGGGCGCTATTGGATTTCCAAACCCCAGGGCGGCTGGAGGTGCGGCGCAATGGCGAATGGCTGGCGGGCATGAACCTGCCGGAGGTGATCGAGCTGCTGGGGATCAGCACCGTGGGTCAGATGCTGGCTAAGGAGGATTTTGCCAATCGCTACGGCGGCTGCACGCCAATTTCACTACACGAATTTCTCTACCCGCTGCTGCAGGGCTACGACTCGGTGGCGGTGCAGGCGGATGTGGAGCTGGGCGGCACCGATCAAAAGTTCAACGTGGCCATGGGCCGCGACCTGCAGCGTCATTTCAGCCAGCGGCCTCAATTTGGCATGTTGCTGCCGATCCTGCCGGGGCTCGATGGCGTGCAAAAGATGAGCAAGAGCCTGGGCAACACTGTGGGGCTTGCCGATGATGCGCTCACCATGTATTCAAAGCTGGAAAAAGTACCCGACGCGGCAGTGGAGGAATATCTAACGCTGCTCACCGATTTGGATTTAGCGGCCCTGCCCAGCAATCCGAGGCAGCGTCAAAAGGCGATGGCTCTGGCCGTAACCGCCAGCCGCCACGGCGAGTCGGCCGCCCTCCAGGCCCAGTCGGATGCGGCCGATTTGGTGCTGCGGCCAGATGCAGATGGTGCAAACTCCGACGCAGTGACAGGGGGCGGTGCATCGGTTCCCGACGCCTGCCTGGCGGCGGTGAACTTCCCGGCCAAGGCCTTCTATCTGCTCAGCGCCGTGGGCATCTGCACCAGCAGCGAGGCCCGGCGGCAGATCCAGAACGGCGGCGTGCGGCTGGATGGCCAGAAGCTCACCGACGTCAACCAGCTGTTTAGCGATGCCAGCGAACTGGAGGGCAAGGTGCTGCAGCTGGGCAAGAAGACATTTCGGCGGCTTGTGAATTAGACGGCGGCTGGTGAAATAGTCGTGTGGTTAAGGCCAGCCCAAGTGCTGATGGGGTTGGCTGCTGGGGGCGCTGCTGGGGCCCACTCACCAGATGCCATTAGGGGATTTTTAGCAGCTGCCGCCAGGAGCCGCCCAGGAGCCGCCGTGGTTTGCTCCTGGGGCCATCTAGCAGCTGCCGCTGGGGCTCTGTAGCCGCTGAAGCTTGGGGCGCCTTTCTCCAGCTGCCGCTGGAGCCCCAGCGGAGTTCGGCGAGAATTGATCGAGGCCGAGATGGAGCCATGGCAGAGCTGTCGCCCGCTGCCGCCGAGCGGCTGCCCCTTGCCGCGGAGCGGCTTACCGCTGCCGCCGAGCGGCTGATCGTGGCCCTCGACGGCATGGGAGCTGAGCAGGCGCTGGCCCTGGCAGCCTCGATTCCCGATTTGCGCTGGGTGAAGGTGGGGCTGGAGTTGTTCACCGCCGCCGGGCCGGAGGTGGTGAGCCAGTTGCGGCAGCAGGGCAAGCGGGTGTTTCTAGACCTGAAGTTTCACGACATCCCGGCCACCATGGCCGGCGCCTGCCGCAGCGCCAGCAGGTTGGGGGCCGAACTGATCACCGTGCATGCCGCAGCAGGCCGCGACGCCCTCCAGGCCGGCCAGGAAGCCGCAATGGAGGCGGCCAGCGCCGCCGGCCAGGTGCCGCCCACCCTGCTGGCCGTGACCGTGCTCACCAGCTGGGAGGAGGGCCGCTTTGCCGCCGAACTGGCGATCGCCGAACCTTTGGTTAGCTATGTGCCCCGGCTGGCCGCCTTGGCCGCCAGCGCCGGCATCGGCGGCTGCGTTTGCTCCCCCCTGGAGGTGACTGCATTGCGGGCGGCCCATCCGGCCCCCTTTGCGCTGGTGACACCGGGGATTCGACCGGCGGGGGCCAGCCCTGGTGATCAGCGGCGGGTGCTCACCCCGGCGGCGGCGATCGCCGCTGGGGCCAGCCAGTTGGTGATCGGTCGACCGATCACGGCCGCCAGCGACCCAGCCGCCGCTTTTTCAGAGATCTGCGCTGAATTGCGATAACATGAGCAGCCCAGTTACTGGAGCCGAGGATTTGGCTATTATCACCTCGGCGGTTATCCCTATCGACACCGATCTGCTGGCGGCGGTATGTGAGGCGGCGGCGGCCAGTCCGCGCCTACGCAGCAACCACAACCTGCACGGCCTTGGTGATCTGGTGCAGCGCTTTCTCAATGCCCTGCAGCCGGGCACTTATGTAAGACCCCACCGCCATCAACGCCAGGATCCGGCGGCGGGCTTTGAATTTGTGCTGGTATTGCAGGGGTCTTTGGGACTGCTGCTGCTGGATGCCAGCGGCGCGGTGATCGAGCGGCGAGTGATTGCCGCTGGCGGGCCCCTGCGGGGGGTGGAGTTGGCCACTGGCAGCTATCACACCCTGGTGGCACTGGAGCCAAACACGGTAATGTTTGAGCTCAAACAAGGCCCCTATCAACCCGCCAGCGACAAGGATTTCATGGCTGGTTTCCCCCTGGAGGGCACGCCGGAGGCCAGGCTGCAGGAGCAGGCCTGGCGGGCAATGTTTAGCTGAAAGCAACTCTCAGGCAACAAGCAACCCTCAGTTCACAAGCAACCCTCAGGCCACGGCCACCAGTACCCGGTGGCGGGGATCGCAGGCTTCCCTTCTCAAGGAGTGGAAACCGGTTGCCTCCAGGGCCGCCGTCATATCCAGGCTGAAGTATTGCTCCAGGTAGGGCTCGGTGCTCTTGAGCAGGGTGGCGATCGGGGCCGGCAGGCGGCGGATCAACTCGGATTCCGGGTCTTGATCCACCATGGCCAGCACGCCGCCGGGCCGCAGCAACCGGTGGGCTTCGGCGAGCACGGCGGCGGTGGCGCTGCTGGGCAATTCATGGCAGACAAATTGCAGCGTGATCAGCTCATAGCTGGCGCTGGCCAGGCCAGTGGCTTCAGCGGCGGCGTGGTGCCAGGCGGCAATCGGCCGGGCTGGCGAGGCCTCCGCTTCTCTAGCCCGGGCTACGGCCAACATTTCGGGGGAAAGATCCAAACCTTCCACCCACACATCGGCGGCTTCCCTCTCATCCAGCCAATCCTTGAGCGATCTGGTGCTCACCCCCACCGAACAGCCCAGATCCAGGGCCCGCCGCACCGGCAGGCTGAGGCTGGGGGCGATGGCGGCCATGATCGCGGCCCGCAACCGCTGCTGCGCCTGACTTGGGCTGAGCAGTTCCGCCGGCCATATCCGCAGAGCCATGGCATCGGTGGCCTGTTCCGCTTCGCAGGCGGCCTCCCAGCAGAGGTTGCCCAGCTGGTAGGCGTGGAAGCGGGCCCGGTAGTAGCTCGGCGTAGAAGTGACTAGATCGCCACTGCTCTGCAGCAGTGGTGCAGCCTGGGTGCGCAAATGTTCCCGCCTGGCCCGCCAATCGATGCCGCGGCGCTCGGCGGTGCGAATGATCAGCCGCCGGGCCTGCCAAAACAACAGCTGCCGCAACGGCTCCAGGGCCAGCAGCCGCTCGATCAACCAACCGATTGGATGGCCGCTGGCCACCCAGTTGGGCGGCGTCTGGCTGGCGCTGGGGCCAATAGGGGAGCCAGTGTTGGTGGTGGCAGCTAGGGACAAGGCATTGCTGGAAGCTGACGGCCATTCTCCCGCTGCCCCTGGCCAGAGCAGCTATGAGATGGAGGCTTCAAATTGCCGGCCCATCCCCAGGGTTGGGCCCATAAGCCCAGCAGACAAGCCAACCATTGTGGGTAGCCAACCCGGCTGGATTGATACGTCCCAGCTGGATTGACTCGGCCGGGATGGCTTAGCGAAGCTCTGGAAAACCTGAGCCACAGCCAATGGAGACCCGATGCAGCAAAGGTTCTCAGCTGGCATAGAAGCCAAAATCCGATCCCTCAGAGCGTGAGGCACAACTCATCTCGGCTAGCGCCAGAGCTGCTGGGTCCATAGCTACTGAGCAAACCAAACTGCTCGCGGATGCGCAGCGGTGGTTGCCGCGAGAAGGGAATGCGGGGCATGGGCAAGTCATCCATGGTTTTAGATGATCCATAGAGGCTTAAGTAATTGTCGTAATTGCTCCAGGCCACTCTGGTGAGCTCCCCATCGCGGTAGTTAGCAAAATAGCATTCAGCCAGCAGGTCATTAGCCGTGATCAGGCCATGGCGCTCAAGCTCGATGTTGTAGTAGGTGAGCGCAGTCTCCGGCCAGATATCTAGCTGCTGAATTGATGTGCCGTTGAGCAGGGCACCAGCCTCCCTCAGGCAGCTGGCAGGATCGCCCAGTACATGGAGGAGACCGTCTCCACCTGCAACGACCGTAGCTGGAGCTCTCGTTGCATGTCTCTGAGGGCCGCAACTGCTGGCGGTTGCAGTCCGCTTACTCACCAGACCCCGCAGACTGATGACTCGCCCAGCCCAACCCCCTGCTCAACCGGCAGCCTCCAGTTGCCTTTGTTGCACGCCACCATCCGCCAGCTGCTGCAGCAAGCGGCGCAGGGCGGAGGACAGTTGGCGCTTGAACTTCACACGGGGCAGGAGAAGTTCCCGAATCGGCAATTCCTGGTGATAGAGGCTGAGGTAGGCGGTGTAGTTGTCCCAGTCGCTGCGGGGCCGGTTGTCCACGAAGGATTCAACGACAAGGCCCTCGGCGGTGATCAGCTGGTGCCATTCGAGCTCGATGTTGAGATATTCAATCGGTTGGTTGTGGCGCTGTTGCCAGTGAGCTAGCGAGGTGTGGGTGATGGTGGTGCCATTCACCAGTACGGAGGCGTGCAGCAGGTGACCATCGATGAGAATGGCGTGATCGGGGCTCACATAGAGATCACGCACAGGGCCGCGTTCGCCGAGGGCGCCGGCGGCAATGCGGATGGGCAGCCCGTCGCTGGCATTGAGGAGCGGGGGTAAGTGGCTGGTGCGGCAGATGAAGCGCACCGGCTGGGGGCCCTCGGCGGTGCTGATCAGATCACCAGGCTGCAGGCTTTCGATCGGCCGCTCGCCATCGGGGGTAGCGATCAGGGTGCCGGCGACGAGGCAAAGCCAGCTAAAAAGCCAGTCAATAAATTTACTATAAGGGTTGAGATCTATGTCAAATACTTCTTCGGCAATTTTGCCTTTGTCTCTTAATTCATTGCCTAAGTTATTGATTTTATCTTGATCCTGTTCGTCTGGACTTTTTTTTAATTCTTCGAGTTGTTCATTCCTGGTATTTATGATTGATGATAAGACTACAGCTTTGGCGATGGCTTCGCCATAGTCTAATGCGGGATTGGGTACAACTTCGCCCATCGCATTGGTCGTAAAACTTTTTACAAACTCTTTGACAGAATCTACAGAAGAAGTTGGATGGACGACAGGCATTGTGCATTCAATTTTACTCTCATTAATTTTTACACGTAATGTAAGAAAAAAGGGGGGGGTAGTTCCGAAGCAATTCTTAATATTGGCCCACCTATGTGCACATCTTTTGCTCCTGCAGCTCAGTCGCCCACCACCAATCGCTCGGCATGGCTGGGCTGTCAAGCCTAGGTACTGAAGCACTGCAGCTAGCCAGGCATACCCACTTCAGCCAAAGTACTGGACCATCCAGAGCATTTACCAACGCCAGCCGCCCCAAGTTGGCGCACTGCCCCTAGCCCCCCAATCAACCCCCAACAGCCGCCAAAAATAGCCCTCACCCCACCAGTCCACCAGGATGCAGTAATTGACCGTAGAGCTTTTCCAAGGCGTCGATGTTGTGGCTGAGGCTGTAGCGCTCCAGTACTCGGGCCCGGGCGCGGCGGCCCAGTTCGGCGCTGAGTACCGGTTGGTCGCGTAGCAGCGGCAGCAGGGTGCGCAGTTGGGTGGTGACCGCCTGGGTGCTGATCACGATGCCGGCGCCCCCCTCCAGCACCTCGCCATCGGCGCCGGCATCGGTGGCGATGCAGGCCGTGCCGCTGGCCATCGCCTCCAGCAGCGCCAGGCTCAGCCCCTCCACCAGCGAGGGCAATATAAATACTTCAGCCAATTGCAATAGCGCCAGCCGCCGCAGGCGATCTGGCTCATGGCCCCACCAGAGCACCTGGTCGTCTTCCCCATAGCTCTGCATCAACTGTTGGCGCATCGTCCCATCACCTACCACCACCAGGCGGCAACCCGGCAACTGCACCAGCCGCCAGGCTTTTAGTAGCGCCTCCACATTTTTTTCGGGAGCGATGCGGCCCATATACAAAAATATTCGCTCATTGCCAAACTGGCGCTGCAGGGCGGCTAGTTCCTGGCTTACCGAGGGCTGCTCTTGGCCGGCCGGCGCCCATTGCTGGGGATCTACGCCATTGGGAATCACCGCCAGCCGATTTTCCTTCACCCCCAGTCGATTTAGCAGCTCTGCCTGTAGCTCGGAAAACACAATCACCCGGTCGTAGTGGGCCAGGGAGGGGGCATACAGCTGATACATCAGCTGGGTGGTGCCGGCGGTGAGGTTGCGCAGGCCGGCGTCAAAGGCTGGATGGAAGGTGGCCACCAGCGGCAAGCCCAGTTGCTCGCATAGATCCGGCAGCAGGAAATCCAAAGGCGAGAGGGTAAGGCTGGCGTGCACCACATCGGGCCGCAGCCGCTCCAGCGACTCCCGCAGCTCCCGCTGGGCACCTGGGGCCGGCACCGTATAAACCTGGCTCTTCATCAGGTAGGTGAGGGCCACCTCGGGATTGGCCAGCGCCTCGGCCTTGGCCAGCGCCTCGGCGGTTTGCGGAGCATCGCCGGTTTGCTGAGCATCCACAGGGGCTAAACGACCCGTTGCGCTCTGGGCATTGACACCGATCTGGGAATTGGCACCGCTTTCGAAATTGGTATTGGCCTGGGCATTGGATTTGGCCTGGGCATTGGTATTGGCCTGGGAGTTGCTGCCGCTCCGCAAATTGCTATTCACCCGGGAACTGATACCAGCCTGGGAACTGGTACCGCTTAAGTAGCCTTCACCGCTCTGGGAACTGGCAGCGCCCAGCGAATTGACAGCGGCTCGGAACCTGGATCCGCCCTGAAAATTGCTACCCGCCTTGGAGTTGAAACCGCTGAGGCCAGTATTCAGGGCAGTGGTAAGGCCATTTGTGAGGCCAGTGGTGAGGGAGTGGGCGGCTGCATTGGCGCTTGCCGCCGCCGGGCTGGCGGTTTGCCATGGCATAAGAGGGTTATCCGAGTCGTCGCGGCGCAGGGGGAAGCTGGCCGGCGTATCGAAGTGGATAAAACTGATCCGATGACCGCGGTTGCGCAACGCCTCGGTGATCGTGAGCCCGTAGGTGACGTTGCCGCAAAAGGGAGATTTTTTACCTAGCCAGGCGATGTGGGTCACCAGATGGACCACCAGGACTGGTGTTCAGTTGCGTTAGCCAAAGCTAACAGCGGCTAACTGCGCTGCCAGGGCTTTTCCGCCAGGGCCGCCAGCAGGGCGATGCCGGCCAGGGTCCAGAGCACCGGCAACAGGCCGTAGCTACTCACCAGCGTGCCGGCCAGCACCAGGGGCAGGCTCAAGGCGATGTTGATCATGTTGTTCTGCAGCCCGAACACCTTGCCCCGCTGGTCCTCTGGTGTGTCTTCTTGGATGGTGGTTTGGGCTGGGATCGCCAGCAGCGAAGCGCCAATCCCCAACACCACACAGAGCAGCAGGGTGCCGCTGAGGTTGCCCCTCAGCTGGCCAAGCAGCACCAAACTGCAGGCGATCGTGGCCAAACCGGCGCTCGCCAGGTGGCGGCGGTGGAAGCGATGGCCCAGCTGCGCCACCGCCAGGGCGCCGGCCGCCAGCCCCAAACCGCTCATCGCCAGCAGGGTGCCAAAGCGGGTGGGCCCCAGGGAGGCGATCGAAGCGGCCAGGCTGATCGCCAACACATAAAGCGCCGCCAGCAGGCTGTAGAGCAGCACCAGATGCAGCATGGCGTTGCGCACGCTGGGGCGTTCGCGCAGCACCTGCAGGCCCTCGCCGATTTCCTCCCAGAGGCTGGAGCTGCGGGGCTGGCGGGGTGGCTCCTGCAGCTGCAGGCTGCTGATCACCAGTGCCGCCATGCCGTAACAAAAGGGCAACAGCAAAAATTCGCCGCCGCCGATGCCGATCGCCGCCAACAGCTTGTGCAGCAGCCGCAGCACCGGATCGCCCAGGGCAAAGCCCAAAATCGTGGCCGCCATGCTGGTGGCCTGGTAGAGCGAATTGGCCGGCAACAGCAATTCACCTGGCACCAGCAGCGGCATCGCCGCCTGCTCCGCCGGCGCGAAGAACTGGGTGAGCACAGACTCCATAAAGGTCATCGCCACCAGGCCCCAGTAGCCCCAGCTGAGCCCCAGCCAGCTGGGGCCCTCCAGCAGGCACAGCGGCGCCAGCATCACCAGCAGGGCCCGCAGGCCGTTGGAGGCCACCATCACGCCCCGCTTGGGCCAGCGATCGGCCCAGGCCCCCGCCACCGTGCCCAGCAGCATCGCCGGGATGGTGTTGGCCACATAAATTCCGGTGGCCAGCAGGGTGATCATCTGGGCCCGGTTTTCCGGCAGCTCCAGGCGCATGGCGCTGGCCGCCTCGGCCAGGGCTGGATTGGCCTCCGGTGTGCTGCCCACCCAGGTCTGGGCGATCAGATACACCATCAAAATGATGTAAAACTTGTCGGCCAGTTGCGAAAAGATCTGGCCGATCCACAGCCGACGGAAGTCCGGTAGTGCCAGCACCCCCGGCAGACCCGTGGCACCCCTGGGCTGGAAACCGCTGGTTTCCTGGCTATTGCTCAAGCGCTGCCGTCCTTTTCCTGACCCGGTCATGATGCTTCAGGCAGGAAGCCACTGCGCAGCAGCCGGAAGGCCCGCGGCGGCCGTTCCAGGTGGTACTCGCACCACAGCTCCACCAGATCCAGCAACCGCAACCACACCGCCGGCGGCCCCATCAGCTCCCCATCCCGGCGCCTTGGCAGCACCGGCCGCAACAACCGCTGCAGCAGGGCCAATTCGGAAGCGTTCAGCGCCAGCTGGCAGCCTGGCACCGCGCCGATCACCAGCCCCTCATCGGGCAGCACACTGCAGCGCCATTGCCAGTCCCCCAGAGGGGGGGCCAGGGGTTCACCGCTGCGGGCGCAGCTGGCCAGGGGCAGGGCAAAGCCCCCCAGGGCCAGCTGGTGCACCGCCCCCTGCACGGCGATGGCCAGCAACTCGGCATTGGCTCCCTTGTCTTGCACCAGCTGCTCCAGCCGGCCCAGCTGCATGGTGAGGTTGCCCAGCAAACCTTCCACCGGATTGCCCACCGGCACCAGGGCCAGGCTCAGCTCCGCCAGGGCCTGGGCCGCCGCCAAACTCTCCAGCCGCTCGGCCAGCGGGGCGTAGTTGCGCAATACCCGCAGCTGCCGCACCCGCGCCAGCCCGCCAACTTTGCCGCCCACCTGCAGATGCAGCTGGGCCAGGGGCACCGCCGCCGCCAGGCTGCTGTTGGGCCGGCGCGCCCCGGGCACCGCCAGGCGGGTGATGCCCTCGGCGTCGCTGAGCAGGGTGAGCAGCCGATCCTGTTCCCCCAGGGGCCTGCAGCTGAGCGCCAATCCCTGCAGCCGCCAGTCAGGCACGGGAGCGCAGCGCCTGGATCAAGGCGACGCCGCGGCTGGTGCCCAACCTGATCGCCCCCGCCGCCACCAGCCCATAGGCCTGCTCCAAATCGGCGATGCCACCGGAGGCCTTCACGGCGGCCCGGCCCCGGGCCAGGCCGCACAGCTGGCTCACCTGGTCGGCGGTGACCGGCGCCCCGTAGCCGCTGCCGGTCTTGAGGAAGCGGGCGCCCACATCGATGCTCACCTCCACCAGCAAGGCCAGGGCCTCCGGGTCCAGGCGGCCCACCTCAAGGATCACCTTCACCGGCAAGCCCAGCTCGCAGATGGGCGCCAGATCGGCCTGGAGGCTGGCGCTGTCCCGGTCGGCGAGGGCACCGAAATCGGGCACTACATCAAGTTCGTCGGCGCCGGCTGCTGCCGCTGCCTCCGCCTCGGCCCGCTTGATCGCCGCTGGCACCGCCCCGAAGGGGAAGCCCACCACGCCGATTAAAAGGGGGCTGGCCCCCCTGCCAGCGCCCTGCAGCGGCAGCCGTTCCCGGGCCAGCGCCAGCCAGCGGGAGGCGACGCAGACACCGGCAAAACCGAAGTGGCGGGCCTCGTCGCAGCAGCGCAGGATCGCCTGGCTGCCCTGGTGGGGATCCAGCAGGGCATGGTCGATCAGGGGGGCCAGGTCGGGGAGGTCTTGGCTCACGCTTTGGCCTGAATCACGCCGAAGCCACCATGATTGCGGCGATAGGCCACCTGCAATTGGTTGGTTTCTTTATCGCGGAAAACATAAAAATCATGGTCGATCAGCTCCAGTTGATGCAGGGCATCATCGAGGCTCATCGCTGGCATGTCGAAATACTTGCGCCGCACGCCGGGGCTGGGCAGCTCCGGTTGCAGCCCATCGGTGAGGCTGGCGCCAGGTGGCGGCAGGCTGGCGGCCCCCAGCTCCTCATCGCGGGCCGAGCGATGCACAGGCCCCTGCTGGGAATCAAGCAGCCGCTCCTTATAGCGATTCAACTGGCGAGTTAATTTACTGGCTACCAGATCAATGCTGGCGTAGAGATTTTCGCTTTTCTCCTGGGCGCGTATAACCGTGCCGTTGGCATACATCGTGACCTCGACAATTTGCTGGGGCACGCTCGGGTTGCGAGCCACAGACAAATGCACATCAGCTTCCTTGACCAGGCCTTCGTGGTTGGTGATGGCGCGGGTGAGCTTGGTTTCGGTGTACTCCCGGATCGCCGGGGTCACGTCAAGATTGCGGCCGTGGATGAGCAGTTTCATCAGATGGCAACCGCCTCCGGTGCAGGGGCCCTCCAACGCTAGGGAAGCTTGTCCATGGGTTCTCAGCTCGATGCAATCCTTTTTGAATCCGAGCGGCTGGTGCCGTTCGAGCGGGGCTGGCAAGCCCAGCGGCAGCTGCAGCAGCGGCTGTTGCTGCAACCAGAAGGCCCCGATGCCGTACTCCTGTTGCAGCACGAGCCCTGTTACACCCTCGGCCGTGGCGCTGACCCAAGCTTTCTGCGCTTTGATCATGCCAATCCGCCCCTGCCCCTGCACCGCATCGACCGCGGCGGCGAGGTTACCCACCACTGCCCAGGCCAGCTGGTGCTCTACCCGGTGTTGAACCTGCAGCGCCATGGCGCTGATTTGCATCTATATCTGCGGCAATTGGAACAGGTGGGTATCGATCTGCTGGCCGAATACGGGCTGGCCGCCGAACGGCTGGCCGGCCTCACCGGCGTCTGGTTGGAGGGGCACAAGCTGGCGGCCATCGGCGTGGGGGCGCGGCGCTGGATCAGCCAGCACGGCCTGGCCCTGAATGTGGACTGCGATTTGGCTGGCTTCTCCCAGGTGGTGCCCTGCGGTCTGGCCGACCGGCCGGTGGGGCGATTGCTCGACTGGCGGCCCCAGCTCTCCGCCGCCGCCGTGGCGCCACGCCTGTTGGCGGTTTTCGCCGATCGCTTTGGTTTGGCCCTGCGGGCCCCGGAGCCCCAGGAACAGCTGCAGGGGTGGTAAGCCTGGGGCGATCGTCGCGTGCCCGCGCCCGTGTCTGCCGCCAGCCCCGTCAAAATGCCCTGGTCCACCACTGCGGCGGACCGCCAGGCCCTGGCCCAGCGCAGCGACTGGAGTGGCCTTAGCGGCCTGGAACAACTCTGGCAGCCCCTGGCGCGGCTTTACGGAGATTCACCGGCCCTGGACGCCCCCCACGCCCGCCCGGCGGTAAGGCTCAGCTTTCGCCAACTGCACCAGGGCATTGAGACAGCCGCCGCCGGCTTTGCCGCCCTGGGGGTGCGGCCGGGGGAGGTGGTGGCCTTGTTCGCCGAAAACGGCCCCCGCTGGCTGCTGGCCGACCAGGGGCTGATGCGGCTGGGGGCAGCCGATGCGGTGCGCGGCAGCGCCGCACCGGTGGAGGAATTGCGCTACATCCTGCGCGATTGCGGCGCCGTGGCGCTGGTGGTGGAATCTGAGTCCCTGCTGGAGAAGCTGGCTCTGGCCAGCCAGCCGACCGGCCCCCTGCGCCTGGTGGTGCTACTGGAGGGGGAGCGAGGCGATGCAGTTGCTGCCGCTACAGGAACAGGGCCAACTCTGGTCAGCTGGGCTGAACTGCTGGCCCTGGGCGAAGCGGCCCTGGCCAGCCCGGGGGCGACAACCCCCTGGCCGGCGGCCGATCCCAGCCGCATCGCCACGATCCTCTACACCTCCGGCACCACCGGCGAACCCAAGGGGGTACCGCTCAGCCACGTCAACCTGCTGCATCAGCTGCGCTGTCTGGGGGTGGCGGTACAACCCAACCCCGGCGATCGGGTGGTGAGCGTGCTGCCGATCTGGCATGCCTATGAGCGCAGCGCCGAATACTTTTTGCTCTCCTGCGGCTGCCAGCAGACCTACACAAACCTCAAGCAGATGCGGGCAGACCTGGGCCGGGTGCGGCCCCAGTACCTGATCAGCGTTCCGCGGCTGTGGGAGGCGCTGCTGGGGGGCTTCGAGGACGCCCTGGCCGCCATGGCCAGTCGCCGTCAACTTCTCATCCGCGCCGCCCTGGCCAATAGCCGCGCCTATTACCTGCGGCGGCGCCAGGGTCTCGATCTCACCCTGGTGCCCGAACCGCCGCCGCAGCGGCTGCTGGCTGCGTTGGAGGCGGGTCTGCGCTGGCCGCTGCATCGGCTGGCGACAGCCCTGATCTGGCCCCAGGTGCGCCGGCAGCTGGTGGGCGGCGAGCTGCGCCTGGCCATCAGCGGCGGCGGCGCCCTGGCGATCCACGTGGATGGTTTTTTCGAAGCGATTGGCATTGAGTTGTTGGTGGGCTATGGCCTCACCGAGACCAGTCCGGTGCTCACCTGTCGCCGCCGCTGGGCCAACCGGCGCGGCAGCGCCGGCCAACCGCTGCCTGGCACCGCCATCAAAGTTGTGGATCCCGACAGCCGCAGCCCCCTGCCCCAGGGCGGTCGGGGCCTGGTGCTGGCCAAAGGACCCCAGGTGATGGCCAGCTACCTGAACAAGCCAGAGGCCACGGCCAAAGTGCTCGATGCCGAGGGTTGGTTCGACACCGGCGATCTCGGCTATCTGCTGGCCGATGGCTCCCTGGTGCTGAGCGGCCGAGCTAAGGACACGATCGTGCTCAGCAGTGGCGAGAACATCGAACCTGGGCCGTTGGAAGAGTGTCTGGTGGCCTGTTCGCTGGTGGAGCAGGTGATGCTGGTGGGCCAAGACCGCAAGTCGCTGGGGGCCCTGGTGGTGCCCCGGCCCGAGGCGTTACAGGCCTACGCCCGCGAGCTGGGGCTGCGGTTGCCTCCCCACCTGGCCGAGCCAGCCCAGGCGCCAGGCACCGCTCCGCCAATTAACCCCGCCCCAGACACAGCAGCCCCAGACACCGCCGCCCTGTATAAGGCGATCACTAGCCGTCTTAACCGCCGCCTGGCGGCCCGGCCCGGCGGTCGCGCCGAGGAGCGTTTGGCCGGCGTGGCCCTGGTGCAACCCTTCAGCTTGGAGAACGGGCTGCTCACCCAAACCCTGAAGCAGCGTCGCGATCGCATTGCCAGCCGCGATGCCGCCGCCATCGACTCCATCTACGCCCCTCGCGCTTAGGCCCTGTGCTTGCTGGCGGTCGCTCGGGCTGTCAGCCTGTACAACGATTACTAACTTCCATGGCCAACGGCATGCTCACGATCAAGCGCACCATCACTGTGCGCGCCGTAGTCACACCCCGCTGGAAAGAGGAAGCCGAACGGGAGCTGAGCAGCGCCGTCAGCAACAGCGACGGCCAGCTGGCCCAGCTGGAGCAGGAGGGCCAGCAGCTGATCGATGAAATCCGTCGCCAGAGCGCCAATCCCCTCGATCCGCGGGTGCAGCAGCAGGTGATCGGCGTGCAAGAACAGGTGGCGACCAAGCGGGCCGAACTGGAGGAGCAAAAGCGCCAGCTGCTGGAGCAGCAACGCCAGGTGCGTGAGCTGGCGATGGAAGAGGTGGTCGAGCAGGGCCAGCTGGAGAGCTTCTGCCAAGTAGCAGTAGGCGATAACCTGGTTCAAAAACTACAGGCATCATTGCTAGTGCGAGATGGCGTGATCGAAGCCATCGAAGACGGTCTATGACTAGTGGCAAAATTGCAAGCTTTATTGCTAGTGCGTGATGAAGTGATCAAGACGATCGAAGACGGCGAATAATTGAGCAGGTCTATTGGCTGTTTTTGCTTGGGCAGCAAAAGCAATTGGAGGCAAGTTGTCGACAAAAAATGTCTCGGCCTACAAGTTAAAGATAAAAAGCAGCGTAATGGGTGGCACTTACCTGCCACCTCTTATGCATTGGTTTTGCGGGCAGGTAGCCCAGGCGCTCCCCCCTGTCAGACATGCCAGAGAAAAAGCAGCTGTTGGCTGTTGAGGCTGCGGCTGAGGCTGATGAGCCTCGTAAAATGCTGCACAAATAAGACGCAGCCCTCCGTTGGCCACCCACGACATTTTCATGCCGGCCCTGTCCTCCACGATGACGGAGGGCAAGATCGTGGAGTGGCTCAAGCAACCCGGCCAGCGGGTGGAAAGGGGCGATTCGGTGCTGGTGGTGGAATCTGACAAGGCCGACATGGATGTGGAGGCCTTCCACGGCGGCTTCTTGGCTGCGGTGCTGATGCCCGCCGGCGGCACCGCACCGGTGGGAGAGACCATTGGCCTGATCGTAGACAGCGAGGCCGAAATCGCCACCGCCGCTGCTCAGGCTCCCGCCGCCCCCGCCGCTCAAGCCCCAGTTGCCACCGCCACGGCAAGTTCAGCCCCGGCAAGTCCAGCCCCCGCTAGCCCAGTGGCCGCTAGCCCAGCTCCCAGCGCCCAGGTGGTTGCTGCCCCGGTGGTCGCCGCCCCTGTGGTTGTTCCCCCGGCCGTGGCGCCGGCGCCAGCCGCTGCCTCCAGCAATGGCGGCCGGGTGGTGGCATCGCCGCGGGCCAAGAAACTGGCCAGCCAACTGGGGGTGGTGCTTGAGGGACTGCGGGGCAGTGGCCCCCATGGCCGCATTCAAGCGGAAGACGTGCTGGCTGCTGGCGGCCAGCCGATCAGCGTTCCCCGGGTGGCGGAAGGCAGTGGGCCAGCGGTGGCTGCCGTCGCTAGCGCCAGCAACGGCGCCGCTGCCGCGGCCGTAGCGCCAGCCGCCTCTGCCGCTCCGCTGGGTCAGGCCTTTGGCCGGCCAGGCGAAACCGTGGCCTTCAACACTCTGCAGCAGGCGGTGAACCGCAGCATGGTCGCCAGCCTGACGGCGCCCTGCTTCCGCGTGGGCTACACGATTACCACTGATAAACTGGATGCCTTCTATAAGAAAGTGAAGGGCAAGGGGGTTACGATGACGGCCCTGCTGGCCAAGGCTGTTGGGGTGGTGCTGGCCCGCCATCCACAGGTGAATGCCACCACAACCGATGCCGGCATGCTCTATCCTGCCGCCGTGAATGTGGCCGTGGCTGTGGCTATGGAGGACGGTGGATTGATCACGCCTGTGCTAGCCAATACCGACAGCACTGATATTTATTCCTTGGCGCGCAACTGGGCCGATCTGGTGGCTCGCGCCCGCAGTAAGCAACTAAAACCAGAGGAGTACAGCACCGGCACCTTCACCCTCTCCAACCTGGGGATGTTTGGAGTAGATCGTTTCGATGCGATTTTGCCGCCGGGCACCGGCGCCATCCTGGCCGTCGCCGCCTCTCGTCCCACGGTGGTGGCCGCCAAAGATGGCTCGATCTCGGTTAAAAATCAGATGCAGGTGAACCTCACCTGTGACCACCGCACCATCTACGGAGCCCATGCCGCCGCCTTCCTCAAGGATCTGGCCCAGTTGATTGAGACTGCACCCGAAAGCCTTGCTTTCTAAAAAATAGCTTTTTGGCTAGGTCCCATGGTGTCATACTTGTTTGTTCGGTAGGTTATTCATCAGTTATCTTGGCAACTATCTTGACGTCCATATCGGTAGGGCACCTCGAAAACATGGTTTCCGCTTGGGCCCGACCAGCGACACCCACTGTGGCAACTGGAGTATATGGAGCCTAAGGCCATGCCAAGGGCAATTTTCGAAGTGCCAGGTAGTTAGCGCGGTAGTTAGTATGGTAATTGCCTAGCGGTTGCCTTGGTATTGGTAGGGCCTCTTGGATCGGTGGATCGCTGAGATCTAGAGCTTTGCCTGGCGCTCGATGGTCGCCAGGTTGACGCCATTAGCTTCTATGCTTGGCCCTGCCTCGATTGTCCCATCCTGCCAGGTTTGGTCATGGCTTTCCCGGCTTCCCTAGGTAGTCAACCCAAGTGAATAACTGTTAGCTTTGATCGCTGCAGCAGCCAAGCCCTTAATCGGCGCTATCCGAGATGAATACTGATTTGGCCAAGCTTGATCCAGCTGATTTGCAGCTATCTAGCTATCACTTTGAGCTGCCTCAAGAGCGGATTGCCCAGCGGCCGCTCGAACCGCGCCATGCCGCCAAGCTGCTCGTCGTTGAGCCAAATTATCGGGCCAGTGCCGGCGATGGAGTTAGTGCGGCGGGGCAGGCATCCGGCCTGGGGGCTGCTGTCCAAGCGCGCCATCTCCAGGTGTGGGATCTGCATCAGGAGCTGCGTCCCGGCGACCTGCTGGTGGTGAACGACACCCGGGTGCTCAGGGCCCGCCTGCAGGGCCGTCGAGCCAACGGTGGAGCGGTGGAACTGTTGGTGCTGGAACCCTGGCTACCCGCTCCTGGCCAGAATCAGCCATCTAGCCAGAATCAGCCATCCAACCAGAATCAGCCATCCAACCAGAATGAATTAGCTCACCAAAATCAATCTGTCAGCTCAGCTGGCCCGGGTCAGTGGCTATGTCTGGCTAAGCCGGCCAAAAAACTCAATCCTGGTGACTGGATCGAAGTGCAGGCCAGCGGCCAGCCCAACCTGCGCCTGCAGGTGCTGGCCCGCGAGCCAGAGACTGGTGGGCGGATCGTGCAATTTCCCAGCGACTGCCTGGATGCGCCGGCCCTAGAGCCGCTGCTAGTGCGTTATGGGGCGATTCCGCTGCCCCCTTACATCCACAGCCACAGAGAAGAAGACAACGACCGCTACCAAACCTGCTACGCGGCCCGCCCGGGAGCCGTAGCGGCGCCCACGGCCGGGCTGCACCTCAGCGAGCAACTGCTGGCGGCGATTAGGGCCAGAGGCGTGCAAATCGCCACCACCACCTTGCACGTGGGCCTGGGCACCTTTCGCCCGGTGGAAACCGACGACCTCAGCCAGCTACAGCTGCACAGCGAATGGGTGGAGGTGACCGCTGCCCTGGTGGAGGCCGTGGCCGCCTGCCGTAGCCGCAGCGGCAGGGTGATCGCCGTGGGCACTACTAGCGTGCGCAGTCTGGAGGCGGTGGCCCAGCTATATGGCGGCCAGCTGGCGGCCCATACTGGGCCCGTAAATTTGGTGATTCAGCCTGGCTATCGCTTTGCCGTGGTGCAGGGGCTACTCACCAACTTCCACCTGCCCAAGAGCTCATTATTGCTGCTGGTGAGCGCCCTGATCGGCCGTCGCCGCCTATTGAATCTCTATGCAGAAGCCATAGAAAAAAACTACAGGTTCTTCTCCTACGGAGATGCAATGTGGATACCGCCAGAAGCAGTAATTGAATCATCAAGACCAGAGCTGCACTTTGAAAATCCCTAAGCACCGCTGATCGTATAAGCCGATAAGCACTCAATCGCCTAGGGCGACCCTGATAAATCGCGATTTTGGCAATCCTGTCACATCAAGCCTTCAGTTAAATTTTATATTTTAGAGGTGCTCTGCAGACTTGCCCAAGTGCGGGTTGAATTTGCTTTTGCTTAGCGTTGTTCCTGGCTTTTGCCCGTGCCTGAATGACGCAGACTGTAGCTGCGAACTTTTCATCCAATCAGGAGCGGTAATATGAGTCTATTTAATATTTTCAATTAAGCTGCTCTGTTTGCAAATAAAAAACCCCCTGACAGCACAGGGGGTTGGGTGAAAACAGATTGCCCTGACTGGAGTACCCCCTCAGAGCAATGGGCCAGCCGAGGCTTTGGTTCAGCTAAAGCTATGTTTCTGCTAAAGCTGTGTTTCAGCTAAAGCTATGGGCTCTCTGCGGTGATGGATTGGCTAGCCCAGCTGGCCAGGGAATAAAGATCAGGCGGCGGCCAGGTTGGCAGCTACAAAATCCCAGTTAACCAGCTTCTCCAGGAAGGTGGTCATGTAGTCGGGACGACGATTCTGATAGTCGAGGTAGTAGGCGTGTTCCCACACATCCATGGTGAGCAGGGCGGTTTGACCATGGGCTAGGGGCAGGTCGGCGTTGGGGGTCTTGGTGACCTTCAAGCTGCCGTTATCGAGCACCAGCCAGGCCCAGCCACTGCCGAACTGGGTGGCGCCGGCGGCCTTGAACTGCTCCACAAAGGCTTCAAAGCTGCCTAGGTCGGCGTTGATCTTGTCGAGCAGGGCGCCGCTGGGGGCACCGCCACCGGCGGGCTTGATGCACTGCCAGTAGAAGCTGTGGTTCCAAACCTGGGCGGCGTTGTTGAAGATGCCTGCCTTGCCGGCGTCACCGGCCACGGCGACGATGATTTCTTCGAGGCCGCTGTTTTCCAGCTCAGTGCCGGAGATCAGGTTGTTGAGGTTGGTCACGTAGGCCGCGTGATGCTTGCCGTGGTGAAACTCGAGGGTGGCGCGGGAAATGTGGGGTTCGAGCGCGTCGAGGTCGTAGGGCAGCGCGGGCAGCGTGTGAGCCATGGGACAAGGTGATATGCAAAAGAATGCCTGCCGGAGTGCCCGACGGCGGCTGGCATCCTAACGATGGATAAAGATTTAACCAGCCCGCCCTCAATCCCGAGGCCAGGCGCCACGGCTATCAACAAGGCACCACCATCTAGTAAGCATGACCTAGTAACCCCACCTAGTAACCCCGACCCAGGCGCCATCACCTTTTCCCCCAATGCAGCTCACTTAAGCGCCACTGCCTGAGAGCCATGGCCAGTAGGCCTGCGCTGCAGAGCCAAAGGATTTGGATCTCACTGGCGGGCTAGAGCCCATGGGCTACAGACTGACGGCCACAGCTGCAGGGCCAGACCCTGTGGCCTAGACGCCATGGGCTGAAACTTGTGGGCCCAGAGCCCATGGCCTGGAGCTGTAGAGCCAGGGCTTTGGGCTCAGGCAATCGGTGCTGTCAGCTGAGGGGTTTTGCTGGTACTTGGTCTTAGCCGGGGTCATAAGCCGGCCTGGAGCCAAAATTCAGCGGCCTACCTGCAGCAGTTCCACCTCAAAAATCAAGGTTGCATTGGCGGGGATCACGCCGCCGGCGCCGCGTTCGCCGTAGGCCAGATCGGGGGGGATCACCAGCTTGCGCTTGCCGCCCACCTTCATGCCGGCCACGCCTTCATCCCAACCCTTGATCACCCGCCCACCACCTAGGGGGAAGGAGAAGGGACCGCGGCCGTAGCTGCTATCAAATTCGCGGCCATTGGTGAGGGTGCCGCGGTAGTTCACCGACACCGACTTACCGCTGACGGCCTCCTCGCCACTGCCAACAACCAGTTCGGTAATCCGTAGACCCGAGGCGGTGGTGAGCTCCTTGGCGGCCACCAGATCGCCGCCCAGGGCTCCGGCCTGGGCGAGGTCGCTGTCGGCTGCGGCGCTGCTTGCTGCTGAGCTGCTGGGGGAGGCGGAATCGGAGGCCATGGCGAAAAGTGTGGGATTGGGGTCTTCGGGATCGAGCTCGTAGCGGCCAAGGCCCCTGGCCTGCTGGCTGGCAACGGCGGGGCTGCTGCCAGTGCTGCCCCAGACGGCATTGGCAATGCCAGCACTGCCGCCAAAGGCAGAGCTACTGAGGGAGGCGGCACCGGGGTCCCCCGGAGGGGCCGCCTGGACGCTGGTGGGACTGACCAACTGGCTCACCAGGGCCAGAAGCAGGCAGGCCACAAAGACCGCGGAAGAGATCAGGATGTCTCGCATCGCCAACCCGAAGTTACTGGAATTCTGCCGGCTCGTCGGCTCGTCGGCTCGCCCCGAGTATCAGAGCGATTAGCAGCCCAGAGTGATTAGTAACTTGGTACCAACAGCCAGCTACCAACAGCCAGCTACCAGCAGCCAGGCCCGAGGCGGCGCTGGGCGGGCTAGCGGTTGCTGGCCCCGGAATCAATCGGGGATTTCAGCCCTGCTCTGCTGCATCCTCTGGACCTGCTCCAACCGATCGATGCGACCGCGCAGCTCGTCGAGCTCCCGCTGCCTGGCCAGGCCCAGATCCTGGAGCAGTTGGTCGCGATTGCGCTCCAACTGCCGCTCGGCCTCCAGCTCCAAGCCGGGCGACTCGCCGCGCAGGGCCCGCAGCACGTCATCCACCAGGGCCTGGGCATGACGGGGATCGAGCCGGCCGCTCTGCACCCATTCCTGGCTGACGTAATGGAGCCGATCGGCCACCAAGGTGGTTGTACCCAGCCCCCGCAAGAGCAACATCTGCAACAGGTTGTTGGAATCCATAGCGGTGGGTTGACGGGAGATTGGCGAGGTTGGATGTGGCGCGTGAAGCGTGACGCGTGAAGCCTGAAGTGGGGAGTGACGGCGAAGCCTGTTCGCTGGGCGGCCCATGGGCACCATGGTGGTTTTTACGCTGCACGGCCAAAGGGAGCGCCAATTGACAGCTAGGGGTCTGGAGGCGAAGCGGCCAGGGACGGCGGGAGCGCTGTTTGCTAACGCTCTCGGCCGCTGGTGGCTAGTGGCGCCCCTGAGCGGTGGCCTGGCGGCACTGGCCTTGCCGCCGTTGGGCTGGCCGCCGCTGCTGTGGCTGGCCCTGGCGGGCCTTTGGCGGCTGGTGGAGACGGCGCCACCGCTGCCGGCCGGCCTGGCCGACAAGGTCGCCGCCGTCGCGGTATTCGGCAACCCGTCAGCCAAGTTCGGCATCCCGGTCTCCGCGGCGATGGCACCGTTCGCCGGCAAGGGCATCGACCTGTGCAACGACGGTGACCCGATCTGCTC
>DGYA01000077.1:1074-11345 GCA_002396505.1 Cyanobacteria bacterium UBA5018 | reverse complement strand
GGATCGGCGTGCCAGCCCCCCTCAGCCTGCCCCTCTGCCTGTTGCTGCTGCTGGTTTGCGCCCTGGCCGCCGGGATTGGCGTTGCCTGTTGGCTGGCGCTGGCCCGGCGGCTGCGGCCGCGATCGCCGGCGGGGGCGCTGCTGCTGGCCAGCTGCTGGGGCCTGGCGGAGGTGGCCCTGGCGCGGGGACCCCTGTTCTGGTTGGGGTTGGGAGCCTCGGCCCTGCCGGGCGATCGGACCCTGGCGGGGTTGGCGTCGCTGGGTGGCGCCGGCCTGGTGGCAGCGGTGCAACTGCTGATTGGCTGGGGGATTAGCCGCTGCCTGGAGGCCAAAAAGCCACTGGTTTGGCTGGCGATTACCGCGGCCATGGTTGGCGCCAGCCACGGTCTGGGGGCCGGGCTGTTGGCGGCCCAGCCGCTGGACCAGGGCCATGGCGAGCGGCTGCTGGTGTTGCAGCCGGCGATTCCCACCCGCGAAAAGTTCAGCTGGACCCAGCAACAACTGCTGAGAGCGCGGCTTAAAGCGGCCTTGGCCGAGGGGGCTGAGCGCCAGGTGGCGTCGGTGTTGCTGCCGGAGGGGGCTTTGGCCCTGCCGGCGGAATTGGCGGCGCCGGCGGCGGTGGAACTAATCAGCGGTGGCTTCCGCGTGCAACAGCGCCAGGGGGAAGCGGAACAGCGCAGTTCCCTGTTGCGTTTCCCGCCCGGGGAGTTCCAACCCAGTAATTGGCTGGATAAGCACCGCCTAGTGCCCCTGGGCGAATGGGTGCCATTGGCGGGCTTGATCCGCTGGAGCGGCCTATCGGCGGTGGGGGGCTTGCAACCAGGGTCGCCATCGCGGCTGCTAACCAGGCCGGCGGGTGCCATCGGCGGGGCAATTTGTTATGAGCTTTCCGATGGCCAGGCCCTGGCTAGGGCCAGCGCCGCCGGCGGGCTTTGGCTGCTGGCCAGTGCCAATCTCGATCCCTATCCAGCGATGCTGCAGCACCAATTCGCGGCCCTGGCCCAGCTGCGGGCGATCGAGAGCGGCCGCTGGCTGGTGAGTGCCGCTAACACCGGACCGAGCCTGCTGGTGAATGCCCGCGGCCAGGTGGTGGCCCAGCTGCCAGCGGGCAGACCCAGCAGTGGCCTATTCCAAATTCAACAGCTCTCCGGCCTCACCGTCTACGACCAGCTGGGGGAAGGTCCGCTGCTGCTGTTGGCGTCATTGGGGGCTGGGGGTTTGCTAGCGAATCGGCTACGGCGGTAGCCGTTTGATTGACACCGATCTGGACTGCGATTAATTCAACTCAATTGTGCCAATTTATCTACTGGCACACAGGCTAAGGCTTTTCCTGTGGCATCGCCGGACAGATGCCCCAAGGCTGACCAGCCTGATTAAAAGCCAAAACACAAATGACCTTAATCAATGGAATCAATGATGATAAACATAGATCAAGCAAATATAGATCAGGCAAGAATATACACCACCGAAATTATTCGATCACAACTGGCCTTAATTCCAACGCACTAAACGAACTTAGCCAGAGCAAAAATTCCTTGGTAAAAAGTTTCTGGCTCTACCGATTTATGCGGGCTGTTGCTGTAGTGATTGGCCTGCTCCTGTTGGCGGCACTTCCCCTATCCGCCACGGTGTTGCTGCTGGCGACCCTGCCGCTGGTATTGGCTGCCGCGGATCCAGATAAAGCCCATTAACTGACTGACTTACTGACTGACTTACTTACTTACTTACTTACTGAGTGACTTACTTGCTGAGTATACTATAAATAAATCACTCTTTCAACGCTAGCGAGCATTTTAATCACTTTTCAATATTCTCGTTAGCTATAAAAATCAAAAAACCAGTGAGAGCAGTAAACTGGTGTTAATCGCCACGATCAGGGCAGCGCAGCCCCAGCTGAGGATCACCAGCCAGGGGGGTGCCAGCAGGTTACCCATCAGGCCCGGCCTGCTGCAAAACAGAATTAGGGGAATCACCGCGAAGGGCAGTTGCAAACTAAGCACCACCTGACTGAGTATCAACAGTTGGTTGATGGCCGATTCCCCCAGCAGCAGCACGGTGCCCAGGGCTGGCACCAGGGCCAGGCAGCGGGTGAGCAGCCGGCGTTGCCAGTCTGGTAGGCGGATTTGCAGAAAGCCATCCATCACGATTTGACCGGCCAGGGTGGCGGTAAGGCTGGAGCTCTGGCCCGCTGCCAGCAGAGCCACCGCGAACAGGGTGCTGGCTAGGGCGGTGCCCAGGGTGGGGGTGAGCAGCCGGTAGGCTTCGTGCAGATCGGCCACCGGTTGCAGCTGTTGGCCGTGGAAGCTGCCGGCGGCCAGGATCAGGATTGAGCAATTAATTAAAAAAGCCAAACTCAACGCCAATACCGCATCCCAGGTGCTGTAGCGCAGGGCCCAGTGGCGGGCCATCGGATCGATCGGCCAGCGCCTGGACTGCACCAAAGAGGAATGCAAATAGAGGTTATGTGGCATCACCGTGGCCCCCAAGATGCCAGCGGCTAAAAACAATTCATTGCCTTGACGAGGGTTGATGCTGCGGGGCCAAAAGCCCTGGATAACCTCGCCCCAATCCGGCTTTAGCAGCAGCAGTTCCAACGCAAAACAGGCCCCCACCAGGGCAATCAAGCTGATCGCCACCAATTCCAAACCCCTTACTCCCCATTGCTGCAGCAACAGCAGCAGCAGCGTGTCGGCCACGGTGAGGGCCACGCCCCAGGCCAAAGGCAGACCAAACAACAGCTGCAGAGCTATGGCGCTACCCACCAGCTCGGCCAGATCACAGGCGATGATCGCCAGCTCAGCCATCAGCCACAGGGGCAGGCGCCAGCGGCCCGGCAGTAGGCGGGCACTGGCCTGGGCCAGGTCCATGCCGGTGGCGATCCCCAGCCGACAGCAGAGGGACTGCAACAGGGTGGCCATCAGGCTGGAGAGGGCCACCACCCAGAGCAGGCGGTAGCCAAGGGTGGAGCCCGCCGCCAGATCCGTGGCCCAGTTGCCCGGATCCATGTAGCCGATCGCCACCAGGTAGGCGGGGCCCAGCACCTGCAAAAAGGTGCGCCAGCTGCCCCGCCTGGGCTGAACCTCCACCGAGGGGCCTTGCCAGTCTCGGAATTTAGAAGGCTGCAGCGGCTGCTTCACTCCCATCACTCAAGCCCCCAGGCTGCCACTACGGTCGCCGCCAGCGGCCTGGGCCTAAGCCCTGGGCAATGCTGCCTGGGTGAAGCTGCCTGAGCGAAGAGCAATCCGGAGCAAGGAGGCCCAGGCAGATCGGGGCCAGAAGCAAGATGGCTTGCTTCACGAGCTCCCTTTAAGTCCAGCGGTCCATCAAGTCACGCACCAGCACCTCCTGACAGATCACCTGTAATACCACCACTAGCGGCAGGGCCAACAGCAGGCCAGGTAGTCCTAGTAATGCACCGAGGCTCAGTTGAGCCATCAGAGCCACTGTGGGCAGCAGGTTTACCGTGCGACTTAGCAGTACAGGAGTCAGCAGAAAAGCCTCAGCATTTTGTAGAATCAGCCTCAACACCAAAACCTGTAATACCTTTGCAGGCGACACCAGCAAAGCCACCGCCATCGGCAGCAAACTGGCGACGCTGGGGCCAATGGTGGGCACAAAGGTGAGCAGGCCACAGCCCAGGCCACTCAACAGGGCCAGAGGCACGTGCAGCATGGCTAGTCCAGCCCAGGTGAGCATAAATACAGATACGGCCGAGAGGGTCATCCCCGCCAGCCAGCCCCCCAGGGCTTGGCGGCATTCCCCCAGCAGCGTCTGCATGCGCGGCCGCCAGAATTTGGGTGTTACCGCCAACAGCAGGCGTTGATGGCTGCGGGGATCAAGGGCAAATAAAATAGACAACAGAGCCATCAGTAGCAGCTGAACCGTGGTGTTGGCTGCCCCGCCGGCCATCCCCAGTAATTGGCTACCCAGCGGCTGCAGACGATCCCAGGTGCCGAAGGCCATCAACTGACGTTCGAGATCCGGAATCCAGCTTTGTTGGCCGGCCAACTTGCCCAGGCGCATGGCCACCACCGGAATCAATTCGGTGAACTGGCGCAGCTGTTCGATCAGCTCGGGCAGCAGCAGTTGGCCCAGGCCACCGCCGATCAGGATCAACCCTCCCACTACCACCGCCAGGGCCAGGGGCCGGTTCAGGGGCAGCCGCCGCCGCAGCGCAGTGATAAGTACATCGAGAGCAACCGCCAACACCACGGCGCCAAACAGCACCAACAACACCCAGCGCAGTTCCCAGGCCAGCAGGCCCAGCACCACCAGGGCCAAAACGCCGAGCAGGGCGGGACCACTCATCACAATTTGGCCTGGATCACGATGGTTGGCGCTGGCGGCAGTAGCTAAAGTATCATTAAAATAAGTGCCCGGGTGGAAATTCTAAAGAGAACTTCGAAAAACTCCAAATCTCAATAGCCTAATAGTGCAACTCAATGGCCTCATAATGCAATGGGTGTTGCGACTAGATTGCCTGCTGCCGAAAGGCGCTGGATGGGCAATTTGCGAATTGCCTTAAATTTCTGTTCAATTTGCTACGATGAATTTTGTGTTTTCAGATGAATTCTTTTCTGGGCTAGGAAGGTTGTGCATTCAAGCAGTTGCGGTTAGGGCTGAATCAGTTGCCGGCTGCCACCCTTGGCCTCACTTTTAGCCACCCTTACCGCTTAAAACCTGCGGCATAAAACGCCCTGGATGCCGTTGCCATCGATTCATGATATCTCCAATTACCAGTTCCCGGATAATTACCTGTAGGCAAACGCTGAGGGGGAGCGCCAGCAGCAGGCCCAGAGGACCAAACAAAACGGTAAGTAACAGTTGGGCGCTCAGGGTTAAACCGGGCAGCAGTTTCAGCTGATGCTGCATCACCGAGGGGGTGATTACATAGCTTTCCAGGTTCTGCACGCAGATGTAAAGGGCGAGCACCGCCGCCGCCTTCCAGGGGGCATCCAGCAGCGCCACCGAGATCGGGAACACAGTGCTCAAGGTGGGACCAAGGTTTGGAATCACATTCAGCAACCCCGCCAGCAGGGCATTGGCCGCCACCAGCTTCACCCCCAGCAGCGAAAGGCCCAGGGCCGCCAGACAGGCTACGCAGAGGGAACTGATCAGTACCCCCACCATCCAGCCACTCAGGGCTTCGCCACAGAGCAGCAACACCTGACGCAACCTGCGGCGATAGAAGCTGGGGGCCAGCAGGATCGCCAGCTCCCGATAGGCACTTGGCTGTACCGCCACCATCAGGGCCACCGCGATCACTAAGAGCAACTGCAGTAGCGCTGTACCCAAATCACCGGCCAGACCCAGCAATTTCCAGGCCCCGCCCCCCAACCCCGCCGTCAGCGATGGACTAGTGATGGTGTTTGGTTTGAATAGCCCATTGCCCAGCCAGGTGAGGCTGGGATCGCTACTGCCGTAGAGCAGTTGGCTGGCCCGGTCAATGCCTCCCCGCAGCAGCTCCAGCAGGGTATGGGCTGCGGCCGGCAATTGCAGCAGCAGTTGCGAAAACTGATCCACAAAGGGCGGGATAACGGCGGTGGCCACCACCACCAGGGTGAGCAGAAGCAGCACCAGGGTGAGCAGCAGGGCCAGCGGCCGCGGGCAGCCCAGCCGCTGGCGCAGGCTGCCCACCAGGGTGCAAAGCGCCATCGCCAGCACCAAGGCCGCGAACAGCAGGATCAGGCTCTGGCGTAGATCCCAGAGCAGCACCAGGGCGGCCAACAGGGCCACCAGCCCAAGCCATTGACCAAACTTCACCGGCTTCTGTTCGCTGCGGTTTGCTTCAGTTGAGCTCAGTTGTCCTCGGCTTCTGCCTCGGTTTCTGCCTCTGCTTGCGGCTGGCTGCCCGCGAAGCCCAGTTCATTGCTGTCCGCGTAGCGCTGGGCAAAGCGCATGAACCGCTCGAAATCGGCGGTGGTCTTCCAGGTGTAGGTGACCTCCAGGGCGCTGGCCTTGCCGTTCACAAAGCGGGCCTTCACCTCCCGGCTCACCAGCTCGCCCTCCTCATCCACCATGAACATGCCGGCGATGTCGCCCAGGGCTTCCGGTGCCAGGGCTTCCGGTTCCTCGAACACGAACATTGCCTGGCCGGTGCGGCCATCGCGGGAGCGGGTGAGCCGGATATCGGGCACGACTGGTTCATCCACACCGCGGAAGAACTGAATGGCAGCGCCCATGCCCATCGGATCAAAAACAGATCCTAGGTAGCCGCGATCAGCAGTTCCGCCGCCTGCCGGTCGTCCAGGCCGGTCAAATCCAGCCGTGGCACTAGCGCCAAGCCTGCCTGGGCAGCAGCACTGGCCCCACCACTGGTCTCGGCTCTGGAGCGCTGCAGTTCATGGTCGTAGCAGCGGTCGTAGTAGTCGAGCATCTGGGCGCAGGCCCCGGCCCAGTCCTGGCTGTTGATGGCCGCTAGGGCGGCACTGGTGCGTTCCGGCCCCAGGCGGCGGCCAATGCGCTCGGTGGCCTGGCGCAGCGGTTCTTGGCCCAGGGCTCCGTACACCTTCACCAGTCGTTCGATGCGCTCCGCCAGGGGGCGGCTGATCTCTACGGCCGGTGCGGCCTTCATCTGGCGCCATAACCCAGCGGGAATGCGGCAACGGCCCACCTGAACGCTCTCAGCTTCCAACCAGATCGCCCGGGCCTGCCGCTGTTGCCACAGGGCCAGGGCCAGCCGGTTTTCGTAGTGCTCGCAACTGGGCTGGGGGGGCAGGCCGAGACCCCCGAAACTGCTGCCGCGGTGATTTGCCAAGCCCTCCAGATCCAACATCGCCTCCCCCCTGGCGGCCATTGCATGGAGCAGGTCGGTCTTGCCGGTGCCGGTGCGACCGGCCAGCAGCCGCAGGGGCCAGGCAAGCTCAAATTGGGCCAGGGCCCAGCCCCTGTAGCGCTTGTAGCCACCCTCCAACAGCAGCGTCGGCAGCTCCAACACCCCCGCCAGCCAGGCGACGCTGCCGGAGCGCAGGCCGCCGCGCCAGCAGTGCAGCCGCAGCTGGGTCTGGCCATCCCAGCCCCGCAGCTGAGCGGTTAGCTCCTGGCCCAGCCGCTCCAGCCTTGGACCCACGTAGGTCAGACCCAGCTGCACCGCCTCTGCCCGTCCCTGCTGCCGGTAGCTGGTGCCCACCGCCGCCCGCTCCTCGTCGCTGAACAGGGGCAGGTTGGTGGCGCCTGGGATATGGCCGCGCTCGAATTCCAGCGGGCTGCGCAAATCCAGGAGCGGGCCAGGGGCGCTCAAAAACGCCTCTACCGCCACCGCGGCGGCGCAAGAGCCTTTCATTGCCGCTGCCCCAGCTGGGGGAGCCGCTGACCCCGCCGCCCAGTGATCGCCCCTGGCATGGATCTCAGCTGACATAGTGGGCCCACTCTGGCTAGCAAACAGGCTCGGCTCTCCATGCTCTCCGGTCCTCCGGTCACCGCCAGCGTCACGCCCGAGTCCTTGCTGGCCAACTTTCAAGCCAGTTCCGAGCGCCAGCGGCGCAGCCAGCTGGCGGGGCTGCAGCGCAGAGCCAGCGAGCTGGTGCCCCTGATCGCCGACCACGTGGCGGCCCTGGATGCCACTGGCGATGACTGGGCGGCTGGCTTTTTAATTCAGTTGCTGGTGAGCGCAGATCCCCAGCGCCGCGACCAGTTTCTGGAGCGCTACCCCGACGGCTGGCTGGCCACCACCAGCGCCCGAGGCATCGATTACGCCCCCCTGCAGCGGCTACTGATCCTGCAGGACTACGAGCAGGCGGATCGGCTCACCAGTGAGATCCTGCGCCAGCTGGCCGGAACGGCCGCCACCCAGCGCGGCTACGTCTACTACAGCGAGGTGCCGCCGATGCCCCCTGCAGATCTCGACAGCCTCGACCGCCTCTGGGTCTGTTTTTCCCGCGGTCGCTTCGGCTTTTCAGTGCAGGGCAGACTGCTAAACAGCCTCGCTGGTCGCTGGGATCGGCTCTGGCCCCGGCTGGCCTGGAAGAATGGCGGCCTGTGGACCCGCTATCCCGGTTCGTTTCAGTGGAGCATCGATGCCCCTGAGGGCCACATGCCCCTGGTGAACCAATTGCGCGGCGTGCGCCTGATGGATGCCCTGCTGCAGCACCCAGCCCTGCAGCGCCGCATCAAGGGCTGAACTGGCCCCTGGCTGCGGGGTAGGGTCAGAGCAGGCCGTGATCAAACCCGCAGATGGCGCTGCGCTGGTCTGACTTCATCACGCCATCCACCCTGCAGCTGGCACCGCTGATTGAGCTGCTGCTGGAGCCGGTGGCCCGGGGGCCGCTGAGGATGCAACTTTGGCTGGGGTTGCAGGAGGCCCTGGTCAATGCGGTGAACCACGGCAATGGCGGCGATCCGGCCAAATTTTTGCGGATCAGGCGGATTGAAACGCCGCTCTGGTGGATCTGGCAGGTGCAGGATCAGGGGCCCGGCCTGGCGCCCCAGGGGCGGCAGGGGAAGCTCCCAGCCCAACTGGATGCCCCTAAGGGGCGTGGCCTTTTTTTGATTCACCACTGCTTTGACGACGTGCGCTGGAGTCCGAGGGGCAATCGGTTACAACTGGCGATCAGTCGTCAGCGACACCACTGCCTGTTCACCGCTCAGCCAGGGGCTGGCGAGGCAGTTAATCAGCCGCCAGCCAGTCCTGAAAAGGCAAATCCAGGGACGACGCCCCACGACATCAACTCCTGGCGGCTCGGTAGATCCGCTTAGTATTTTGCCTAGGGTAATTCGCTCAGGATTTTGCCTAAGGTAATCTGTCTATGATTTTGCCTAAAGTAATATGTCTATGAGTTTGCTTTAAGCGATTAGCCTAGGGCGATTTGCTTAGGGAGACTCGCCCTAGTCCTCTGAGCCCAGGTAATTCAGTGCTTTTGGCCTAGATAATCTAGCTTGGACAAGCTACACAATCCAGCCCTTTAAGTCTGGGCAGTTTAGCGCTGGTGCGTTGGACAGCCGGGATCACTGAGTTCAGCCTTCAGCCAGCCCAGGCTGTTGGTTACCAGATCAATGGCCCGCTGCCGGGCCATGGTCGGCTTGGCGGAAGCCGGGTCGTCGCCACTCAGCAGTTGCACCAACGCTGCGCTGAGCTGCTCGGCGGCCCGGCGGGCCCGCTGGGTTTTAAGCGCATGCCAGTCGCGGTCTCCGATCACCAGGCTGCGCTGCAGGGCCACCGCCTGGTCGAGGGCTTCTCCTGGCCAGCCGGCCTGGGCTTGGGCCCGGCTGAGGGGCAGGGAGCCGCTGGAGCTGTTGGGCTCAACCACAGGAATCTGACGAGATAGGCGATCATCTTGGCGTCAGCTGATCGGATTGGTGTGACGCGACGGGACAGCAGTGGCAGTAAGCGACAGCGCCATCAGCCCGTGCGGCTGCTGCACAGACTCGAAGGGCTCTTCCTCCAGGCCTCGCTCACAAGCCGCAGTAGCGGGGTGCAACAGCGGCGCGAACGCCAGCGGTTGGCCCTGGCCCAGCGGCTACTGGATCCGCTGCCACCGGAATTGACCCAGCCAGGCCGCTCAAACCTGCTCTTCTGGCGGTGTCTGCGCTGGGGCACGCTAGGCATGCTGATCACCCTGGGGCTCAAGCCCTAGGGTGACCCTGCAAAACCGCCATTGCTGGCATCCCCCTGCCACCCGAGCACCTGGGAGGCATCGGGCAGCATGGGCCTTGGCTCGGTTGTCCCAGGGCTCCCCAGGAAACCCCGAAGCGAGATTGATTAGATGAGGAAGATAAAATTAAAGGTGATCAAACTGAAGCCGATCAAGACAAGCCTAACGGGCCTAGTTGATTAAGTAGAAACTCTTCTGGTAATTTCTGAGCAATATGAACAAGGGTTATTCGTTTGTCAATGGTGACTTACTTGCGAACACCTTCGGTGTTGGTGTCGCTGTTGCTTTGATGGCCATGGAGGTGCTTTTCACAGGCCATCGCAGCGCTACCTAGGCCCATGACAGCGGCAACCAGGGCGATCGATAGAAGGCGTTTCAACGGAGCATGGCAAGAATATTTAGTTTAGGCCACCTCAGAAGCGTGGGTCCAACGGCAAGCCAAGTGATCCCCGAATAGATGTTACTTTGCTGACATTCAAGCCTGGGAAGCCTGTGGAAAAGCCCCAGGCTGGCCTGTTAAGTAGTTGAAATGTTTGCCATAAACGAGTTGCGAGGTAAGTATAAGCGGAAACACCAGCCCTAGCTCCAGCTTCATCCCAGGTCCCAGCTGCAGTGTCAACCCTTGAACAGCCCCCTGTCCCTGCTCCAGCTCCAGCCCTAGCCCTAGCCCCAGCCCTAGCCC
>DGYA01000077.1:0-897 GCA_002396505.1 Cyanobacteria bacterium UBA5018 | reverse complement strand
TAGCCCTAGCCCCAGCCCTAGCCCAGTAGTTAGCACCCTGGCTCAGCTTCCCCATTGCCTGGGGGCATGCCATAGGCTGTGCTTAGCAGCATCAAGAGCAGCATGAAAAAGCCCAGTTATGTTTATCAGCCCATAGAAAAATTTGGTGAGGGTCTAACTACCAACCGACCCTGGAATGTCAAGGCCTTACAAGAGGTGGAACTGCTTAACGGAAGGGTGGCCATGCTCGGCTTTATGTTTGCCCTGATCGGTGAGTTACTCACTGGCAAGGGGATACTGGGCCAACTACTATGGATAGCCGGCTGGTTTTTGGGCAGGGTATGAGTTCCCCGACTGTTCCGCTTCACTCAACTGAGCAGGATCTGTCTGGATTAGCCCCGCTATTGATTTTTGATGGCGGCTGTCCCTTCTGTGCTCATTTCGCCCTGGCCAGTGAGCTGCGCAGCGGCATCTCAAACCTGGTGATAACCGATGGGCGCCTCAACCATGATTTGCGTCTTGCCCTGGCGGAGCGGGGCTATTACCTAGCCAATGGAGCCATGCTCCTAGTTGGTGGCCAGATTCTGCATGGATCAGCTGCGATCCAGTGGATCTGCCAGCGCATGAATACGAGTGATCCCCTCTTGCAGCTGCTGGCAAAGCTGCTATCCAGGCCCCAGCGGGCCGATAAGCTCTATCCCCTATTGCTGCTTGCTCGGCGGCTAGCCCTTGCCCTGAAACGCCTGCCGGTGGACCCCGATAATTTTAATCATTAGCATTGGCAAATCGGCAATATTTTGCCGTCCTTAAATTTTCTGCAATAAAAAAACCCCTGCCTTGAGCAGGGGTTTAAAAAACTAATCTTTAGATTAGAATCATCAAATTTGTTTTTTTGATGACAAGCAAATTTGAACTTAG
>DGYA01000002.1:1370-25447 GCA_002396505.1 Cyanobacteria bacterium UBA5018 | reverse complement strand
TCA
The DNA here is from genome assembly GCA_002396505.1 of Cyanobacteria bacterium UBA5018. Lineage (GTDB taxonomy): Bacteria > Cyanobacteriota > Cyanobacteriia > PCC-6307 > Cyanobiaceae > UBA5018. Next base: position 25,444 of record DGYA01000002.1, on the reverse strand, counting down.
AGGCTAAACGTTTATTTATGGCTAAAAATGCTATTTATGGCTAAAAGGTCATCGGCTGGCCGGGCCGCAAGCTGCGTTTCCCTGGACTTCCCTGGTTAAGTAGCGGCATTATTAAGTGGCATAATTATAAATGGCGGCGTTATAAGTGTAGGAGCTATAAGTGTAGGAGTTATGGGCGGAGAAATGAAAAGTGGCTGAATTAAACATTGAACAAAAATTCCATCACATCACCCTCTTGCACCACATATTCTTTGCCCTCGCTGCGCAACCAGCCCTTGTTGCGGGCCTCCACCAGGGAGCCGGCCTCCAGTAGTTGGCTGTAGCCGATCGTTTGGGCGCGGATGAAGCCCCGCTCGAAATCGGTGTGGATCACCCCTGCCGCCTGGGGGGCACTCATGCCCGCCTTGATCGTCCAGGCGCGGCTTTCCTTGGGGCCAGTGGTGAAATAGGTGCGCAGGCCCAGCAGTCGATAGGTGGCGCGAATCAGGCCCTGCAGACCCCCTTCCTCCACCCCTAGGCCCTCTAGAAACTCCAGCCGATCCCCTTCAGGCAATTCGATTAATTCGGCCTCCACCTGGGCGGAGATGCGCACGGTTTCGGCCCCCTCCTGGGCGGCCAATTTTTGTACCTCTTCCACGTAGCTATTGCCGCTGGCCAGGTCGTCTTCGCTCACATTGGTGGCATAGATGATTGGCTTGGCGGTGAGTAGGCCGAGCGGTTTGACCAGATCGGCCTCCTCATCGCTGAGCCCCAGGGAGCGCACGGCACCGCCGCCATCCAACTGGACCTGGATGCGTTCAAGCAGCGCATCTTCCAACTGGGCCTCCTTGCTGGTGCGCAGCTGCTTCTTGATCCGCTCGCGCCGCTTTTCCACCTGGGCCAGATCGGCCAGCGCCAGTTCCAGATTGATCACTTCGGCGTCCCTGGCCGGCCCCACCGAACCCGACACGTGGATTACGTCGTCGTTGTCAAAGCAGCGCACCACATGCACGATGGCGTCCACCTCGCGGATGTTGGCCAGGAATTTGTTCCCCAGACCCTCCCCCTGGCTGGCGCCCGCCACCAGGCCGGCAATATCCACGAACTCCACCCTGGTGGGGATCAACTCGCGGCTGCCGCTGAGCTGGGCCAGCTGGTTCAGGCGCGGGTCTGGCACCGCCACCACCCCGGAGTTGGGCTCGATGGTGCAGAAGGGATAGTTGGCCGCCTCCGCTTGGGCGTTGGCCACCAGGGCATTGAACAGGGTGGACTTGCCCACGTTGGGCAGCCCCACGATTCCGGCTTTAAGCATCCCTGAAATCTACGGGCCTCCCCTTCTGCTGAGGATTACCGGCCAGGGGGGTCCCCAGCGATTGACAGAGCCAGCCTCTCGAGCGCCAGCTTTTCGAGCGCCAAAGATTTTGGCCGGCCAGCCGCTGGCCGCTCAAAGCCCCTAGCTGGTCTTTGCGGATTGGTAGCCAAAGGGTCTGGAACACCGCAGTCTCTTGAGGATCGCGCGAGAATGGCCCCAGCGACCTGCCGGCCATTTCCACCCTCACTAGCCAGCCCGAGGCCCCTGGTCAGCCCCCAGTCCCTGGTAAGCCCCCGATTACTGGTCAGCTCCCGATCCCGGGGCAACCCCCGGTTTCTGGGCAACCCCCAGGCCCCAGTCAGCCCTCCGCCATCCCCTTGGCTACTCCTCCCCTGCAGCGCCCCCTGTGGCGGCGTCGTCGCCTTTGGGCGGCGGCCGCGCTGCTGTTGCTGGCCGTTGGCTTTGGCCTCTGGCAGCGCCAGCAGGCCCGGGGAGCCCGCAATCTGGCTAAGTACACGGTGGTGGCCGAATCCGGCACCCTGCCCGGGGTGGTAACGGCCACGGGGGAACTGGCCGCCGTGCAGCGGGTGAATGTGAGCCCCAAGCGCCAGGGAGTGTTGCTGGATCTCGAAGTTGAGGAGGGGGACCGGGTAGTGCGCGGCCAGCCCTTGGCCCGCATGGATAGCGGCGATCTGGACGATCGCATCGCTGAATTCCAGTTCAACCTGCGGGTGGCGACGGCCCAGTTGGAGCGCACTCGCAGCGAATGGCAGAGGCGTCGCCAGCTGTTTGAAAGCAAAGCGATCAGCGCCGATGACTACAACCGGGCCCTGAGTGCCTACCAGGCCGATCGAGCCGCCATGGAGGCGGCCCGCGAGCGGCTGCAGCAGCGCCAGGTAGAGCGCAGCGAATTGATCGTGCGCGCCCCCTTCAGCGGCGTGATCAGCCAGCGGTTCACCGATCCAGGTTCGTTTGTCACCCCCACCACCACCGCCTCGGCCAACGCCGGTGCCACCAGCTCCTCGATCGTGGAGCTGGTGCAGGGGCTGGAGGTGGTGGCCAAGGTGCCCGAGAGCGACATCGGCCGGATCAGCTTGGGCCAATTGGCCAAGGTGCGGGTGGATTCCTTCCCGGATCAACGTTTCGCGGCTCGCGTCAAGCGGATTGCGCCGCGGGCGGTGAAGCTGAACAACGTCACCTCTTTTGACGTGGTTTTGCGCTTTGTCGACGAGGTGCCTTTACTGCGGATCGGTATGACCGCCGACGTGGATTTCCAGACCGGGGCCCTGCGCGCCGACACCCTGGTGCCCACCGTGGCCGTGGTCACCGAACAGGGCAAGCCCGGCGTGCTGCTGGTGGACTCCAACGATCGGCCCCGCTTTCAGCCCGTGGAACTGGGGGTGAGCGCGGGCCGCAACACCCAGATCCTCTCCGGCCTTGAGGCCGGCACCCGCATCTTCATCGACCTGCCCCCCTGGGCCAAGAAGCGCAGCTAGCCAACCGGCACTTGCTTACTGGCAATCACCAGCCACCCCTAGGAGTCTGCTTCCCCAACTCTGGCGGCCAGGAACTTGCGGCAGGCCGCCACGATCCTGCCGCTGGCCTGGCCATCGCCGAAGGGGTTATGGGCCCTGGCCATCGCCTCGTAGGCCGCCGGATCGGTGAGCAGCCTGCTGGCCTCGGCGACGATATCGGCGCTGGCCGTGCCGATCAGCTTGGCGGTGCCGGCGCTGACCGCTTCCGGTCGTTCGGTGGTGCGGCGCAGCACCAGCACTGGCTTGCCCAGGGCCGGGGCCTCCTCCTGCAGGCCGCCGGAATCGGTGAGCACCAGGGTGGCGCCCCGCATGGCGGCCACCAATTGGTCGTAGTCGAGCGGCTCGGTGAGGAAGGCGCGCGGATGGGATCCGAGCATCGCCTGCAGCGGTTCGCGCACGGTGGGGTTGCGGTGCAGCGGCAGCAGCAGCGCCAGATCGGGGAACCGTTCCAGCAGCTCCAGGAAGCCATTGCCGATGGCGCTGAGGCGCTCACCCCAGTTTTCGCGTCTGTGCACCGTGGCCAGGATCACCCGCTGCCGCTGCCAATCCAAACCGGGCAGGGCGTAGGCCGGGGCCTGTTCGGCCATCAGCAGCAGTGCATCAATAACTGTGTTGCCGGTGGTGAGCACCTCGCCGATCACACCGGAAGCCCGGCAGTTGGCCGCCGCCACCGGCGTGGGGGCGAAGTGGAGCAGGGCCAGCTGGGAGATCAGGCGGCGGTTGGCCTCCTCGGGGAAGGGGTCGAACAGGTTGTCGGTGCGCAGACCGGCCTCCACATGGCCCACGGGGATCTGGGCGTAGAAGGCCGCCAGGGCCGAGGCGAAGGCGGTGCTGGTGTCGCCCTGCACCAACACCAGCTCCGGTCGATGGTCGGCAAATTCCCGCTCCAGCCCAGCCAGGGCCCCGCAGGTCACATGAGTGAGGGTTTGCTTCGGGGCCATCAGGGCCAGATCGCAGTCGGCACGTATGCCGAACAGGTCCATCACCTGGCTCACCATCTCCCGGTGCTGGCCCGTGAGCACCACCCGTGTGCGGAAATCGGTGGCCTGTTGGAAGGCTCTGATCACCGGCGCCAGTTTGATCGCCTCGGGCCTGGTGCCCAGCACGATCGTCACCAGGGGATTCGCCACGGCCGGGGTCCAGCTGGGCGGATCCTAGGGATGCTGCCAGCGGATTTCCCTGGCCATGACCAGGCCATCCCGAGCGGCATTTTTTGGCGCTGAGCCAGCTCAGCCGGCCCAGAGGCGGCCCAGCAGCAACAGGGTTAGGCCCACCGATAGCCCCACCATGGCCAGCCGGCCGTTCCAGATTTCCGCCTGGGGCGTAAAGCCGCGCCGCCAAGAATTAAGTTCCGCCGCACTCACCGGCTCTGAATCCGAGCTGGCTGTGGCTGGATCGGCCCCGCCAGCTGCAGCTGGGCTGGCAATGCCCTCAGCAGCGTTAGCTAGGGGCTCTGCCTGCAGGGAGGCGGCAACCAGGCCTTCGCTGGAGGGGGCATTCATGGCACCGTCGCAGATATTTTTTATGCATTCAGCCTAGGCTTAAAAAAGGGCGGGCGTTTGATAAAGACCCTCCGCCTCGGCCAGGGGCAAGCGTGCCGCCACCCCCAGATCGCCTGGGCTGCAATGGCCCTGGGCCAGTCGTTCGGCCGCCGCTACGCCGATCATCGCCGCATTGTCTGTGCAGTAGGCCAGCGGTGCCACCCGCCACTGCAGGCCGAGGGCCCCGCAACGCCGTTCCAGCAGCTGTCTGAGGCGCCGGTTGGCGGCCACTCCTCCCACCAGCACCAGGGTGCCCAGGCCCTGGTCGGCGGCGCAGCGGCAGCTGCGTTCCACCAACACCTCCGCCACCACCCGCTCGAAGCTGGCCGCTAGATCGGCCACCGGCAGGCTGGCCTCCCCCTCCAGGGCCCGCACCTGGCGGAGCATGGCGGTCTTCAGGCCACTGAAGCTGAAGTCGTAGGGGTGGAAGCCCCCCTCCGGCCGCGAGACCCGGCCCTTGGGCAGCTCAAAGCGGCTGGCATTCCCGGCGGCGGCGGCGGCCTGGATCGCCGGACCGCCCGGATAGCCCAGGCCCAGCAGCCGCGCCACCTTGTCGAAGGCCTCGCCGGCGGCATCGTCATGGCTGCGGCCCAAACGCCGGTATTGGCCAGGACCATCCACCCGAATCAACTCGGTGTGGCCACCGCTCACCAGCAGCACCAGGTACGGACCCGCTGGCAGGGGCTCCCCCAGCTGCACCGAGCAGAGATGGCCCTCCAGGTGGTGCACCCCCAGGAACGGCTTGTTGTGCAGTCGCGCCAGGGTGCGACCGGTGACCGAGGCCACCAGCAAGGCCCCCAGCAGCCCCGGCGCCACCGTGGCGGCCACCGCATCGACGGCTGAAAGGGACAGGCCGCTTTCGGCGCATACCCGCTCGATCAGCAGCGGCAGGGCCTCCACATGGCGGCGCGAGGCGATCTCCGGCACCACGCCACCCCAGCGGGCGTGCTCCTCCACCTGGGAGGCCACGGCACTGGCCAGCACGCGCCGATCGCTGACGATTGCCGCAGCCGACTCGTCACAACTTGTTTCGAGGGCTAGCACCGTGGGCATCGGTTTGCACCGCCTCACCTAGTGTCCGACAAGACATCCTGCTCCTTTGCGGGCCCGACCCCGATGCGCCGTCTCTTTGCCGTCGTTCTCTCCGCATTCCTGCTCTTCGGATTTGCTTCCGGAGCCCAGGCAGATGTAGGCGGCCTCACCCCCTGCTCTGAAAGCGCCCGTTTCCAGCAACGGGCCGCCGCTGCCAAAACCGACCAGGCCAAGGCTCGCTTTGACATGTATAGCCAGGCCCTCTGCGGCACCGATGGCCTGCCCCACCTGATCGTCGACGGCCGCTGGAGCCACGCCGGTGATTTCATCATCCCCGGCATCGCTTTCCTCTACATCGCCGGCACCATTGGCTGGGCTGGTCGTAGCTATCTGCAGGCGATCCGCAACGACAAGGACGCCAACATGAAGGAAATCCAGATCGATCTTGGCCTGGCCTTCAAGAGCACCCTGGGCGCCGCCTCCTGGCCCTTGGCTGCTTTCAAGGAATTCACCGGCGGTCAGCTGGTGGAATCCGATTCGAAAGTGACTGTCTCGCCTCGCTGAGATTCGCAGCTGAGAGCAGCTGAGATTCGCCTAGGGATTGGATTTGCCAGGTTATTGCTGATCCCGGCAGGCTGGGGTTAGCCAGAATCAAACTAAATCCAGCCTTCGCTTTTTCTGTGACTTTTTTATCGTCGTTCAGCCTTTAACAGCCATGAAAAAATTCCTCACCACCGCCCCGGTTTTTGCAGCCGTCTGGTTCACCCTCACCGCTGGCATCTTGATTGAGTTCAACCGCTTCTTCCCCGACCTGCTCTTCCACCCCCTTTGATTAAAGGGTTTTAGTTTGTAGGCTTTAATCGGTAGTTTAATAGATTTTGATTGGCGGCTCCCTTGGGGGCCGCTTTTTATGTTGTCAATAGATATCTGCTGGGCCATAAACGTCGCCGCGCCGCGCGAAACGTTCCGGCGACTGACCTACCCCTCGATCTGGCGAGTGGTGGGGTGATTTTCGAGGCGCCCATTATTGAAAGCGCCCAATCACAGCTGCAAATCGCAGCAAAGCTGCCCTCAGCTGATTAGGCCCATCTGCGCTTCTAATGCCGCCAGGGCTTGATCGAGATCATCATTCACCAGGATTGCGTCAAATTCCTCGGCCGCAGCCAGTTCCACCTGGGCCCGCTGCAGCCGTCGGCCGATCGCCTCCTCGCTATCGGTGCCGCGGCTGCGGATGCGTCGCTCCAGCTCGGCGAAACTGGGGGGGCGCACAAACACTTGGAAGCCAGCTGGGAAGCTGCGGCGCACCTGTCGTGCCCCCTCCAATTCGATTTCCAGCAACACTGGCCGCCCGGCGGCTAACTGCTCTTCCACGGCATTGCGCGGGGTGCCATAGAGATTGCCGGCAAATTCGGCCCATTCCAGAAAGCCCGCTTCGGCCACCTGCAGCTCAAACTGCTCGCGGTTCAAGAAGAAGTAGCTCTGGCCTGGCAGCTCGCCCTGGCGCGGCGCCCGGGTGGTGGCCGACACCGACAGCCAGATGCTGGGGTGTTTGGCCAGCAAGCGGGCCACCAGGGTGCCCTTGCCCACCCCGCTGGGGCCGGTGATCACGGTGAGGCGCCCGGGGGCCATGGCATAGCGGCAGGCAGCACTGCACAGTAGAAAGCCACTGGACCCAATCCTCCCCAGCGCCATGGCCAGCCGGCAGCCCCAGCAGCCCGGCCTGCAGCAACTGGATGTCACCAGCCTCAAGGCGGTACTGGCGGAATGGCGTTCCAATTTGCTGCCCAGTCGCTTTGAGAAGGCCCAGCAGCCCGATCCCCAGGCGATCCAGCTGGGCCTGCGCAGCCTCACTGGCATCCATTGGCTGGAGCTGAGCTGGCAGCCCGACGCAGCTCGGCTGCATCGCATCGATGCGCCCCCGCGCCAGGGCGATGGCAGCACCTTGGCCCAGCAGTTGCAGCATGGTCTGCGCGGTCTGGCCCTGGTGGCGATCGAGCAGCCGGGTTGGGAGCGGGTGGTGAAGCTGGCCTTCGCGCGGCGGCCAGCCGAACCACCCGAGCGTTGGCTGGTGGCCGAACTGATGGGCCGCCACAGCAACCTGTTGCTGCTCGATGGCCAGCGGCGGGTGATCGCCCTGGCCCGCCAGGTGCGCTCGCAACAATCCAGGCTGCGGCCGATCGGCACCGGCGACGACTACATAAATCCTCCCCCCCTGGCTGGCGAGCCACCCCGGCTGGAGGAGAGCGCCGCCAGTTGGCGGCGGCGGCTCAGCCTGCTGCCCCTGCCCCTGGCCCAGGCCCTGCTGGGGGCCTATCAGGGGGTCAGTCCAGCGCTGGTGGCTCAACTGCTGCCCGCCGATTGGCAGCAGTTGCCGGTGGGGGCGTTGAGCGATGACCAGTGGCAGCTGCTCTGGCGGAACTGGCGCCACTGGTTGGAGGCGGTGGCTGCCGAGCGCTTCCGCTGGCAGCCCCAGGGCCCTGGCTACCGCTGCTGGTCGGCGGTCTTGGCCAGCGGTGGCCCCAGCAGCGATGGCCCCAGCAGCGATGGCCAGGCAGCTCAAGGCGTTCACCCGCAAGGGCCGGGGCCGGGGCCTGAGGCAGAGGCAGTTTGGAGTGCTGCGGTGGCTGCCAGGGGAACGGTTTGGCCGCTCAATCAGGCGATCGCTCACTACTACCAGCTGAGGCTTGATAGCCGCCGGTTGGAACAGCAGCGCCAACAGTTGCGGCATCGCCTGGAGCAGGCCGCCGAGCGGGAAGGCCACCAGGCCAGCGAACAGCAGGGGCTGTTGGCGGCCACCCGGGGCAGCCAGGATTTACAAACTCAGGCCGATCAGCTGCTCAGCCAGCGGCAGCCCAGCCGCGCCTGCATCGACTCGGCCCAGGCGCTCTACAAGCGCGCTCGCAAGTTGCGCCGCGCCGTAGCGGCCATCGAGGAGCGGCTGGAGTTGCACCGGCAGCGGCAGGAGGCCATCGAGGCCAGCCTCATCTACCTGGAGCAGGCCGACGATCTGGAGCAGTTGCAGGGGCTCGCCCAGGACAGCACCGCATTGCTGGGCTTGGGGCGCCGCCAGGCGCCCGGGGCTGGCAGCCGCAGGGAGCAGCGCGGCGTCCCCCGGCCGCTGGAACTGCAAACCCCGGATGGTCTGGTGCTGCAAGTGGGCCGCAACCATCGCCAAAATGAATGGATCAGCCTGCGCCAGGCCCGCCGCGGCGATCTCTGGTTCCACGCCCAGGAGCTGCCTGGCAGCCACGTGGTGCTGAAAAGCTCAGCCCAGGTGGCATCCGACGCGGACCTGCAGTGGGCGGCCGATCTGGCGGCCCACTTCAGCCGCGGCCGGGGCAACAGCCGCGTGCCGGTGGTGATGGTGCCCACCGATGACCTCCAGCGCATCCCCGCCGCCGTGCCAGGCACGGTCAGTCATCGGGGCGGCAGCGTCCTCTGGGGCCGACCGCAGCGGGCGGACGCCCTGCTGGCCTCGGTGCCTAGCCTCAAGCCTGCGTCGGGGCCATGACCATTCCCGAGTCTTTCCAGCCAACCGTTCAGGCGATTACCCCAGCCGCATCCACAGACGAGCGCTCAACCCCTGCCGATCCACAGGTGGCCCTGGCGCCAAAGCCGCCGCGGCAAACCGGCCCTGCCGACCCAGACAGCTTCCCGGGCGAGGTGGAGATGACCCTGGTGGAGCACCTGGAGGAGCTGCGGCGGCGCATCCTGCGCAGCCTGCTGGCCCTGGTGTTGGCGGCGGCGGCCTGCCTGGCGTTCGTGCGACCGCTGGTGCGGCTGCTGGAGCTGCCCGCCGGTGAAATTCGCTTTCTGCAGCTGGCGCCGGGAGAGTTTTTGTTTGTTTCTTTGAAGGTGGCGGGCTATGGGGGCCTCACCCTGGCGCTTCCCTACATGCTTTACGAGGCCTTGGCCTTTGTGTTGCCCGGCCTCAGCCGCCAGGAGCGGCGGCTGGTGGCCCCGGCGGTCGCCGCTTCTGCTCTGCTGTTCGCCGGGGGGCTGGTGTTCGCCTGGTGGGCCCTGGTGCCAGCTGCCCTGAACTTTTTGGTCAGCTATGGCGCCGACGTGGTCGAGCCGATGTGGTCGATCGAGCGCTATTTGGATTTTGTGCTGTTGCTGATGGTGGCCACCGCCTTGAGCTTTCAGCTGCCGGTGTTGCAGCTGATTCTTGGCGCCCTGGGCCTGATCCGGGCCAGCACCATGGGGGCTGCCTGGCGCTGGGTGCTGCTGAGTGCTGCAGTTGCTAGCGCTGTGATCACCCCCTCCACCGATCCGGTCACGATGTTGCTGTTGGCCGGAGCGATCATGGCCCTCTATCTGGTGGGCCTGGTGCTGGTGTCCCTGGCCGAACGCCTGAGACCCGCTGCAGACTGAGACCCGCTGCAGACAGATCCCCGCTGCAGACAGATCCGCGCCGCAGACTGATTTCTTCTGGCGCATAAGCCCAGCCGCAGGCTGAGGCCCGGGTCGTCTTTGTCGCTAGAGCAGAAACTCGCTGGCCCGGTCGGGGGGCAAGGCCAGGGCCAGGCCCATCGCCTTGCCCAGCCTGGGTTTGTCGCTGGTGGTGGTCAGCCAGTTGCGCACCTGATCGGCCACCCCCAGTTCGTTGAGCAGCGCCACCAGCTGCTCCAATTTGGCGTTGTAGGCCTCGGCGGAGAGCGGGAAGGACTGCTGCTCCAGGTAGGCCCACATCACCTGCAGGTAGAGGCGGCGACTGCGCTGCACCAGCTGCAGGTCGTAGGAGGCGCGCCAGCGCTGGCGCAGCAAGGCCAGTACTTCTGCCGCTGTAAGCGGCGGTGCTGGGCAATCGGAGCCGGCGGAGATCAAGGCAAACCAGCTGGACAACAGCATGTTGCAGGCCCGCCGGCAGCGGCGCCACCGGGCCCCAGGGCGGGAAGGGCAGGTTTTAATGTGGCGCCACGCAGCAGTGGCTTCTCCGCCCGCACCGTATGACCCAGTTTCCAGCGAGCGCTTCAAGTGGTGATGTGCCCGGAATGGGTCGTCGGCAGTTCATGAATTTGTTGACCTTTGGCTCGGTCACCGGGGTGGCCCTAGGGGCCCTCTATCCAGTTGCCAACTACTTCATCCCGCCCCGGGCGGCGGGCGGTGGTGGCGGCAGCAGCGCCAAGGACGAGCTGGGCAACACCGTTACCGCCAGCGGCTGGCTGGCTACCCACAAGGAGGGTGATCGCAGCTTGGTGCAGGGTCTCAAGGGCGATCCCACCTACCTGCTTGTCGAGGGCGACCAGGCCATCGGCAACTTCGGCATCAACGCCATCTGCACCCACCTGGGCTGCGTGGTGCCCTGGAACAGCGGCGCCAATAAATTCATGTGCCCCTGCCACGGTTCCCAGTACGACGCCAACGGCAAGGTGGTGCGCGGTCCGGCGCCTCTCTCCCTCGCCCTGGCCCACGTGACGGTTGATAACGACACCGTGTTTTTGAGCCAGTGGTCTGAAACCGATTTCCGCACCGGCGAAAAGCCCTGGTGGGGCTGATCTCTGCTGTCCAGCAAGCTCTTTTGTTTATCAAGCTCCCCCCTTAGCTCCGTCGCCTGCCCTTCCCTGATGCGTCGCTCCCTCTCCTTACTGCTCGGCTCCCTGCTCGGCATCACCGTGATGCTGGCCGGCGCTTCCCCAAGCTGGGCCTACCCGTTCTGGGCCCAGCAGAACTACGCCTCACCGCGGGAAGCCACCGGCAAGATTGTCTGCGCCAACTGCCACCTGGCCAAGATGCCCACCCGGGTGGAAGTGCCCCAGGCGGTCTTCCCCGACACCGTGTTCAAGGCGGTTGTTGAGATTCCTTACGACACCTCCGTGCAGGAACTGGCCGGTGACGGCAGCCTCGTGGGCTTGAACGTGGGGGCGGTGGTGATGTTGCCCGACGGCTTCAAGCTCGCCCCCCAGGAGCGCCTCAGCGAGGAGCTCAAGCAGGAGACCGCCGGGGTCTACTACTCCCAGTACTCCGAGGAGCAGCCGAACATCCTGTTGGTGGGCCCCATCTCGGGCGACCAGCACCAGGAGATCGTCTTCCCGATCCTCTCCCCTGATCCGGCCAGCGACAGCTCGATCCACTTCGGCAAGTATCAGTTGCACGTGGGCGGTAACCGCGGCCGCGGCCAGGTGTATCCCACCGGTGAGAAGAGCAACAACGGCGTGTTCAACGCTTCTGTCGCTGGCAGCATCGCCGCGATCGATGCCGGCGAGAACGGCGCCACCCAGGTCACCATCACTGGCGCCGATGGCAGCAGCGTCACCGACACCGTGCCGGCCGGTCCCAGTTTGATCGTGGCAGTGGGCGACAGCGTTGCCGCCGGCGCTCCGCTCACCAACGATCCAAATGTGGGTGGTTTTGGTCAGCTGGATGCTGAAGTGGTGCTTCAAAATCCTGTGCGCATCTACGGGATGTTGGCTTTCTTTGCCGCCATCGCCATGGCCCAGATCCTGCTGGTGCTCAAGAAGCGTCAGGTGGAGAAGGTGCAGGCCGCCGAAGGTATCTGATTTCCAGCCCTCTGGTCCCCTCGCTTAACTCTTCATCGCCGGCCTGATGCCGTTTTTGGTGTTCACCTCTCCGGGGCCCCTGGTATTCCAGTTGGGCCCCATTGCCTTGCGCTGGTATGGCCTGCTGATTGCCCTGGCGGTGCTGCTGGGGTTGATCCTGGCCACCAGATTGGGGCGCACCCGGGGCATTGATCCCGCAGTGATCGCCGACCTGCTGCCGCTATTGGTGCTGGGTGCCGTAATCGGCGCCCGCAGCTATTACGTAGCGCTGGAGTGGCGCCAGTACGCCGGCAATTGGGGCGACATTTTTGCCATCTGGCGCGGTGGTATCGCCATCCACGGCGCCCTGATCGGTGGCAGCCTGGTGACGATCCTCTACTGCCGCTGGCGCCGCCAGCCCTTTTGGCCTCTGCTCGACGTGCTGGTGCCGGCGGTGGCCCTAGGCCAGGCGATTGGCCGCTGGGGCAACTTCTTTAACTCCGAGGCCTTCGGGCTACCCACAGACCTGCCCTGGAAGTTGGCGATTCCGGTGGCCAATCGACCCGCCGAATTTCTATTTGCCTCTGGTTTTCACCCAACCTTCCTATACGAATCGCTCTGGAATCTGGGTGTTTGCCTGCTGTTGCTGCAGCTGCTGCGCAGCGCTCGCCGCGGTCGCCTGCAGCTGCCGGCTGGGGCCTTGAGTTGCGTTTACCTGATGGCCTACAGCAGCGGTCGGTTGTGGATTGAGGGCTTGCGCCTCGATCCCCTCTGTCTATTTGCTGTACCCCCCTTCTGTGCCGGGGGCCTGCGCATGGCCCAGCTGGTCAGTTTGCTGCTGATCGGCCTCGGCGCCCTGGGGCTGTGGTGGCTCTATGGCAAGCGCCGACCCCTACCCGATCCCAGCGCCAAGGAGGCCTGATGTCCAGCCAACCCGTTTGGATTGTCGGGGCCGGTCCCGGCGCCCCCGATCTGCTCACCCTGCGCGCCGCTCGGGCGATCGAGCAGGCGGAGGTGCTGGTTTGGACCGATTCGCTGGTGAATCCCCAGATCTCCGCCCTGGCCCCCACCACTTGCGAAAGGATTCGCACCAGCACCCTCACCCTGGAAGAGGTGATCGCCGCCGTGGTGGAGCGGGCCCGCTCCGGCAAGCGGGTGGTGCGGCTGCATGACGGCGATCCCTGCCTCTACGGGGCCCTGGCCGAGCAGATCTGCCGGCTGGCCGATGCCGAGATCCCAGTGGAGGTGGTGCCTGGCATCAGCGCCTACCAGGCCACGGCGGCCTCTCTAGGCAGCGAACTGACCATCCCGGGCCTGGTGCAGACGATCGTGCTCAGTCGGGCCGGCGGTCGCACCGGCGTGCCGGAAAGCGAATCCCTGGCCAGGCTGGCCGCCCTGCGCGCCTCCCTGTGCCTCTATCTCAGCGCCCGCCATGTGGCCGAGGTGCAGGAGGAATTGCTGCGGCACTATCCGGCCGACACCCCGGTGGCGATCGGTTATCGGGTCAGCTGGCCCGATCAATGGCTCACGGTGGTGCCGCTGAGCGCCATGGCCCAGGTGAGCGAGCAGCGCGGCCTGGTGCGCACCACTCTTTATGTGGTGAGCCCTGCGCTGGCGCCGCCCCAGGAGGCCCGCTCCAAGCTTTATTCAGCCAGCCACAACCACCTGTTTCGCGGCGGCATCTAATTTAGTTTCGCCGTATTTAGGCCGCATATCTTGCCTCGCCGTATTTAGGTCTGTTTCGTCATTTTATTCATTTTCGCCATATAGCTCTCGCTCCAGGCCGCTGCGATCGAAGCCACAGCCCAAGCGCTTCACGATCGCCTCCAGGTCGCGGTGGGCATTGCCCAGGCAGCAGGTGCCCCCCGGGGAGGGGGTGACATTGAACACCAGACCCGGCATGGCCTCGATGCTGGCTTCTCCGAGGATCAGCTTGCGCTGCCGCTTGTCGATCAGTTGGGGCCTAACGCCGCCATAGCCCTCGGCAAAGCTCAGTTGCTCAATGGTCATGCCGGGTACAATTTTGCGGGCATCGGCCAGGAACAGCCAACGGCGCAACCAGGGCAGCTCGAAAAGAATATTTTTCAGGATGTAGTTGCGGATGTCAGCAATGCGAAACAGCTGCCACAACACAGAAAATACTGCCCGATCTAGTCGTAATACCTGTAAAAATTGCCAGAATGAAGCGGGTTTATAGCGCTCAAGCATCGGCAGTAGTAGGGCTGTGGGGCCAAAGCGGGTCTTGCCGGCGGCGCCCACATCTGGGTCGCCGTGGATTGCGGCAAAGGGCAGCTTGTCGTTTTGTACCGTGTACACCTTGCCCCGGAGTAGATCGGGCGTGAAGTAGAAGCTGCCGGCCACCGGCAGGCAGGAATATTCCAGCCCAAAGCCCATGCGCTGGGCCATCAGCAGGCTGTGGGCGCCGGCATTAACCACCACATGGCGAACTAACAACTGGCTTGGTTGGCCAGAGCCACCCTTACAGCCCGGTGTTGGCGCCAGGGTCACCCGAAATAGCTCCCCCTCCGGCTGGATCCGCTCCACCGTGGTACCCAGGTATAGATCTAGGCGGCGCTGCTCGCTGGGCGGCTGCTCAACAGCGGTGGCGGCGCTGATGGCGGCTTGGGCCTGCTGCAGGAACGACTCGGAGAGCTGGCCATAGTCCACGGCCGTATAGGTGCGGCGAATGCCGATGGCCAGCAATTGTTCAGACCGCAGCTGGCCCCTATCCAGCGCTACCGCCGGTTCCCACTCAGCTATTTGATGCTTCTCCAGCAGTTCCATGGCTGGGAAGTGGGGGGAGAAGCGTTCAAAGCGCTCCCGCAATACAGCGCATTCTTTGTCCCCCACCGCCAGCACCATCTTGGGTGTGCGAAACACACAGCGCTCGCGGCTGGCCGAATCCAGCAATTCGGCGTAATGCACGATCATCTCAGCGGTGCGCTTCACCCGCAGCGCCTTTTCGAGCGTGTAGTTGGTCTCGATGTCGCCGCAGTGGATCGTCTGGCTGTTGTTGGTGGCCTTGGAGTTCACCAGGGCCAGCTGGTCATAGCGCTCCACCAGGGCGATGCGGCCCAGATCGGTATAGCGGGCCAGCTCGAACAGCAGGGCGGTGCCGCAGACCCCACCGCCCACCACCAGCACGTCCAGCAGCTCGGTATCGATCGGGGCTGGGGCGGTTTTGGGGCTGTCGCCGCTGGAGGCGGTCGCCTGGCCGGTGGAATCGCTGCGGGGGTTGGCGGCTTCAGGCGCTGCGCTCAAGGGGCTGGCCGGGGTGGGGCAAAGGCCAATTCTCCCTGACCGCAGGCCTGACCGGGGACCTGGTGCCGAGGCCGCTGGCTTGGTTGACTCCCAGGCGAGCGCTTTCGCTTGGCGATGGCCGGGGAGCAGGCCGGCCGTGTTTTAAGATTTGGGGGTGCGGGCGATTAGCACAGCGGTAGCGCACTTCCTTCACACGGAAGGGGTCACTGGTTCGAATCCAGTATCGCCCATTTTGGAATTGCCTCTAGCTTCAGTTTAGATGCAATTCGTCGCATGAATGTAGCTGGGTGGAATTGACTAGGTAAAATTGGGGCAGTGATGTCTCATTTGGCTTTATTCGTTTGGCGGTGATGCTTCCTTTTGCTTTGTTTGTTTGGCTGAATTTGGCTTGCTGAATTAGGGGTTTGTGGAAGTTCGCAATTTGGGCGACAGTGCATGTCTTGGGACCCCTGCGGCATCGGGGCTCCATGGATCTTGGTTCGGGTTTGCCAGGGTCTGCTTGGTTTTTTCAGGGAGGCGTCAACTTTCCTGGCAGAGGAGGGCGATCGCCGGCTAAGGCCATGTTTAGGTAGGTCTTGCATTGTCGCTAACCCGTCTGGATTTTAGAAACCGCACTGGGCGCCTTAATATCCAGTTGTTGGGCCGAGGAAGCGTTCAGTTGGGCTGAATCCGGGTGACAATTTAGCCAGCTTCGCGGTCGTCGGGTGACGGCCACTTTTTTTTGGCCGATCCCGCCCCCCTTCCTCCCTACACGACGAGCATCCCTGAGTTGCTGGAGCTGGGAACAGCCCTTCAGTCGGCCCGCAAGGCGCAGGGGCTGACGCTTCCCCAGCTGGCTTCCAGGCTCAATATGGGCCTTGAGCAACTGGAGGCCCTGGAATCTGGCGCAAGGGAGCGGCTGCCGGAGCCGGTATTTGTGGTCGCCCAAGCCCGGCGCGTGTCTGGAGCCCTCAAGGTGGATGTGAACCCGCTGATTGAGGCCCTAAGCCGTAACCCCCAGTTCGTCGCCGCCAGGAATGGTTTGCCAAGCGCTCGACAGGGGAGTGCTGCTTCAGAGGCATTGGCGCCACAAAGTGGTGCAACTGGTCCGCCATGGGCCGCTTCGCTGCTGCTTGGTATCGCTGCGCTTGGCCTGGCTGCGCTTGGCCTGGGGGCCGGGCTGCGGGGCGGCTGGCGACTGCCGGATCTCAAGTCGCTGCTGCTAGCTCCCCCCAGCCCCAAGGCCAGTAAGCAGACCAAACCGGCCCCAGCGGCCGAGCTTGAACAACCAGTCAAGTTGCCCCCTGCCCCTGGGGCTGTCCAGCCTCCGGCCTCTGGGGCTGTCCAGTCTCCGGCCTCTGGCCGAGGGGATGCCACCGATAAGTTGGTGCTGGTTGCCAGCGGCGTGAGTTGGTTGGAGGTGAAGAGCGTCGGCGGTCAGTCGCTGTTTCGGGGCAACTTCAGCGGCGAACGCAGTTTCCCCTTGGGCCAGGGTTTGCGGGTGCTCTCCGGTCGGCCGGATTTGGTGACCGTGCGCCTGGGCAAAGCCAAGCCCCAACAGCTCGGTCCGATTGAACAGGTTATCTGGCGCAGCTTCAGGGTTCCCGCACCCTGAGGGTGAGCCCCAGGGCCTCCAGTACCACCGGCCCGCAGGAACGCAGACTCCAACGCTCCAAGCTGAGATCTACAGCTAGTTCTCCCGGCTCGCTGGCGGCGGCTACCAATTCGATTTCCAGCTCTGGATTTGCGTCGGAGCGATGCAGTCGGATCGTTTCAATCACCGCAGCCGGTCGTCGATCCAAAGCAGCTGCTAAACGCAGTAATAACGCCATGGCTGTTACGGTGCGGCGCTCCTCACGCCCCTCGATCAACTGCCAGGATTCATGCCGCTTCTTCGGCAGGCTACGCCGGTGATAGCGGGAGATGGCGGCCAGCATCAGATGCTCGATCTGGGAGTAGCCGAGTAGCTCACTGTGCCGAATCAAATACCAGGTGTGCTTGTGATAGGCGGAAATGTTGATACTCTTGCCGCAGGTATGTAATTGAGCCGCAGCCCATAACAGCTGCCGGCCGCGGCCGTCGTCGTCGTGAAGCAGGCCGCGGCTCTGGTCGTAGAGGCTGAGGGCATGGCGGGAAACTCGTTCTGCCCGGGCAGCATCCACGCCAAAACTGCGAGCCAGGTGCAGCACCGTGCGCTCACGGATAGTGCTTTGGTAGGAGAAACGATCCCCTAGCAACTGATTGCGCAGCATCCAGTCCACGATCAGACCCTCCCGCAGGGCCCGCTCGCAGACCACCAGCTCGCGCACGCCCAGCATCGCCATGGCGGTCTGCAGGATCAGTGCACCTGGCACGATGATTTCAGCCCGGCGATCGTTGATCGCCGTTAGCCCGCGCCGCTGCTCGGGGGTCATCGCCAGCAGGCGTTGGAGCAGCTGATCGATGCGCTCCTTATCCAGGCGGTAGCCCTGCAGTCTCAGGGGCGGTTTGGGGTCTTCTGCGGCGGCCAGGGCCGCCAGGGCCATGGCGGTGCCACTGGTGGCCACCATCGTCCAGCGCTCCCCTGGTTTGAGCGCAGCCCTGGCCTGGCTGACTACCGGATCCAGCGCCCCCTGGACATACGCCCGCAAAAAAGAGGTGCGAGAGGCGGGCAGCGGATCCTGCTGGCAGAACTCCCGCTGCAGCCGCACCGCCCCGATGCTGGTACTGGTGAGAATGCGGGCGTCATGGCTGTCGGCCAGGATCAGCTCGGTGGAACCACCGCCGATGTCCAGGATCAGGTGGGGCTGCTCGCCGAAGGTCATCGCCGACAGCACCCCCAGGTAGATCAGTCGGGCCTCCTCCGGACCGCTGACCAGATCCACCGTGAGCTGCAACTGCTCCTGCAGGGCGGCCAGGAATGCAGCGCCGTTCGGCGCCTCGCGCACGGCGCTGGTGGCGGCTGTGACGATCTGCTCCACCCCGTAGCTGTGGGCCAGGTCCCGGCAATGGCGCAGGGTGCTCAGCACCCGTTCGATCGCCTCGGGGCTGAGGTCGCCGCTGTGGGGATCCCGATCCCCCAGCCTTGTGGTGGCTTTTTCGGTGAGCAGCACGCTGAAGCTGCGCAACACCGGATCCACCTCGGCGATCACCAGGTGGGTGGAGTTGGTGCCGATGTCGATCGCGGCAACCCGACGGAGTGCCTGCCCCTTCGGCAAGTCCCCCATGGCAACTGGAGTCTGGGCCATCTGCTCGGGAGCCGCTGGGATCGAACCGGGACGGACGCGCCACTTTGCCATCCTCCAGTACCGGTAGGGTGCGCCCAGTTGCGCCGGCAGGGATCTGGGCCATGGCAGGCGCGGGCAGCCAGCAGCGGTCAGAGCCGCAGTCAGAGCTGCCAGCAGCCCAGCTGCCACCGCCTGCAGAGCCGCGGCCCGGCGATCTAGCTGCCGATCCAGCCCCGATCTTCGATCCAGTCTCGATCTCCAATCCACGGCCGATCCCCGAGCTCCGAACGATCCACCAGCCCCCGTTTAGCCGCCTTGACTACCCAACCCCCATGTGCCCCTCCTGCCCCTTGGGGGGCTCGCGGCTTGGCCCGCCTGGGGCTCTGGTGTGAGCTGTTGCGTTGGCATAAGCCCAGCGGCCGGCTGATTTTGTTGATCCCCGCCGGCTGGAGCCTCTGGCTCAGCCCCAAGCATGTAGATGGCATCGCGCCCAGCCCCTGGTTGGTCGTTTTGATCCTGCTTGGCGGGCTGGCGGTGAGCGGTGCCGGCTGTGTGGCCAATGACCTCTGGGACCGCCGTATCGATCCCCAGGTGGAACGCACCCGCAGCCGACCGCTGGCCGACGGCCGCATCGGCGTGGGCGAGGCCCTGCTGGTGTTGCTGCTGGCCCTGGCCATTGCCCTGGCCGTGGTCCTGGCGCTGCCGGCCGCCGCTAGGGGCCTGTGTTTGGGCCTGGCTTTGGCGGCCCTGCCGCCGGTGCTGCTCTATCCCTCAGCCAAGCGCTGGTTTGCCTATCCCCAGCTGCTGCTTGCCTTCTGCTGGGGGTTTGCGGTGCTGATCCCCTGGGCTGCCGCCAGCGGTTCTATGGCGGGCGGCTGGCCCCTGCTGCTCTGTTGGTGGGCCAGCGTCAGCTGGAGCTTCGGTTTTGACACCGTCTATGCAATGGCCGACCGCGACGACGACCGGGCCTTGGGGGTGCGCAGCAGCGCCCTCAGCCTCGGCGCGGCGGCGCCCTTGGCTGTGGCGATTTGTTATGGGTTCACGGCGGCGGCCCTGGCCCTGGCGGTGATCGGCCAGGGCATTGGCATCGCTTTTTGGCCCCTCTGGCTAGTGGCCGCAGCCGGCATGCAGCATCAAGTTTGGTTGTTGCACCAGTGGGAGCGCCCTCGCCCAGCGCTACCAGCGGCTACGCCGCCCCCAACGGCTTCGCCGGATAGATCGGTCTCGCCGGAAATATCTGCATCCCATCAACCAACGGCTTCGCCGGATATGTCGGTCTCGCCGGATCTATCTGTTTCGCAGCATTTATCGGCTTCCCAAGGGCCAGGGGCGCCGCCCCGCAGTATTTACGCCAGGCACTTTGGCCAACAGGTGTGGCTGGGGGCACTAATGCTGCTGGCCCTGGTGCTTGGTCGGCTTTCTTAAGTGGCTTGCCTGAGCAGATATTTTCGAATAGAAGATTTGACCAGATGTTTTGACCAGAAGGCTTGAGCTCATGTCCTGAGCCGATGCTCTTTTCGCAGCCGATGGCATTTCCGCAGCCGATGCTCTTTCCCTAGCCGATGGCTTATCCCCTGACCCTGCCGCCGCCCCTGCGCCAGGGCGATGCCGTGCGGCTGGTGGCCGCCAGTTCGGCCCTCAGCGGTGATGGGGCCGGCCAAAGGCTGCGGGCCGGATGTGACCTGCTCGCCAGCTGGGGGCTGCAGCTTTTGGGTCCAGCGCCCTTGGAGCGCCATTGGGGCTACTTGGCCGGCCGGGATTGGCAGCGACGCCAGGATTTGCTCGAAGCTGATGCGCCCCTGCGGGCCTGCGTGCGCGGTGGCTGGGGGGCCGCCCGGTTATTGGAGCGGTTGGAGGCCCTGCCGGCCGGCTGGCTGCTGGGCTTCTCCGACGTCACCTCCCTGCTCTGGGCCCAGTGCGCCAGTGGGCGCGGCGGCGCCATACATGGACCCCTGCTCACCAGCTTGGCCGCCGAGCCGGCCTGGAGCCAGGAGCGGCTGCGGCGGCTGTTGTTCGGCGAACCCCTGGCCCCGCTGCAGGGCCAGGGCTGGCGGGGGGGCGTGGCCAGCGGTCCGCTGCTGGTGGGCAACCTCACCGTGGCCACCCATCTGCTGGGCAGCCGCCATCTGCCCGATCTGCGCGGCGCGATCTTGATCCTGGAAGACGTGGGCGAGGCCCCCTATCGCATCGAGCGGCTGCTCACCCATTGGCGCTTATGCGGCGCCCTGCAGCAGTTGGCCGCCATCGGCTTTGGCAGTTTCAGCGGCTGTGATGACGACGACGATCCCGAGGCGGCCCAGGAGCTGGCGGCCGGTCGGCGCTTCTCCCTGGAGCAGGTGTTGCGAGAGCGCAGCGCCGATCTGGCCATTCCGGTGCTGGCGGGGCTGCCCGTGGGTCACCTGGCTGGCAATGCCGCCCTGCCCCTGGGGGTGATGGCCCGCCTGGATGCCAACGCAGGCAGCCTCGAGTTGCTGGATCCCCTTCCGGCGGGGCGATAAGCGAGCCAGCTATTTCTATGCGGTTTGGCCCCGGGAGGCGATCACTGCGGCGGCGATGCTTAGATCGAAGCGGGTAGTCAGTTTGATATTCGCTGCCGGCGCTGCCAGCACCTGCACCGGTAGGCCCAGCCGCTCGAACAGGGCGGCGTCGTCGGTGACCGTCCAGCCCTCGGCGCTGGCGGTGGCATGGGCCTGGCGCAGCTGGGCCACTGGAAATCCCTGGGGGGTCTGGGCTGCCCAGAGGCCACTGCGCTCTGGCGTGGCGGTGATGGTGCCATCACCAGCCACCTGCTTGATCGTGTCGGTAACTGGCGTGGCGGCGATCACCGCCTTACCGGCCTGCACGGCACTGGCGCAGCGCTGCAACAGCTCCGCCTCCACAAAGCAGCGGGCGCCGTCGTGGATCAGCACGCCGCTGGCCTCCGCGGGTAGGGCCTCCAGCCCGCGGCGCACCGATTCCTGACGGCTGTCGCCGCCCAGGATCCAGCGCAGGGGGCGATCGGGCTTGGCCGCCGCAATGATCGCGGCGATTGGATCGGCATCGATGGGCTGGCCGACGATGCCGATCCAGCTAATCGCCGGGCAGGCCAACACCGCATCTAAGGTCCAGGCCAGCACTGGCCGGCCGGCCAGGTCGAGCAGCAGCTTGTTACCGCTGGCCCCCATGCGGCGGCCGCTGCCGGCGGCGGCGATCAGCAAATGCATGGCGACAGATCAACTCCTGAACAGTTGGGGCATCAGGGCGCACAGCCAGCCCTGGAGTCGATCCATACAATCAGACCTCCTTGCCTTAGCCAAAGCAATGCGTGCCCTGTTCCTGATTCCGGGCACGGCCGCGCGCCAGCTGCAGTTGTTTGCGGCGGTGGCGGCGGTGGCCGAGCAACTGGCAGCCCAGGTGCAGGTGGTCTGTGCGCCCAAACTCACCGGCTGGTGGGGCCTGCATCCGGCCGTGCAACGGGCCATCCCCTTCCAGTTTGAAGACGCCACCCTGGCTGATTGGTCGAATTTGCTGGGCACGCTGCGCGAGCCCGACTTCCAGCTTTGCGTCAACCTCGCCGCCGGCCGGGCTGTGGATTTGATGCTGTCGATGAGCCATATCCCCACCAGGGTGGCGGTTGGCGGCTTTTCCGCCACCGACCTGGTGAACCCCGGCGCCGGCTGGCCAGCCCAGGCGATGGAGGCCTATCTGCGGCCCGTGGGAGTAACGCTGCGGGCCGATGATTTCCGGCTGCAGCTAGGTCGTGCCGATCTGGAGGAGGCTGCCCAGGCCCTGCCCGCCGGCGCTGGACCGCTGCTGTTGTTGGCCCCCGCCGGAGGACCAGGCGACTGGCCCGCCCAGCGCTGGTTGGAGTTGCCCCAGCAGATTCGCGGCCGCCTCGGCGACCTGCGGTTGGCCCAGATCGGCGCCGGCGATGCCCCCGCTAGCCCCCGGCAGCGGGCGGCCCAGCTGGCCAGTGTCGATGTGGTTTTGGCCAGCGATCCCCTCAGCATTGAATTGGCCCTGATGCTGGGGCTGCCGCTGGTAACCCTGGGCCGTGCGGCCGCCGAGCTGCCCAGCAGGTCCGGTTTACATGCGGTCTGCGCTAATGCCGGCCAAGCGCTCAGTGAAGTGAGCGTTGAAACGGTGATGGCCGCCCTCGGTTTCGGCTGATGCTGCGCCAGCGGCGTCCACCCTCCACCCGCGACCGTCGGCCCTGGCTATTGCCGCTGTTCGGGTTGATCCTGGTGATCAACCTCTCCGCCCTGGGCTATCGGATCACCAATGGCTGGGATTGGGGCGACTGCTACTGGATGGTGCTGATCACCCTCAGCACCCTCGGTTTCAGCGATGCCCACACCCCGGTGCTCAATAGCGCCGGCCGGGTGGTTACGGCCCTTTCCCTGATCGGCGGCATCGGCGTTGTGCAGCTGACGGTGCAGGGATTGATTGGCCTTTCAGAATCCGGCTACTTCCGACGCCTGCGGGAGCGCCGTTTCCGCCACTGGCTGCAGTCGATGGACAACCATGTGATTCTCTGCGGCTACGGCCGCATGGGCCGCGAGATCGCCGCCCAACTGGGCCGGGAGGGGGTGCCGCTGCTGGTGGTGGAGATGGATGTGGAGCGGCGGGATGCGGCGGAAGAACTGGGCCTGGCGGTGCTGATGGCCGATGCCACCCTGGATGAAACCCTGATCGAGGCTGGCATCCATCGCTGCCGCAGCCTGGTGGCGGCCCTGCCCAACAACGCCGCCAATCTCTACGTGGTGCTCAGCGCCCGGGGTATTCGCTCCGATTGCCGCTTGATCGCCCGGGCCGACAGCACCGAGGCCGAACGCAAGCTGCGCCTGGCGGGCGCCGATCAGGTGGTCAGTCCCTACGTGGCCGGGGGCCGCACGATGGCCGCCACGGCCCTGCGGCCCCTGGCGGTGAACTTCATGGAATTGCTGGCCGGCTCAGACTGTGAGGTGGAGGAATTTCAGCTCAGCGACGACCCCCGCAGATTGGCAGCCCTGGAGGGGAGCAATCTGGCCGACTTGCAGGTGGGAATGCGCAGCGGCGCCCTGGTGTTGGCGATCCGCAATCCCGACCGCAGCCGCCAGGGCGAGGGCGGCGTCCGCGGGGCGGCCTATCTGCCCAGCGACAGTCGGCTGATTGCCAACCCCGGTGGCAGCGAGCCGCTGGCCCCGGGGCAGCTGCTGGTGGTGATGGGTAGCAAGGAGCAGTTGCGCAAATTTGGCTTGTTGCTCGGGCCCGCCCTCAGCGAGGTGGGCAGCATGCCCTCCTAGCGCCTGGGAATTTTTTGGCGAGCGAGCGGCGGCCACAGGCCAGACCTACGCTCCCCCGATCCTTTCCACCCAACGTCGATGGCCATCGCCCTCCCCCTTGCCGGCCAGGTCGCCCTGGTCACCGGCGCCAGCCGGGGCATTGGCGCCGCGATCGCCCGGGAGCTGGCCGCCGCCGGTGCCACCTTGGTGGTGAACTACGCCAGTTCCCCCGACGCCGCTGAGGCGATGGTGAACGAGATCCAGGCGGCGGGCGGTAAGGCCTGGGCCCATCGGGCCAATGTGGCCGATGAACAGCAGGTGGAGGCGATGGTCAAGGCGGTGCTGGAGCGGGAGGGGCGCCTGGATGTGCTTGTCAACAATGCCGGCATCACCCGCGATGGCCTGCTGATGCGCATGAAGACCGCCGATTGGCAGAGCGTGATCGATCTAAACCTCACCGGGGTGTTTCTCTGCACCCGAGCCGTCAGCCGCTCGATGCTCAAGGCC
>DGYA01000002.1:887-1113 GCA_002396505.1 Cyanobacteria bacterium UBA5018 | reverse complement strand
CCGCCAAGGCCGGCGTGATCGGCTTGACCCGCAGCACCGCCGCTGAATTCGCCAGTCGGGGCATCACGGTTAATGCGGTGGCGCCAGGTTTTATTGATAGCGACATGACTAAAGACCTCGACAAGGAACCGATTCTCAAGGCCATCCCCCTGGGCCGCATGGGTCAACCCGCCGAGGTGGCCGGCGCCGTGCGTTTCCTGGCCGCCGATCCCGCCGCCGCCTACAT
>DGYA01000002.1:0-694 GCA_002396505.1 Cyanobacteria bacterium UBA5018 | reverse complement strand
TCACCGGCCAGGTGCTGCAGGTGGACGGGGGCATGGTGATGCGCTGAGTCGAGATAATCGGCAGGCAATTCCTGGGGTATTAAATACTGGGGGATTCAATATCCTTCAGAAATCCCCTGCTATTTCCTGGTCGATCAGGGCATCGAGGGTGGCCGCCGTGCGCACCAGGCTCTGGTAGCGCTGGATCAAGCGCCGATTGCGCTCTAACCAGCTGGCCGCATCGGCCCCCGCCGCAGGCACTTGGCCGCCGCCATCGAGCAATTCCAACTCCCCCTGTTGGCCAATTAATGCAACCACCAGATCGCTGATGCGCTGGCGACGATCCTGCTTCCGCTGGGCCGGCGGGCCGGATGCCTGGTGGCTTGCCTGGTCGCTGGGCTGGCCGGCGGCGGCATTTGATGAATCGGCGGGCATCGCGGCGGCGCTCGGTGGCGGGGTGTATGTAGCAAGATCAGGGCCCCTTGACTGGGCAGCTCTGAGCGGTTTCACCCCACCAGCGGACCCTGGCTGCGATCCGCCAGCTTTTGATCCCCCAGCCTTTGATCCCTCAGCAGAGGCGGCCCAGCCAGCGCCCACGCCCCACCAGGCTGGCGCCTGCCAGCCGCTCTGCACTGTGCTGGGCTGCGATGCCTCTGGGGTGGAGGGCCTTTCGGCCGCGGCCCAGGCCAGCCTGCGGGCCGCGGCGCTGGTGGCG
>DGYA01000123.1:925-5129 GCA_002396505.1 Cyanobacteria bacterium UBA5018 | reverse complement strand
ATGCAATGGGTGGATGTTCTTTAAAGAAATGTCTCATCACATTTTCAACTGCTTCGCCGCGGACTGACCTTAAATTCTCCTCAAATGAAGTAGAATGTAGTCTGGGATTTGTGACAATTTCGAATGAAGGGAAATAGTCAATATTTGGATATTGAGCCTGGAGATGCCCGGCAACCGCCCTCAGTGTTGATTTTGAATAGGTATTCGACACCAAAATATGAGAAGGAGCAGCAGTTGCCGTCAATGGAACAGGAGAAACAGTAAGCAAAACTTGAAAGGGCCGCCCATCGCGAATGCGTAGCAATAGTTCATGAAACTTTTCGAAATCCTTAACTATTTCTGGGAATTGGGAGTTGTGTAATTGAAAATTTGCCTGATCAAACGTGCCTGCTATTGTGCCAGGAGCTGTTGGGTACACCGTTCCTGAAAATTTATGTGTCCATGCTTCCGTCAGGCCAAGTGTAAATACGAGAACGTCAAGATCCTGGAATAAAGAATAGACGCTTTTAACATGCTGACTGCGAAGTTGTACAACTTTTGATTCCGAATCAAAGCCCTCTGGATTAATACTAGGTCTCAGCGCATCGTAAAACCTGCCATTTTTTCCCCAAATTATATTTTGCGCTTGCCATTCTCCCGCTGCTTCTTGGGCAAGTTGAAGTAGCTGGCGAACGGTGTAGATGTTTCCGTAGCGCGCGCTGTATAGGGAATATCCGTGTTTATGGTGAAGTTCTTGCGGTAGATTGGGTGGTGGTGGCTCGACATCTAAAACTTGGTATCCGTTATTTTTAAGAGCATGCGAAATGTGTTGAGCAAAACATGACCCAGCGGTTGCGACCTTTGCATTGGAGGCGATCGAGAACTTCTTTTTGTAAATCCCCTCAATATTGTAGGGATTTTCAGAGGCGACGCCGGTTTTCCAAAATGAACTAGGTGGTAAGTTTTTATACGGATTAGCCATTGAAGGTGCCTCGCTCATGCGTGATACAAACCCAAGTTCAATCATTTTACCATAAGAGCAAGGTACGCGTTCAGGGGGCGTGACGCCCCGCCGGAGCGCTGCTCGCACGATGGCTCACCGCTGGCGATGAACCTACAGTTATGTGCGCTGCCAGGCTCAGGGGTTCGGCAGCAGTGATGGCATCACCCCGCCGCAGTGATGGGCAATCCAGGCCTGCTCCAGAAACTGCCAGACATCGCGGCCCTGTTGCCTGCGGGTGACGGTGAGCAGCTGGCTGCGGCAGATCGCACCTTGGCGTGATTGGACGCCATGACTGATCTTGCGCTGAATCATCGACTGGCGCAGGGCACGCTCGGCAGCGTTGTTGGTGGGCTCGATTCCCTCGATCTCCAGGAAGGTCCACAACGCATCGGCCACCTTCAGGAGCTTCTGGCAGGTGCGGACCGTGCTGGCCCATGGCGTTCGCTCGCCGCGCTGAGCGCCCAGCTCCACCACCCGCTGGAGGGTGGCCTCGAACGCCAGCCGGATCGGCTGGCAATGGTGCTGCAACACCGGCCAGCTGATCGTCCCGCCTTTGTAGCGGTGCCACTGCTCAAACAGCTGTTGCTGCAGCTCCAGCAGCTGGGCTCCGAACGCGGCGCTGGCGCCGGAGCGCTCGGCAATGGCGGTCAGATCCCGGATCAGATGGGCCCAGCACAGCTGACGCTGCTGGGTGGGCAGTTGGTTGTACGCGCAGAAGCGATCGCTCACCACAACCCCGCCAAAGCCGTGGCCCAGCAGTTCCACGGCCGCTGCCGCTGAGCGGCTCAGTCCCTGCAGGAACACGGTGACCAAGGCAGTCACCACATGACCCACTGCCAGCTGCGCTTGCCCTTGGGATTGCCGCCATCCGCATTGCCGGTGGGTGCACCGGTTTCAACCGCTGCGCGCAAGACTTCGTCTACGACGTAGGCCACCGGCTGCCGGCGGGCGAATGCCACCGGCTGCCGGCGGGCGAATGCCATCGCCTGCAGCATGGGCTGTTCCAGCGCTGCACTCAGCCGCCGACGGATCGTTGCGATCGTGCTGCAGCTGATCTCCACCCCCACCAGCTGCTGCAATAGCGCCTGACTCTTCCTGAAACTCAACTGTCCGGTGACAATGAAGTTGGCCGGGCGCTTTGCATCAACAACTTGTTACCAGCGATGGTTGTCACTTGGTAACACTGGGTTCTCATCGCCCTGGGCAGTGGCGTTGTCCTGAGGGAAGGGTTGAACACAGGTTCGCGCGAATGACCGGTACGAACCTGGGTGCGATTATCCAGCTCAGAGATCGCTGCCGCCACATTGCTGACCACTGTGTTGTTGGCCTGCTCTCCTCGCCCTGGGCAGGTCGCCAGGCCCCAGGGGGCCGGCCGCATCAACCCAACGGCACCGCCGGGATCGCCAGCTTCCTGCTCGTTGGCATGGAACTGCACTTCGCCGGCCTCGGCCATCTCCAGCTCGATCCGCTGCAGCCAGTAGTTGCGCAGACGACGCTGCAAGGTGCGCATCTGACGGTCGCTGTAGCGCTGTGGGTGTGGGCCACCAGGCGCTCCATCAGCTCGCCGGAGCCCAGCAGCGGCTCGGCCTGCAGCCAGCCCTCGATCAATGCCACGTCGGCCTCGAACGGATCGGGCCGTGTTCGCTTTCCGGTTCGCGTCCTCGGTTTGCGGCGACGCGGCTGGCTGGACTGCCACAGCGTCTGTAGATCCCCCAGAAACACCTCCAGCGAACGGCTCTCCTGCGTGCGATCCGCAACGGCTGGTCCTGGCCCCAGGCCGGTGCCCTGTTCCCCGCTGCAGCTCCCGCAGCTGATCCGCACGCTCCTCGCTCACCTGACCTGTGGCCAGCAGCCGCTGCAGCGGCGTGCGCGGCGGGTGGTGCTGCCGCTTGATCCGGCCGCCGTCCCGTTCACTGCTTTTGAGCTTGAACGACGGCTGAAACAGGTTTGTGAACAGGCGCAGCGCCCCATAGAGCTTCCATAGCACCTGGGCGGCCTCCAGTCTCATCAGCCGCTGGTACCCCACCATCCGCCGCACGAGCATCCCGTTCTTCTGCTCCACCGGGGTCCCCAGAGAATCCCTGGGACATCGGCCCCGGGATTCTCTGGGGTGCCCCACCCAGGCCTGATCGTTCGATTTGTACGCCCTCGATTGGGTCAGCACGATCTGCTGGCCGGGACTGTCGCACCAGGCCTCCATCAACTGGTTCATGACCACCGGGTCGTTGTCCGCATCGATCCCCCGCAAAGGGAACGGCATCTGGCGGCGGATCAACTGCAGCGCCGTGAGTACCATCGCTCCGTCACGCATCAGGATCGGCAGGCTCTCGCTCTAGCTGGTGGCAATGTCGGTGGCCATCAAGGTCCACAGGAACCGTCCCTCCATCCGGCCGCCGCAGTGCGCCACCAGGTCGATCTCCAGCCAGCCAGGATCGCTGTGGTCGGCCCAGCCCTTGAACGTGCGAACCGGCACCCGCCGCAGTTCGGCGCTGTAGGCCCGGGGCGGGCGGTGCCAGCCGTTGCCTCCGCTCTGCTTGCGGATCGGGGACAGCAACCGATCGATCGTGGCACTGCTCATCGCCAGCACCGACTCCCTCACCGCCGGCTCCAGAGACAGGTGCCCGTGGCTCTCGAGCGACTCCACCAGCAGCGGCAGCAACGCCTGCAGCCGCTTGCCGCAGAGCCGATCGCTCGCCTCCCACAGCGGCACCAGTGCCTCCAACACCTCCGGGCCATAGCGCCGGCGATGGTGCGGCTTGTCCGGCTCCTGCAGCGATCCGCCTGGCTCCGCTGTGGCCATGGTCTCGGGCCGGTTTAGCAGTCGCAGCAAGGACTTTCGGTGGTACCCGGTGAGCTCCTGCAGCTCATCGAGGAGCCGCCGCTTGCAGATAACAGACAGCCCCCTGTAGCGCCGACGAGCCGCGTCCAATGCAGTGCATCGGCGTTGGTGATCGTTGCCGGCTGAGCGGCCCAGAGGTTGGGGCTGATTGCTGCCAACAGACCCCTGCAACATGCCATGCCCCCTTGTGAGGCAACAACATTAGGCTGATAAATGTCTTAACGATGCAATGCGCCTCGACTGGCCACGACAGCCAGTTCGCGTCAGAAATGCCAGCTGGAGGGATGCCCATCTCAAGCAGTCTCTGACTGAGATGCAAACAGGAATCAGGACGCCGTCAAGGGTTTAGCCGAGACGAAGTTCGCCGCGTGCTGTCCCGACCC
>DGYA01000123.1:0-753 GCA_002396505.1 Cyanobacteria bacterium UBA5018 | reverse complement strand
GCTGTCCCGACCCCTGAACGCTTACGGTTTCTGCGGCTTCAACGAGGGCAAACGGTTCGTCCACATCCTGGGCGGCGAACCTTTCCCCTACGGATCTTCAGTACATCAGGTTAGGGCGTGTTGGCAATACGGCCTAGCTATCCATGGCTTCGAGATCTTTGTTGTTTTCTCAAAAAAATACCTACCAGCAACTTTGATGAAACTGGTGATTCGCTCATTTTCTTAAAGGTTGCCTTAAGGCTGGCACTTCAAGTCAACTTTGTCGTGTTTACTGCGGCATATTTTTATTGCCTCCCCAGAAGCCGTAGACAACGTCCGCTACCCTTGTGGGGTCAAGTTTGTAATCAAATCTACCTGGATTTCCGGTGGGCGAACTATCGATTAATTCGTTTACATAGACCTTTGGCAGAAAAAGACATTTTTCGTGTTCTACCCCACGCCATATTGCGGTGTAGGTCAAATTGGCAACGGTGAGCCATGGATTGGTTTTGTGCTCTATTGGTTGAACTCCAAGTGGGGAATGAATTATTTGAGGTTTCCGCAAGTAGAAAAGAGATTTCACTTGGACTACTCCCACTGGTACTATATCGAGCTGAATCGATGAAAGCTTGGCCAGTTGGTCAACAAGAGGAAGTCCTATAATGTCAGAAACTTTTGCGCCAAAAGCTGATGCTTTGGCTTTAATATTATTGGCTTGTTCGTGTTCGGCTAGAAAGAATTGATCGTCAGAGAGCCATATGCCCTTTGCAGACC
>DGYA01000012.1 GCA_002396505.1 Cyanobacteria bacterium UBA5018 | reverse complement strand
AGCACCGCACGGCATCCAGGCTGCGGCGGTAAGAGGCTTTAGCCAGGATCCGCTAACGCCCCATGGGCGGGCAGCTCCAACTGTTTGAAGTAATCGAGCATGTGACATAGCCGATCGACCAGGCTTCTGTCTGACAAGGCTGTTGTCCGACAAGGCTGTTATGCGAAGAGGCTGTTATACGAAGAGGCTGTCATACGACAAGGCCAGGGCTGGCCGTCCATGCCCTTGGTGCGGTGTTTGCGGAGTCGGGGCCGACTCCGGCTAGCGCTTGCGACGCAGCAGCAGCGGCGGCATTGTCAGCAGCACCAGCACCGCCAGCGGATGGCTGCTGATCGCTGCTCTGAAGGTGGTCAGGGTGAAGTGATCGGCGAGCAACTGCAGTTCCAGGCGCAGGTCGTAAACCGCTAGGGCTAACAGGGAGCAGGCAAGCCAGACAGAGATGCGTAGCATCAGCGCCGCGCCAGCAGTGGCAGCAGCGTTGGCGCTACGCCAATGCTGGACCAACTGCCCACGGCGATGCCTACGGTGAGGGCCACCGCAAACCAAAACAAGCTCGAGCCACCGAAGAAAATCAAGCCCAACAGCGGTAGTAAGGTGGTTAGAGAAGTGTAGAGCGAGCGGGTAAGGGTGGCATCCACCGCCACATCCACCTGATCTAGTAGTGGCAGCTTACCCAGGCTGGTTTTCTGCTCCCTGATCCGATCGAAGACCACCACCGTGTCGGTGACCGAATAGCCAGCCACGGTGATCAGAGAAACGGCGAACAGGGAGTCCACCTCTACGCCCCAGAACAGCCCCAGCCAGGCGAATGCCCCACAGGTGATCAGTACATCATGGGCTAAACAAACCAGGGCCAAGAAGGCGAAATTTGCATCATAGCGGAGGCTGATGTATAGGGAGATCGCCGCAAAGCTCACCAGCAAAGAGATCAAACTTCCCTGTAACAGCTGGCTGCCCAGGGTGGGACCAATCGTGTTGACGGCTGTGCCACTGGGGTTGAGCGGGCCCACCTGGGCCTGCATCGCCTCGATCACGGCGGCACTTTGATTTGGGGCCAAGGCGGGCAGGCGTAGCACCAGCGAATGGCCCTGATCCAGTACCTGCACGATGCCACCGCTCAAGCCAGGCGCCTTGCCACCGTCATCGGCGTCTGGCAGACGCAACTTGGCCAGTTGGGCTTGGATTTGCGGCGCCGTGATCTGGCTGCAGCCGCCCACTTTGCATTGGCGTTCCAGCTGGATTTGGCTGCCGCCGGTGAAATCGAGACCGGGGCGCAGCGGCGCCGCGATGCTGGGCGTGAACCAGCAGAGGGCCAGGCCCAGCAGGCTGAGACCACAGGCCAGGCCAGATCCCCACCAGGCGAGCAGGCGGTGACGGCTGATTCGAAAGCGTGGCGACGGCAGTACCTGGCCGCCGGCAGGGGCAGGGGCAGTAGTCATTGGGCGGGGCTGGAGGGGAGCTGGGCGGCGGAGAGGAAATACACCTGGCGGCGCAGGGAGGGGTAGCTCATCAACAGGCGCAACAGGGCGCGGGTGCAGGTGAGGGCTGTGAACAGGCTGAGCAGCAGACCAATTGCCAGGGTGACGGCAAAACCCTTCACCAAGCCAGTACCGAGAGCGAAGAGGGCTATACAGCTGATCAAGCCGGTGACGTGGCCATCGAGGATCGAGGAGAAGGCCAGAGAGAAACCGGTATCAATCGAGCGAATTAAGGTATTGCCACTACGCAGCTCTTCTTTAATTCGCTCAAATATGAGTACATTTGCGTCTACTGCCATGCCGATTGACAGGATGAATCCCGCGATTCCAGGCAGGGATAAAGTGACGGGAATCAGTGAATAAATTGCCAGGTTGAATAGGGAGTACAGGCTAAGGGCTAGTACGGATACCAGGCCTGGCAGGCGATAGGTGACCACCATGAATATGGCCACCAGGGCCAGACCCGAAAGGGCGGCCACCAGGCTGGTGCGGATATTTTCAGCCCCCAAGGAAGGGCCAACGGTGCGCACTTCCACCACCTTTACCGGTAGGGGCAGGGAGCCGCCCCGCAGTTGCACCTCTAGATCGCGGGCCTCCTCAGCACTGAAATTGCCAGTGATGCTGGCGGCACCACCGGCGATGCCGGCCAGTTTGAATTCATCCCCCACGGTGGCCTCGCTGATCGAGCGGCCATCGAGCACGATGCCTAGCAGGCGGCCAGTGCCGGCGATCGACTTGGTGAGGCTGGCAAATTTTTCACCCCCCTCCCGGTTGAAGGCCAAGGTGACATCCCAGGCAATGCCAGCCTGCTGCTGCTGGCGTCCAGCCGACACCAAATCCTTGCCGGTGAGGATAGGCGGCTCGTAGAGATCGACGATGCGTCGATTCACATTATCCAGCAGCAGTTGCAACTGATCTGTCTCGCTGGCGCCAGGGGGCACGGCAATCTCGAGGCCCTGGAGTGTCTTGGCTAATTCTTCCGCCCGCAGCTTGGTTTCCGGCGGAGCTGGCTTGCCGTCCGCAGCGGCTTGGGCTTTGGCCCTGGCCTGCCCCAGCACGGCCTGGGCCTGGCGTTTGAGCTTCAGCAATCCCTGCATCTGCTGTTCGGTGCCGGGCTTTTGGGCCCGAAATTCGAGCAGTGCAGTGGTGCCAAGCACCTTGGCGGCACGGCTGGGGTCCTGTTCACCGGGAAGCTGCAGCACCAGCTGGTCTTCCCCCACGCTCTGGAGGGTGGATTCAGCCACACCGAGGCCGTTGACCCGCCGTTCGAGCACCTCCTTAACTGCTTCCAGCTGTTCTTTTTCCACCTTCTTGATCGCCCCTGCTGGCAACACCTGCAGGGTGAGCTGGCTGCCACCCCGCAGATCAAGGCCGAGCTGAAGTGGAAAACTGATTAACAGGGCCACAGATGCGATGGCCAGGGCCAGGATCAGGGCCACCCATCCTTGTTGTCTTGCCATCGAGCTCAGAAGAGTTGTGTCAGCTGATCTGACCGCTGACCTGACGGGTGCCGTGCTAACAGTTGCGCCATGGGTGTGCCGCTTCGCCCTAGGGTGATTTTTCTGCTACCAATGATACCAGGTTAGTGCTGTTGCTGTTCACCGGTTGTAGTAATTAAAGATGCAGTGAATAAAATGTGCTTCAGCGATGTTAATGGATAGTTCTAGGTTGGGTGGATGGGCGAAAAAGGAGTCAGATATGGAGAAGCATTAAATGATGATGCAATGAGGATCTAAGATGGGAGCGTCTCTAAATAATGACTTTACTGTTGATTTTTGCTTATTTAATTATTTTTTATTTTGTTTGCGGTATTGATGTTTGGCTTATTCAGGCTTCAATTATGGCAGATCTATCGCTTCTCGTGCCATTGTTTTTGGTCGATTAACCATTGCCGCATCTATAGCTCATTCGGGCATGCTGTTTGATAAATTATTTATCTCCGTAATTATCTGGTTTCCGGTTATTATGTATGGCTTGCTATTTATTGCCGCATTAATGTGTATTAGGCTAACGCCTTTGCGCATCGTAAAATGTGCATTCGACTGCTAAGACCCAGGCTCGGTCAATTCGTAGCAACGCCTCTCGCGTAATGAGATCAGTGAAACATGGGATTTTTCGAGGTGTCATTTGATTAATTTACTATTTGACATATCTGTCACCTTAAGGGCATGGTGTTTAGTTGGTTTTTTGTTGCCGTCTCTATCGATTTTACGGCTATGATGTATAGTTGAGTAACTTTTGTCGCATCCATCGTTCATTCGGCTATTGTTTATTGCCACGTTTATTGCCTTTGCGATTATGGTGTTTGGTCGATTATTCATTGCAACAACTGCTATTCTTTTGATTCCGAAATTTTGTTAGTTTTCGTCGCCTTATACATTGCTTTTAGGCGATATAATTTGATCGATTGCTTGACGCCACATTTATCGGTTTTCTGGTGATTGTCCAAGTCACGCTTGGCCGAGCATAAAGTAAAATCCCAACAGATTGCCAATGCTCCTTGCGGTTTGCCGAGCATTGGGTAGCAGGTGCTGCTTACACTTGCCCAGCTTTGAGGGCTTTTGCGGCGGCTACGATCTGGCTTGGTTGGATGATGGTGAGATTTTCGAGCACGCCATTATAGGGAGTGGGAATATCTTGAGAGGATAGACGCATGGGCCGTACGTCTAGTTCATCAAAGCAATTTTCTGTAATTAGCGCCATTAATTCGGCGCCAATTCCTCCGGTCTTCATGCACTCTTCTACAATCAAAACCCGGTGGGTCTTGCGGATGGAGGCACTGATGGTGGCCATGTCAAAAGGCTTTAGGCTAACTAGGTCAATCAGTTCCACATCCACGCCGGCTTCAGTAAGCTGCTCTACTGCCTTGAGGCAGTGATGGCGCATCCTTGAGTAAGTTAGAATCGTGACATCTTTGCCTGGAAGCACTATTTCCGCTTGGTCGAGGGCGCAGATATAGTCGCCCTCGGGAATATTTTCGCTAAGATTATAAAGAAGGACGTGTTCAAAGAATAGTACCGGGTTGTTGTCCCTGATGGCGGCCTTCATCAGGCCCTTGGCATTTGTCGGTGTGCTCACGGCCACGATTTTGATGCCGGGCACGGCGTGGAAATAGGCCTCCAGGCGCTGGCTGTGCTCAGCCCCCAGCTGACGGCCCACGCCGCCAGGACCTCTCACAACCGCAGGTATGGTGTAATTGCCACCGCTTGTATAGCGGAGCATGCCCATATTATTTGAAATTTGGTTAAAGGCAAGCAGCAGGAATCCCATGTTCATGCCCTCTACGATCGGCCGCAGGCCGGTCATGGCAGCACCGACGGCCATGCCGGTGAAGGAGTTCTCGGCAATCGGGGTATCCAGTACCCGCAGCTCGCCGTATTTTTCGTAGAGGTCCTTGGTCACCTTGTAGGAGCCGCCGTATTGGCCCACGTCCTCCCCCATCACGCACACGTAGGGATCGCGGGCCATCTCCTCGTCGATGGCCTCCCGCAGGGCATTGAACAGCAGTGTCTCTGCCACGTGGAGGTTGGTTCAGTGTTGGCCAACCTATCTCAGAATCTGGTCCGGGGTCTGCTTTTCAGCGACAAGCGCTAGCCGCCGGCGGCAAAGGTGGACAGGATCAGAACGGAGAGCAGCAACCCCGGCAGCAGCAGGGTGATCAACAGCCCGAGGTCGTGTGGTGTCATGCGCTGAGGCTAGGAGTATGGGTCGCCGTTGGCGGGCCCTGGGTTAGCGATTGCCGGCTTAACGGCTCCAAGTTCAACGGTATCCGGCTTAACGGCTCCCGGTTCAACGGTTACCGGCTTACTGGTTAAGGCTCGAGGGTCTCTGGCTCACCGGTTCCCGTTTTGACAGTTTCCGGCTCAAGGCTTCCCGAGTTAACGGTTTCCGACTTGACAGTGCCCGGCTTGACAAGGGCCAGCAGACTGCGCAGGAATACCAGGCTGAGGCCGAGGGCGATGAAGCCAAAGCTAAAGGTGGCCAGGAAGGTCATGCCCACCACCAGGGTTTTGACGGCCGTGGCGATGCTCTGGGCAATCGCCGAGCTGTAGACGGGCGGATGCAGGCTGTAGTGGTTCACCACCTTGGCGCTCAACCCCAGGCAGAGCCAGCCGAGCAGGCCGCTGGTGAGCGCCCCGGAAAGAAAGCTGAGCGGCCCCTTGCGGGGCGGCTGATCCGGCGAGGCCAGAGGCGTAGGGGTGCTGGCGCCGGAGTTCAGGGGGTTTGCAGGGCTCAGCTGACTGGAGGGGCTAGGGGCTGGCAAGGGCTGGGGGGAGGGCTCAGGCATGGGCGCGCACCATTTCAGATTCAGATTCAGACCAGGCTGACACCGCTGTCGGTGCAGCTGCAGCACCAGGCCTGGAAGCCTCCGGCTGCCAGCCGCTCCGCCAGTTCCTCCCTGGCCGCCTGGGCCCGCCCCAGATCGGCGTAGAGGGCAAACATGCTGGGCCCTGAGCCGCTCATCGCCACGGCCAGGGCCGCCGATGAGCTGCGCAACAGCGCCAGGCCTTCCCGCACGCAGGCCAGTTCCGGTTCCACCACCGCCTGCAGATCGTTGCGCAGCGGTGGCAGCTGCCCGGGCTGCTCGCCGCCGAGGCATTGCACCAAGCGCCCCTGGCGCAGGGACTGGCGCCGCTGCTCAAAATCGATTTCGCTGCTCAGGTAGAAGTCTCCCCGCAGCTCCCGGCAGCGGCCATAGGCCCATGGCGTGCTGACGCTGGCCTCGGGGTGTTTGATCAGCAACACCGCCGGCAGGGCCGAGGCTGTGGTGGCCAGCGCCTCAAGCCGCTCCCCCCGCCCGAAGCACAGCTGGCTGCCCCCCTCCAGGCAAAAGGGCATGTCTGAGCCCAGCTCGGCGGCCAGGTCATGCAGGCTCTGACGGGACATGCCCAGCCCCCAGAGGGCATTGAGCCCCACCAGGGCTGCGGCCCCATTACTAGAGCCCCCCGCCAGGCCGGCGCCGATGGGGATGCGCTTTTGCAGCTGGATCGCTGCCCCCAGCTCGCTGTAGCCGGAGCGGGCCTTGAGCAGTTCAGCGGCCCGCACGATCAAATTGCCGCCATCGGTGGGCAGGGAGGGTTCATCGCAGCTGAGGCTGATGCGGCCATCGGCGGTGGGCGCCAGGGTGAGCCTGTCGGCCAGGTCGATGGTTTGCATCACCATCGCCAACTCGTGGAAGCCGTCGGGCCGCAGGCCGAGCACCTCCAGGTGCAGGTTGATCTTGGCCGGAGAGATAACGGTGCGCACAGCCATGGCAGCGGGGGTGGTAATCGGTGAAACGACCGTGACTGAAGTATCAACCGCGACTGGATGGTGATCTTTTCGCACAACGGCTTAATGGCGTCAACTGATCAGTGGCTGTTCTGGGATACAAACCCTGTCCTTCAGGACGGCTTTTCATCCGGGAGCTGACGAATCATGTCCCGGAGCAACTGGGCCATGGTCCAGCCCCGAGCGGCGGCGGCAGTGCGGAGCTTTGCCAGCTCGTCGGGAGCCAGGCGCACCTGGAGAGTCTCAGTCCTGGCCAACGTGCTCGCTTGCCCCTACGATGTGGTGACATGAAGCAACGCTACCGCTACCGCCTCTACCCGCATCCCCATCAACAGATGGCGCTGGCAAAGGCGTTTGGCTGTGCGCGGGTGGTCTGGAACGACGCCCTGGCCAAGAGCCGTGAGCTGTACGCCGCAGGCGAGAAGAGCAGCTACCCGGTGCTGGCGAAACTCTGCATCACCCAGGCCAAGCAAACCCCTGAAAGGTCCTGGCTGTCAGGCCCCAGCAATGTGGTGCAGCAGCAGTCCGTACGCGACCTGGATCAGGCGTTCCGCAACTGGTGGGCGAGCCTGAGCGGCAAGCGCAAAGGGCCGAAGGTGCGGGTGCCTCGCTTCAAGAAGCGCCGTGGGGCCCAGGCGATCCGCTTCATGTCGCACGTCTTACGCA
>DGYA01000136.1:3308-10473 GCA_002396505.1 Cyanobacteria bacterium UBA5018 | reverse complement strand
GCCGGCCAGGGCCAAGGCGGCGGCGCCGCGGTAGCGGTCGCTGCCGGCCACCAGCAGCAGCCGGCCGCGGCCGTATTTGCCCAGGGCTGGATCCAGGGGCAAGGCCGGCAACTCCGCCAGGTCCGACACGGTCAGGACCAGGGGCTGCTGCTGCGGCAAGCGATCCAACAGCGCCTGGGGCAGAGCCAGGTCGATGCGCTCCAGCTTCCCCACCCAGCTGAGGGCCTGGTCCTGCACCAAACCAGTCTTGATCAGGCCGATGCTGTAGGTGGTGCAGGCCCGGGCCGCCACCGCCCCCAGCAGCCGGCCGCTGTCGGCGCAGAGGCCCGTCGGTACATCCACCGCCACAAGGGCGGCGGGTTGCAGCCGCTGCCGCTCCGCCAGCAGGGTTTCGATGGCGGCTCCGGGGGGGCGCCGCTGGCCGATGCCAAACAGGGCATCGATCCACAGGGCCGGCCCCTCGGCCGGCGGTGGCTGCGACAGCCGCTCGATGCCCAACCAAAGCGCATGGCGCCAATGGCAGGCGGTGAGCGGTTTGTGCTCGCTGAATGGACTCCAAATGGAGGTGGCCACCCCCGCCAGCTGCAGCTCCCGGGCGATCACCAGCCCATCGCCGCCGTTATGGCCCGGTCCCACCAGCACCAAGGCCCCATGGCGGCGCAGCCGCTGGCCATGGTCCGCCAACAAACGCCGACTCACCGCCAGGGCCGCCTTCTCCATCAGCGCCTCCACCGGCAGGCCACTGGCAAACAGCTGCCGCTCCAGGTCGGCCATCTGGCTGCCACTCACCAGCAGATGGTCGGCATCGCGGCCGGGCCAGGCAGGTAGGGGGAGCGTCAAGGCGGGTTCTGGCAACAAGGCTGTTTCTGGCAACAAAGCGGGGTCAGACAACAAGGCTGGTTCTGGAACCAAAGCTGGTTCTTGCAACATGGCGGCGACGGCTCGGATTCATGATGGGGGGATTGACCGGCCTGGCTAGATCGGGCCAGAGAGCCTTGACATCCCCCCTACCACCTCTGGCCGCCACCACCCCGGCCGGCCTGGCGGCCCTGGAGAGGCTGCAGGCCTGGCCTGGCGAGCACCGCATTGCCGTCGGCCTCTCCGGCGGCGTCGATAGCTCGCTCACCGCCGCCCTGCTGGTGGATGCCGGCTGGCAGGTGGAGGGACTCACCCTCTGGCTGATGAGCGGCAAGGGGGCCTGTTGCGCCGAGGGGCTGGTGGATGCCGCTGCCCTGTGCGATCAGTTGGGGGTACCCCACCATGTGGTGGATTTTCGCCAGCACTTTCAACAGCAAATTGTGCAGGTGCTAGTGCAGGGCTACGGCGATGGCATCACCCCCCTGCCCTGCTCGCGTTGCAACCGGGAGGTGAAGTTTGGGCCGATGCTGCGCTGGGCTGCAGCAGAGCGGGGCATCGGCCGCCTCGCCACCGGCCACTACGCCCGGGTGCGGCCCGCCCACCAGAGCGACAACGGCCGGCCCCAATTATTGCGGGGCCGCGACAGCCACAAGGATCAGAGCTATTTCCTCTACGACCTATCGCCAAACCTGCTCGATCAGCTGGTATTTCCGCTTGGTGAATTAACCAAACCGGAAACGCGGCTGGAGGCTGAACAGCGGGGTCTGCGCACCGCCCACAAACCGGAGAGCCAGGATCTCTGCCTGGCCGATCACCACGGCTCGATGCGGGCCTTCCTCGATGCCCATCTGCCGCCAAAGCAGGGGCAGATCGTGCTCGGCGACGGCACGGTGCTGGGCCAGCACGATGGCATCCAGCACTTCACCATCGGCCAGCGCAAAGGCCTGGGGGTGGCCTGGCGCGAACCCCTGCATGTGGTGCGGCTCGACGCGGCGATGAATCGGGTGGTGGTAGCCCCCCGGGCGGAAGCCGCCCGCGACAGCTGCACGGTGGGCGCCGTGAATTGGCTATCGATTGCTGCCCCCCAATCTCCCCTGGAGCTGGAGGTGCAGGTGCGCTACCGCAGCGAACCGCAGCGGGCCCTGCTCACGCCGCTACCGGCCACCAGCGACGACGTCAGCGGCGGCCGGCCCCACCGCTGCCGGCTGGAATTTGCCGAAGCGCAGTTCTCGATTACCCCGGGGCAGGCGGCCGTTTTCTATCGCGGTGAAACCCTGCTCGGCGGCGGTCTGATCCAGCGCGATCACCAGTAGGGATCGCTGGCCAGTTCTACGTGAAGTACGCCGCCCGGGGCAACCAAGGCGACCGGGCCAACCGTGGCGATGCAGGCCCGCAGCGGCTCGCCATTCACCTCGATTTCACAGGCGCCACAACTGCCCCCCAGGCAACCGGTGGGGATGCTCACCCCGGCTGCCTGGGCGGCCTCTAGCCAATCGGTGCCAGGGGCCACCTGGCTTTGGCTGCCATTGGGCCAGTGGATGGTGATCACCTCAGCAAAGGCTCCAAATTCACGTGCGCCTCGAAGGCATCGGCCAAGCGATCCAGCAGCGCTTCCCGCTGGCGGCTGTGGTGGGGTTGATCTTCGCTCAAAGGCGCCAGGCCGCGGCGATCGCGCAGTTGGTTGAGCCAGCGGCGGCGCCAGGGGCCACTTTCAAACACCCCATGCAGGTAGGTGCCAGCCACCACACCGCCCTGGTCGCCGTAGGGCCGCCACCAGCCCAGGTCGGGGTCTGCCGCCAAGGGGAAACAGGTTTCCCCCTCCACCACCGAGCTAACTCCCCTATGCAGCTCGAAACCCTCCAGCTCAAGGCTGGCTGCCGCCGCTGGCCAGAGCCCCTGGCTGCGGCGCTGACGCAGGGCCTTGGCGTTGGCGAAACGGGTGTGCAGGGGCAGTAAATCCAAACCGGCCGCCTGGCTAGCCATGGGGGCCTGGCTATCACCCCCCTCGCGGCCCTCCGGGTCGTGCAGGCTGCGGCCCAGCATTTGCAGGCCACCACAGATGCCAAATACCTGGCCGCCCGAGTGGGCGTAGCGCTTTAGCTCCAGGGCCAGGGGGCTGGCCCGCAGGGCCGCCAGGTCCCGCAGGGTCTGCTTGCTGCCCGGCACGATCAGCGCATCCGGCTGCCCCAATTGCTCACCAGGCGCCAACCAGCGCAGCTGCACGGAGGCTTCCGCCTCCAGCGGATCGAGATCGGAAAAATTGCTCAGCGAAGGCAGTTTGAGCACGGCGATCTCAATTTCAGCGCCGCGTTTACGGCCACGGCGTTCCAGCAAATCGAGCGAGTCTTCCGGGGGGAACAGCTCATCGAGCCAGGGCATCACCCCCAGCACGGGAATACCGGTGTGGGCCTCCAGCCAGCGGCGCCCCTCATCGAACAGCTCGCGCCGGCCGCGGAAGCGGTTGATCAGCAGGCCCTTGATCAGGGGGCGCTCCACGGGGCGCAGTAGCGCCAGGGTGCCCACCAGTTGGGCAAACACCCCCCCCCGCTCGATGTCGGCCACCAGCAGGCAATTGGCCCGCAGGTATTGGGCCAGCCGCAGATTGGTGAGGTCGCGGGGCTGCAGGTTCACCTCCACCGGGCTACCGGCCCCCTCCAGCACCAGGCGGCCGCCGGGTTGACT
The DNA here is from genome assembly GCA_002396505.1 of Cyanobacteria bacterium UBA5018. Taxonomy (GTDB): domain Bacteria; phylum Cyanobacteriota; class Cyanobacteriia; order PCC-6307; family Cyanobiaceae; genus UBA5018. Next base: position 6,933 of record DGYA01000136.1, on the reverse strand, counting down.
TGCCCGCAGCTCATCCAGCCCCTGGCGGATGGCGGCCCAGCCGGGGCGAAACCAGTCTCGGTAGTAGTGCTCGGCGCGACAGTTGCCCACGGACCGCCCCAGATGGATCAGCTCACTGGTGCTGTCTCCCTGGGGTTTGAGCAGCACGGGGTTCATGGCGCATACCGGCTCCAAACCGGCCGCCCAGGCCTGCAGCGCCTGGGAATAGGCCATCTCGCCGCCGGCGGTATCCACCCAGGCGTTATTACTCATGTTCTGCCCCTTGAAGGGCAGGGGCAGCTGGCCGTGGCGGCGCAGCACGCGGCACAGTGCGGCCGTCATCAAGGTCTTGCCGGCGCCGCTGCTGGTGCCCAACACCATCAGTGGCTGCAGTGTCTGCAGTGGCTGAAAACTGCTCACCAGCGGGGCCAATGGCGTCTGCACCAATGCCACAGCTTGGTGAACAGGTCGGCCGAACCGCCCTGGTCAGGCCAGCTGGCCAGCAGCTGCCGGCCTAGAGGGGTGAGCCGCACCCGTTCGGTGAGCCCCTGGCCGTCCACCTCCCGGCGCAGCACCCCCAGCTGGATCAGCCAGATGAAGTGGTCTTCCGCTTGGCCGGCCGATAGGCGGCGGCGGCTGAGGCTGCGCCAGTCCTGGCGGCCAGCCAGCTGGCTGCTGCTGAGGGCCCCCTGCTCCAGCTGCCGGTAAAAATCTCGCCGGAACGGCAGGCAGAGCAGGGCCTGCTGGGCCCGGCGCAAGGCGCGCTGTTCCTGGCTGGTGGGGCCTGAAGAGGTCAAGCAAAGCTGGCATCCGCTGCCATTGTCTTGCCTAACTTCCACACCTAGCTGCTGTGCTGCTACTGGCCTCCGCTTCTCCTGCCCGGCGCCGTCTGCTCGAGCAGGCCGCCATTGCCCATCGGGTGCAGGTGAGCGGTGTGGATGAGCAGGCGATTCAACACCCCAAGCCAGCTGATCTAGTGCTGCTGCTGGCCCAGGCCAAGGCTCGGGCTGTGCGGCGCCTGCTGGATCAGCCCAGCGACACCGAAATCTCGGTGGTGCTGGGCTGCGATTCGGTGCTGGTCTATGGGGGGGAAGTTTTCGGTAAACCCAACAATGCGGCAGAAGCGATCGAGCGCTGGCGACTGATGGCCGGCGGCTGGGGGGAGCTGCATACCGGCCATTGCTTGCTGGCCGGTCCTGGCGCCGCTGCCGCTTGCCCCGCTGAGCGGCTGCGCACAGTAACCACCAGGGTGCTATTCGCGCCCTTGAGCGAGCTGGAAATCGCTAACTACGTGGCCAGCGGCGAACCATTGCAGTGCGCTGGTGGTTTTGCCCTGGAGGGCCGCGGCGGGGCCCTGGTGGAGCGGATTGAGGGCTGCTTTTCCAATGTGATCGGCCTCAGCCTGCCGCTGTTGAGGCGCTGGCTGGGGGAGTAGGAATTAAACCTGCAGTTCCCGGCCAGACCATAAATGGGCCGCACCCATGGGTGCCTAGAAAAATGACTATTCCGCTAAACTCTGTAAAAAGATTGTAGGGTAGAGCGAGGTGCAAGCCAGTTGCCACAATGCTTCTCGCGCCACAGCAGCGATAGATCTTGATATTTTTCGAGGTGCCCTAAAAACGGCTGATTACTGAATGCCAAGCAGGTAAGCGGCAGGATAAACTCTGGAAAATGATTGCCGGGCAGGGCAAGGGATCCACTGATGATAAGCATGGATCCCAGAGACTGGAGCCGGCAATTTGACGATTATCCAGAGTTTCTCCAGATTCTTCAGGGTGTTTCAGATTCTCCAGAGTTTTTAGAGTCTCTAGAGCTTTTCAGATTCCGCAGGGTTTTCCAGACTATCACGAGTTTTTCAGATTCTGCAGAGTTTTCCAACACAATCAGATCTGGATTAGCTAATTATCACCAGCGCAGTCGCACACCTCCTCCGTAGCTGACCTCATTGCCGTTAGACCAGAAGGCGCCACCGATGCCCGCATAGACGGAGAGGGTGGCGGAGCTTTCGTATTCGAGCGACAGGCCTAGATCAAGGGCATTGGCGCCGCGATTTTGCCCGAGTACGGTTACAGAACCGAGCGCTGGTACAGTTGTAAATGATGAGTTGATCTGCTGTCCACCGTTGGAATTACCATTGAAATCATATTCGTATCCCAGGGAAAGTCTTGGGATTAAGCGTGAGTTTTTGGCGGTCACAATCGGGGTTTCTAGCGTTAAGCCAAGACCGTATAGGAGCGAGTCTGTGCTTTGGCCTGCTATGGCTAGATCAAGGGAGCCTGCACCGGATTCGGTGATATCCCCCTGGGAATGAAGGGCATAGGCGAGATAAGTACTGGGCTTGAGACGAACGGCGCTGCGGCTTTGCTTGTCAGAGGAGATAATCCAGTCGTACTCAGCTCCAATTGCCGTAACAAAACCGTTACCACTCCAATTGGCGGATGCGGTGCGGTTGATACCGCCAAAGGCGATTTTTCGTTCAGACTGGTACCGCAGGTTCATATAACCTAGCAGTGCAGTTATCTTCCACGATTCAGATGGATAGTAAGCACCCCAAATGCTGCCAGCATAAGTGGATGAGTCAATGCGAACGTCGCTGTACTCATAGTTATAGAGATTTGCCTGGCCATAGCCAAAGGAAACGCCTGCGCTCCACTGGCTGTTGATGTCGTATTTAAGGCCATAAACAGAAGAGAAGATATTGTAGTCTGTGGATGCTAGATCATTGCCACTGTTAAGGTTTGCCTGGGTATTGCCACCACCGATCAGCAGCGACCAGGGGGTAAGAGTAGTACGCTTACTAGGCTTGCAGTCACCTTTGGACTGCTGGCCATCTTGAGCTTGGGACTGCTGGGGCGACTGGAGTTGCCGATTATTAAGCTGATTAGCATCATTAATACAAACATTATCCTCAAAGATGAAAGGAATCGCTTTTGCACTCCCGAAGGAAAGAGTATAGGCGCGAAACTTGTCTAGGGCCTCCAGGGCAACTGACTGCATAGAGGCATAGGGTTCAGCGCTTATGGAGCGTAAAGCCCTTTCTAATTGCTGACCACTGGGCAAAGATCTTAGAGCTGCTTGCACGGTTAAGAAATCAGGCGTTAACCCAGCTGCATTAGCCTGGCTGGCAGGGGCACTGGGATCAGCGCCGCCAGAGCTAGCATCATTGCTGCCACTCGGGTTAGCAGTGGGGTTACCAGAACTAGTAGCAGGATCTGGATTATTACTTGTACCAGCATTTGAATCGGGATTTAGACTGGGATTAGGACTTGGATCTGGCTCAGAGTTAGAATTGGGATTAGGATTGGGCTCAGGATTAGGGCTAGGATTGGGATTGAGATTGGGATTGGGATTGGGATTAGGACTGGGATGTGACTCAGGATTAGGATTGGGATTAGCATTAGGGTTGGGCTTAGGCTTAGGCTTAGGGTTGGGGTTAGAATTAGAATTTGACTCAGGATTAGGATTGGGATTGGGATTAGGGCTGAGATTAGTGTTAGAGTTGGGCTTAGGTTTGTGGTTGGAATTAGGGTCAGGGTTGGGCTTAGAATTGCGGTTGGGATTAGGGTCAGAGTTGGGCTTAGAGTTATGGCTAGAGTTATGGCTAGAGTTGGGGTTGGGGTTAGGGTTAGGCTTAGGCTTAGGGTTA
>DGYA01000136.1:0-3065 GCA_002396505.1 Cyanobacteria bacterium UBA5018 | reverse complement strand
GGTTAGGGTTAGGGTTAGGGTTTCGATTGGAGCATATATTTGGGATTTGGCATCGAGTTAGATTCGGATTGGGATCAGCGAGCAAATCGGTATCGGAATTCACGCCTGAATTGGGTAAGGGATTAAGAACAGAACCAGGCTTTAACTCAGAGATAGGACCAGAGCCACTACTGGGACCAGAGCCAGGACTGGGGGCTGGACCAGGATTAGGTCTAGAGCTAGGGCTGCGGCTGGGGCCAGGATTAGGAGCTATTTGCGCTTCTGCCGGCGCAGGGCAGGTGCCTAAAAAGGAACAGATCTCCGCGCTGGACAGAATTGTATCTAATAAAGACTGCGGAATTCTTATGCTTTGTATGGCTGCTGATCCAGGATTCCCCCCTCCAGGGTTCATTCCACTAACAGGAGCCAAGATATCATTTTGTGGCCTAGCTAATGAAAAATCTATATTGTCAGCAGATCTTGGCCTTGGAGAATACTTGCCATTGACCACATCAGTTATTTTCCCATTGTCATCAATCTCTTTTGTGGATTTTCCTCTGGCATGGGCATCTGCCATCGTCATTACCCCACCAGCCGCCAATACAGATCCCCATAGCATTGTTGCAACAAAGAGCGTGCTCCTGTTGTGAAAGTGCAGGTGCATCGTTCGACTTGCCAAAAACAAATTTCTCTCAGCCTGTCTAGCTGCTGAGAAAGAGGGCAGCAAAGGAGGATTCGCGGCCCACAGATGCTGCAGATGCGCTGAAGAAATAGCAGATTCAGCAGAGCAACTGCAAAACATCATCAAACTACAAGCATCTATGCAGCTATAAGCGGCCGACAATTCGCAGGACTTTGCCCATTCCAAACCTTTATCTGACCCAAAAAGTATAGAATTTACGGCGAGGTTGCCTAGTAAATATTCTCGAGATGGCACTTGACTTAGACAGTATTTGACTTGGATGGCACTTGACTTAGACAGTATTTGATTTAGACAGTATTTGATTTAGATTGTGTTTGATTGAGATAGTGTTTGATTTAGGCGGAAGTGCCGCTGAAGATCTTGGTTAATTTCAGGGTCAAGATTAGGCATGGCTTTTGTGCCTGCTTGAATGAAATAGCCTGGAGACGGCGAAGACTGCCGCCTTCCCAATAGATTAGTTTAACGGCAGACAACCTTGATTGCACCTCCAATATCCAATTCCCTTTTTTTAGGATCAGAAATAAATTCACTACTTGATGTCACACCAAACAATTATAGATCTCACCACTGTCGCGATCTGAAAAGTATCGCAGCACCCGAGTAGCTCCTGACTTGCAGAGATTGAACGGGTAATTTTTCGGCGCTTTTAACTAATTTAAAGACCTTCCAAAACAAAAGCCCCTGCGTTTATGCAGGGGCTTGGATTTACCCTGATCAATCAATTAGACTTTTGACTAATTAATTGGTTTGCCATCTAGACAAATCAGTCGAGATCGGGCATGGCCAGAGTGGGCTCGGCTTGACGGTCGATGCCCTTCTCGAAGCCGGCTGCCGCTGCGCGGGCGCGACCGGCGTGCCAGAGGTGACCCACAAGGAAGAAGAAGGCCAACACAAACTGGGTGGAGGCCAACCACTGGCGGATGTTGACGAAGTTCACCGAGTTGGGCTCGGTGATGATGCCACCCACCGAATTCAGCGAAGCGTTGGGGGCATGGGTCATGTACTCAGCCGCACGGCGCACTTGCCAGGGCTGAATATCGTTCTGGAGCTTGTCGAGGCTGAGGCCATTGGGGCCCCGCAGGGGCTCCAGCCAGGGACCACGGAAATCCCAGAAGCGCATGGTTTCACCACCAAAGATGATCTCGCCGGTGGGGGAGCGCATCAGGTACTTACCCAGACCGGTGGGGCCCATGGCCGAACCGATATTGGCGCCAAGGCGCTGGTCACGCACCAGGAAGGTGAAGCTCTGGGCCTGGGAAGACTCGGCGTTGGTGGGGCCGTAGAACTCCGAGGGATAGGCGGTGTTGTTGAACCAAATGTAAGCCGAAGCGATGAAGCTCATGAAGCTGAGCGCGCCAAGGCTGTAGCTCAGATAGGCCTCACCGTTCCAGATAAAGGCACGACGGACCCAGCCAAAGGGCTTGGTGATCGCATGCCAGATGCCACCAAAGATGCAGATCAGGCCAATCCAGATATGACCACCGATGATGTCCTCCATCGAGTTCACACCGATGATCCAGCCCTCGCCACCAAATGGGGCCCGGCCCAGATAGCCAAAAATCACGCCAGGGCTGAGGGTTGGGTTGGTGATAATCCGCACATCGCCGCCACCTGGAGCCCAGGTGTCGTATACGCCACCAAAGAACATGGCCTTGAAGACCAGCAGCAGGGCGCCAACGCCAAGCAGAATCAGGTGATAACCAATAATATTGGTCATCTGATTCTTATCGCGCCAATCCTGGGAGAAGAAAGAGGAATAATTCTCCAGAATTTCTGGGCCGCGCAGGGCGTGATACAGGCCGCCCAAGCCAAGTACAGCTGAGCTGATCAGGTGCAGAACCCCTACCACAAAGAAGGGATAGAGATCGGTCACCTCACCGCCGGGACCGACGCCATAGCCAAGGGTGGCCACGTGGGGGAACAGGATCAGACCCTGCTCATACATGGGCTTGTCAAAGGTGAAGTGGCTCACCTCAAAAAGCATCATGGCGCCTGCCCAGAACACCATCAGACCTGCGTGGGCCACGTGGGCCCCCAGCAGACGGCCAGACAGGTTGATCAGACGGGCGTTGCCGGCCCACCAGGCAAAACCGGTGGAGTCGAGGTCCTTGCCACCGGCGGCAACCAGAGAGGAATTAAAGGGCGTTTCCACGGGGAAGTACCTCTTCAGGGAAGACAAAGTTTTCGTGGGGCTGGTCTGCAGGTGCCATCCAGGCACGCAGACCTTCATTCAGAAGAATGTTCTTGGTGTAGAAAGTCTCGAACTCAGGATCTTCAGCGGCGCGAATCTCCTGGGATACGAAGTCGTATGCCCGCAGGTTCAAAGCCAAGCCGATGATGCCGATGCTGCTGGTCCACAGACCCATCACGGGCACGAACAGCA
>DGYA01000116.1 GCA_002396505.1 Cyanobacteria bacterium UBA5018 | reverse complement strand
AGCTGAGATGTGTCGGTCAACCAGGGGAGCGGGTGTACTCCCGCGCCGTACTCTCGGCGATGCCGAGCCGCTGGGCGATCTGACGGTTGGCTAATCCCTGGACCAATTCCCGCAGGGTTTCCCACTCCCGCGGTGTCAACTCCGGCTGATTCGCCCGAGAATGGGCCGAAAGGGAGCTCAGCAGGGCCGGATCCACATAGCGCTGCCCCCTGGCCACCGAAGCCAGGCCATGAATCAGCACACCGCTGCCGAAGCTGTGGGTGTGCAGCAGCACATCCACTTGATCGATCGGGTAGGCGGTGGACTGCAGCCAGGTCATGCGCTCCACCATCAGCACCACCACCGGCGGCTGGGGCAGCCGCTGCAGCTGGGCCACCAGGGCCTCGCCGTGGTCAGCGGCAATCGAATCCACCACCACCAGCAGGCAGCGCTCCTTGTAACCGCGGATCAGATCGAGCACCTCGGCCGGGGTGACACAGGTGCCCACCATGCGGTCTTCGCCTGAGGCCAGGGCGGCGCGGGCCATCAGGTGCGCTTCCAGCCATGAGCCGGAGGCCCCCACCACAGTCCACTGCCGCAAGTAGGCATTGACCGCCTCGGTGCGGGCACGGAATCCTTCATCCAGGGGATCAAAGCGGGCCAAGCGAGCTGGAGGCAAAGCAAAAATCAATGATTAACAACTTTGTGGGGACACCCTGCCTGCCTCGGCGCCTTCAACTAACACCGATCATACCGCCACCGTGATGCTTACCGCAGCATGAGATCGCCGAGATTTGAGATTTTTGCAGGGAATCCCTGGAAAACCCGAGCCACGATCAATGAAGCCCTGATGCTATAATGACTTTCAGCTGGCTTGATTGCCTAAAGAACAATTTTTCAGGGTCTTCCTGGATCTCCTTAATGGCGGCCGCGTCTTCTACTGCGCCATCGTTGAGTGCAAAGTTATTTACGTCTGCGTTGTTATTAAAGTCTGCGCTATTTGTGTTGACCTGATGCGAGCCCGCTGGGTTGGCTGCCCCTTCTTGGTCGAGCCGGCTGTCGGGGCGGCTGCCATCTAGTGCTCCCTGGGCAGAAACTGTCTGGGGCGATGATCCCAAGGGCGAGCTGCCGAGGCCTAGGGCGCCTGAATCAATAGTTCGAAGGATAGCGGATTTGCTTGAGTTCATGAGCAAAGTGTGAATTGCGGCCTTTTGATTGCTGGCTCCTGATCGTGCATCCTTAATTCAGAACTTGTTATGCCAGCCATCGCACCACTTCTTCGTCTTCCTAGGCTTCTCATTGTAATTCGTAGTGGAATGACAAATACGGTACTGAGGGGTAAAGCCTTTAACGCGATACTCTCGCCATTTGCACATCTCCATACCATTGAAGCCAGTACACTCCGCAAATGCCGGTCTTGGGAATATCAAGAAAAGGCTGAGAATAAGGATAGAGGATGAGAACAAGGAGAGGCGTGCCACGTTCTTGACAAAGCATGTGAAGCAAGCAAAAGCTAGACATAGGCCAGTTGGACGCTACATTGCTTTGCAAAGCTTTACATGCTACATATTGCCAATGATGAGTAGCGGAGGCTGCGACTAGCGTGCTGCCCCATGAATAACATCTAGAATATCGAGTGCCTCCTTGGTGATCCGTTGCTCTTGATCGGTATTGCTCATTATTCCTCCCGGTGGTGACAAAAGCACCCAATAAGGGATGTCGAATCAGCGATTCACTCGCTTGCACCTTCATGGAGGATTAACAACTCTGGCCAAAAAAGAAGCTCTATATGATGTGTCAGAGCTCCTCGAAAGTCCTGAGGAGATGGCTGCGTATCTTGAGGCTTGCATTGAGAAGTCAGCCCCGTGCTGCTCATATCCTCTCTAGGGCCATGGGTGGGCCGGTCTGTGACCCTGGTTTGAGAGCCACCTCCAACTTGATAACCAGACCATGCGTATCTATGATTTTGCCGCAACTGAGCTGGCGTAGTTGCTTGGCAGCGGCACTGCCGTTGAACTCATTTCCGAACTGGTGCGCCAATGCCTGCAGACCATGATCGAGGCCTAAGCTACAGACGTCTTTGGTGCTGATCGCAATCAGCGCACCGATTCATGGTGCGGGCACCGCAACGGAAGACGTGAGCGGCTGCTGGCCACTCCCTCCGGCTATATCCAGCTGCGGATCCCCCGCTTCCGGGCCGGAAGCTTCTTTCCCACCCTGTTCGAGCCCCGGCGTTGCGTGGATCGGGCCCTGTGGGCCGGTGGTGATGGAGGCCTACGTTTCCGGCGCCTCCACCCGCAAGGTGGATGATCTGGTGGCGGCGAAGGCTGTGTTGGTGAAGGTTTCATCCCTCCCTACGCCTTGGGGCGGAAGTTTCCCCATGCACCGGTGGAGTGGGGCTGGCAATGGGTGTTTCCGCAACAATATCGCTGGCACAACCCCAACACCGGTGAGCAGGGACGCCATGACCTGGATCCCAGCGTGATTCATTCGCCACCCACCTTTTGGAGCGCGGTCAAGATATCCGCACGATTCAGGAATTACTCGGTCACAGCGATATAAAAACCACAATTACTTACACCCATGTGCTCAACCGAGGCCCGCTGGGCGTTTGCAGCCCTGCCGATCTTTTGTAACATGGCGAACCCTTATAGGCGGACCCGCCCATCAAACCCGGAATGGTTCCGACCTGCGTGAATTGCTTGTCATCGCAAGCGATCTCACAGGTGCTTGCCGCTTGCCTCCCGCTTTTAGACGGCCAAAACAGCGGAGAAGGGGGTATTATGCGGGTCCGCCTAAGAAGGCGTTAGGCCCGCTATTCACCATGTTTCCCGCTCAAGTCGCCGAAAGCTATGACCGCATCGCATCGAAGTGGGCAGAGCCGTCCTTTGACCAAAGCAATGGCATAGAACAGCACAAGCGAGCACTCTCATTTGCGTTGAGCGGCGGAACCGCGCTTGACGTTGGATGCGGATGCAACGGAAGGTTCGTCGCCTTGCTCACTTCGAATGGCTTCGCCGTTGAAGGCTTGGACATCTCGTCGGAAATGCTGCGAATCGCTCGCAAGGCCCATCCGCAGCTTACCTTCCATCAGGCGGACATATGTGAATGGACTGCACCTCGCCACTACGACCTTATCACTGCCTGGGACAGCATCTGGCACGTACCGCTACAAAAGCAGGCTGCCGTTTTACTGAAGCTGTGCGATGCGCTTGCTCCTGGTGGCGTACTCATCTTCACCGCCGGAGGGGTAGAAGCCCCCGATGAGCAACAGAACGAGCATATGGGCGTGCCCATGTATCACGCGTCGCTCGGTGTTCCTCGCATCTGCAGCCTGTTGGTTGAAGGTGGTTGTGCCCTCCGTCACTTCGAGTACGATCAGAATCCACAGCCTCACGTGTATGTCATCGCACAGCGGGCCTAACCCCTCGCTCAAGCGGAGCACCAACGGCAGACCACCAGGCCCGGGCCGGTGGTACTCCGTACATTTTCACCGGCCCGGGCCTGGCGTCCTGCCGTTGGCGCCCGCTTAGCTCGAACGTTGGAAGGATGCTGGTGCATGGAACACGTGGTGCAGCAAGGAGAGCCTCAAGTCTCTCCGGTTGCCCTAGGATGGTTCAGAGGCTTTTGAGGTGAAGTGTCGTGACGAAGCCGAAAGCGACTGGCAGGCCTGCCGCTATCAAGTCTTCACAGGACGTGAGTAGTGCTTCTAGCAGAGCTCAAGCACACACATCAGCAGGAAGTGCTCTATCGCAAACCAGCTCCGCTAAGCGACAGACCACAGCCGCTGCAGCATCATCCACAGGGCGAACTCTTCTAGATCCGCGCGCATCTCGGGCGGAAAGATTAGCTTCATCAAGCACATTGTCTCAGCGAACAGTTAGAAGCTCGGCAAGAACAGGAAGTGTAACTCGGGGCGCAGTAAAGTCTGCAGTTAAAGCAGTTAAGAGGGCAAGAACAAGGTAATGCGGACCTTCGTCAATTGGTAGCCACAACTTATAATATAAATGTTTTCGTTAATTGCCCATTGGACGATTCCTACTTGCATTTAATGGAGGCGTTGATTTTTGCAATCCATGATTGCGGCTTCATAGCACGCTCGGCCCTTGAAGCCGAGGACTCGTCCGAAGTCCGCATCGATAAGATTGCAAAGATAATCAAAGACTGTAGGTATGGTATTCACGACATCTCTCGCACTGAGCTTGGGGCTGAGACGGGTTTGCCGCGGTTTAATATGCCCCTAGAACTTGGGTTTTTTCTTGGAGCAAGGCGTTTTGGCTCAAAAGCAGACAAGACAAAAGCATGCCTAATCCTTGATAGTGATCGATTTCGCTATCAACGTTTTTGTTCAGATATTGCCGGGCAGGATATTCAGTCACATGATGTCAATCCAGAGACTGCGGTAAGAGTAGTGCGAAACTGGCTCCGGAATAATAGCTATAGCTCTGGTGTCACAATTCCTGGGGGCAGTGCTATGGCGGATCGATTTGGCCTATTCCAGGAAGACTTGCCGCTCCTTTGTAGGGAGCTTCGACTCGAAAGGAATGAGCTAATATTCAACGACTACACTACGTTGATTGCTGAATGGCTCAAGGAGAACAACTGGTGGGATAGTGATGAAGAGAGCGTTTAACCACCTTCCATCCGGCCCCTCGAGTGGACAGACCAAAACCAGCTCACACCTACGCCCCCCAAGCTCACTGTCTGCCCCCTCAACTTTATGTTGGTCAGCTCAATTCCGCAAGATATGCAACCATCAATTTGCCCCCTAAATCAAACAAAAAATTGAAAATGGATTGCAAAGAGCTCAAGCAGGCTATTAAACGTATCGCCAGTAAGGACCTTGAACAGAGAAAGAGTTGGTATTCTTCTGCTGCAGATGCTTATAACTTCGCAAGGCTTAAATGCCTATGTACATTAGTTGAAGAGGCCATCAAAGTAGCCCTGCTTTCTTCGTCCTCCAGAATCCTTGAAATTGGCAGTGGTCCGGGAACGGCAACAACCTCCTTTGCGCAAATCGGCTGTCGCATGGTTTGCATTGAACTCAATCCAGATTTTTGTGAGTTGGCAATAATCAATTGCCAATCATATCCATCGGCAAATGTGATCAACAAGTCTTTCGAGGAATGGAATCTAGAGCCTGAAGCATTTGATGCAGTTCTCGCCGCAAGCTCCATGCATTGGATCCCTGCCGAGATTGGCTACGCCAAGGCGAGTAGTGCACTAAAACAGGAAGACATTTTGACTGGGCTTGGCCAAATGATGCTTGACTCTGGCAGGTTTCGAAACCTGGTTACAGCAACCAAGGAGCCGGCGAGATTCGCCTTTCTTACTTATCAACGTATCACATTGCATAGAAGATGCCGAGCTTTGGCAAGTAGTCTTATTGATAGCGTGAAATAAAGATTCGGTGGTAGGGAGCATGATTGCCCGATAGCTGATAAGATCCTGGCTATGGATTAAACCCTGGCCGCGCACCGTCCATCCATTCTCGCTAGGCGATTCAAGACTACCTATGATCGCAACAGTCACGCACTACCTGTCTAATCTGTCCAACGGAAAGTTGGTGTTGTGGTGCTATTTGATTTGGTGGGGAGCCGCCGTCTTCCATCATTTTGATCCGTCGCCAAGTATTTGGTTGAACTCGGTTGGTATCAGTGCAGTTATTGGCGTAGCACTGATTCTCAGCGTTGGCGGATTCAAGGCTGCTACGCGAGATCGCTGGCAAACCTTTCGCCTGTTCGCCATGCCCTTCTGCGTGTCGAGTTTTTCATCTCTTATCAAGGGCAAAGGCTTCATTCTTGTTTTCCCGCCATCGCTCTCAGAATTGGCTACTGCAGTGGCTCTCTGTACGGCTTTTGCAGTTATAGTTATATGGCTAAGGAAGTCTCGTCGTGCAGCAAGCAGTCTTTAGCCTTTGCCTGCATAAGCCGCTAAAAAACCAGAGTTTCTGCCTCCGCGAGTAATTCGAGAAGATTTCTTGCCTGGCATGCAGACTCGGTTGCGATAATTCTTCGAACATTAATGGCGTATAACGCTGGCTTCCAGGCCGTCAGTCCTTTGGGTTGCTGTTTAAGCCAGCGTCGGCCTTCCGCTTCATATGATGCAGTACTAGACGGGATGAAGCGGAAGTGCCAGAGCACCCTTGGGCTGATCTTCTCCCGTCCCGTAAGCGGCAGCTTGCCGTGGAGGCACATTGAAGCCCTGTTTCAGGAGCTTGGTGGGCATGTCACTCGCCCGACACACACACAAGGGAGCAGTCGCTTCAATCCGCAAGTGGCTTGAAGAACACGGAGTGACACCATGAATCTCATGAATGTGGATGGCTACCACGCCAAAATTGAATATGACGAGGAAACCGATCAGTTTCGGGGGGAAATCCTTGGGCTTTCTGGTGTAGCTGACTTCTATGGATCCAGTCCGGATGAGCTTCGCCGAGAGTTTATAAAGTCATTGGATGTCTTTCTTGAGGTCTGCAAGGAGCAAGGAATTGAGCCCCGCAGACACTATTTAGGCAAATTCAATCTTCGGATTCCGCCTGAACTACACGAGAAATTAGCGATGGCTGCCGAGGCTCAGGGAAAGAGTCTCAACACGTTTGCCCAGGAAGCACTCCAGAGAAGTTTAAAGGCATAGAGGAGCGGATAATAAGCCCCTCAATTTGATAAACTGCCATTAATTTCCTGCTTGCTTACACAGTCTATGTAGGGCAAACGTACTCGGCATTATCAGGCAGGAGTCAGAGAATAAAAGTTGAAAAAGTATTTTTATTCCGTAAGCTTTCCCCTTGATGATCTAAGCTTTTTTCAGGGGCAGCGCAATTCTTTTCTTCTGTAATAAGAGGCAGACTCACCTTGCAGAAATTCAGAAAGGTATTGTGCCGCAATGGGTATGAGCACACAAGAGCTGCTACTCAATTTTCGTTTATCGGCTGGCTTGTCGGTCTTGTTTCCGAATACCTTGCTGAGATCAGCAATCTGGTCACGCTCGCCGACAAGCATTGGCAGAGACTCTTAATCGAGATCGACCCATTGGCAGCAAAGCAATTAGGTACCCGGGCGTTGAGCGCCTGACTGTGGGCCTGAGGGGCGAACTCCGAGACGCCAGGCACCTACACTAGCGTTCCACCAGAATCCACTCGTCTCGCCTCCCATCTGGTGGATTGGGAAGCCGGTTAATGCCCGTTGGCAGAACAAGCGCACCAATTTGTTATCTACTCCAAGAAAGAGGTTGTGTTCGCTACCAACATTCGAGCCTCCTGTGAAGTCGAAATAGCTGGCTTTGGCGTTGAGCCCGGTTGTCGCGATGCCAAGACGCTCGCGATTGATCGCATCAGAGAGGCGAAGAATCTTGTCAAAAGCATTTAGTGTAATCACTACATCACCAGCTTTGTGTAGCTTGTCGACCCAATCCTTGTGGTCAAAAGTATCGACATCGGCTTGATGCAGGATGATCTTGTCAAGTCTGATTCGGGTGTCTTCGAGAGCTTTCGTGCGAACCATCATTTCAACCACCAGATTTCCCTGGCTGTGCACAAGCAAGCAGAGACTGAAACCCGGTATAGGCTGCAGAGCTGCAGAGTTGGCAGTGGCCACTTCCCCGCGCAGGGCAGGAATGGCGAGAAAATCCCAGGTTCTTTGGAGCACAATGGCCAGCGCCGCCGATGACGGTACAGCGGCAGCCTGTGCCCTTCGGTAGGCGTTGACTGGATCTAAGACAATTCCTCCCGGCTTTGAAGGCCAGCTGAACATAATCACGTTGATCTGTTCGTTTTGGTGAGAACCCTGATAGCGCTTCTCCAGGTTGTGGGCCTCCTCCAAGCTATCAAGGAAGCTCTGGCCATAGCCATGCACGGCGACTACCCACTTCGCACTGACTAAACCATCTCGGATCCTGGCAAGCACCGAGCGGAACAGAACCTGGCTGGGTAACTCCTTAGAGCTAACTTTTTCATCCTGTAGGCTCAGACGCCACTTTCCAGTGGCCGCGTCCTTCTCTGCCAAGGCAATCCTTAATTCCGTGCTGCCTTCTATATTTTGGGATTCTCCAAACATGCCTTCATCCTTGGTGGCAATGCCGTTCTGGTTGAGCTTGCGGTTAGTAAAGATGATGATCACGGATCAAGCCTCATGAAAAATAGGAAAAAACTTCTGATCAGTCATGCCTTGCGCAGAATAGTAACGCGCATAGGCCCTCCTTGGGAGGCGGGCAATGACCGGTTGTTGTTGTACTTGCTTCCCCAGTCATTTGGAAAAAGCTGAAGCTCATTGCGCATTCCCCCAGGAAGCAACATTGGCGCCCTCCAGGTGGTTTGTCTGCCGATGACGAATGCATGGTCAAGGGAAGGTCCCACGCTTCCGGACAGCACGAACATTCGACGCCAGGGGATGCGATTGAAAGGCTGGAAAGGTAGAAACCACCAGCCTTCCGGTCCGGTTCGGATCCATTGATCTTTCCATAGTCCGACGGCAGAGATCTCGTAGGTAGCCCCAGGCGAAACGAGGACGGACGTCGGGAAGAACTTTTCACGAGGACACACTTCGCCGATGACGCGCCACTCCCCCACACCAAGCTCTCTTGCTGAGGGGAGCTGTTTCCTGGCTGCTTCCAAGAGCTTACCGGCGTCTGGTCCGCTCTGAATGCAGACGCCTACCTGTCCAGGGTCGAAAGGTTTGTCTTGTCCACTATCAGAGAGAGGAGCAGCCATTGCAGAGAGAGGAGCAGCCATTGCGATGCTGGGAGCGACGTTAATAATGATCATAGGCAAGCAAAGAAACAGTGAGAAGTAGACTTTTGCGGATCGGGATGATGTGCGGTTTATCTGCGCCGTTGATTGTGTCATGGGTTGCTATGGCTGTTGTTTTTGTTTATGGAAACGCGACGATCCCGCCTGGTTTCGATCTATATGATGCCAAAGGAAACAGGCATCATCCAACGAAATTCTTTAAACGCATTACGCCATATCAGCTGTCTTTTTATAACAGCCAATTCTCCAGCTTGCTAGATCCGGTGTAGATGATTAGGTAGAAACCGATTGCAGTCAGGAGGCCCAAAAAAAGGTCTCGGTACGCCCCTTGAAATGGGATATATGGATTGTCAGAGTGGTAGTAGGCGCTGAGGGAGTTTTGAGTTGGCAACGCCTCCTTAGGCCAACACAAGTTGTTGATGCCGCCAAACACCAGCAACAGCGGCAGCGGCAGCACGAAGCCAAGGCCAACCATGAACCAGCTCAGGACAGAGTAGTATCGGAGGATGTGCTCATCGGGATTATCGTGAGGGTCAAAGATTCGCATTCATCACCACATGCCGCCATTGCAAGTGTACGCACAAAGCTTGCTGCTGCCTCCAATGCAACATAACGATACACTTGCCATCTGACTTGCCATGTCTTGATTGGGCAGCAATCGGCACACTTGGCAAGCCACGTCAATCATTAAGCAAACCTAAAAAATGGCCGCAATTGTTTTCAGCAGGCCCTGCGCGCCCAGGCCCTCAGAGTTGCGGGCTTGTCAAACTGCGGATAAAGATCCTGTCTACGGGTTATATCGTGGACTCGCACCATCTATCCATTCTCGTTGGCTCTTCAGAACACCTATGATTGCAGCAGTCACTCACTCACTCACTCACTCACTCACTATCTATCTATCTATCTATCTATCTAATTGCGGGCTGGTTCTCTGGTGCTATTTGATCTGGTGGGGAGTCGTTGTCTTCCATCATTTTGATTCATCGCCAAGCATTTGGTTGAACTCGGTTGGTATCAGCGCAGTCATCGGCGTAGCACTGATTCTCAGCGTTGGTGGATTCAAGGCTGCTACGCGAGATCGCTGGCAAACCTTTCGTCTGTTCGCCATGCCCTTCTGCGTGTCGAGTTTTTCATCTCTTATCAAGGGCAAAGGCTTCATTCTTGTTTTCCCACCATCGCTCTCAGAATTGGCTACAGCCGTGGGTCTCTGCGCGGCTTTTGTAGTCATAATTATAGGGCTTAGGAGGGCGCGTAGTGTAGCAAGCAGTCTTTGACTGCACAAGCCTAAAAAAGCTGCTATCACTTATTTCTATGCGCTGAGCTAAGGCCTCTATGGCATCACCAGTCTCGCTAAATCTTTGTAACACTGCGATCACCATAATGGGCGGATCCGTTTAAGGTTTTGTTCGCCGACACATACGACATGCAACAGACACTAACCCCAGAAGAGTTTCTCGCCGTAGTCGATAAAACTCCGTTGGTTTCGATTGATTTGGTTGTGCGCGACCAGCAGCGCCGCGTTCTTCTCGGCATTCGAGTTAATGAACCGGCGCGCGGATTCTGGTTTGTACCTGGTGGCCGCATCATGAAGGGCGAGACATTGGATGAAGCATTCTCTCGGATTTCAGTAAAGGAACTAGGCGTGCACAGCTCGCTAGCAGACGCAAGACTTCTTGGTGCATTTACCCACCAGTACGACACGAATTTTGCTGGCATCCCAGAGATAGGCACGCACTACGTGGTCTTGGCTTATGAGTTTGAGCTAGCGCTCGTGCTCGAGCAGATTCCTCAACAGCAGCACTCGAACTACAGGTGGTGGACGTCTTCTGAAGCGGCTAGTTCAGAGGATGTACATCCAAATAATCTGCCCTACTTTTTGCCTGCAGAAGGCGAATAACTCCCTCTCGCTATTGTTGCTGCCCCAGGTGCGCCAGCTCTACCCGGGATGCCAGCGACGAGCCGGCAAAACCCTCGCCACTAATGCAACCGCTTCTAAACAATAAAAAGGGCCGCTTGCGGCCCTGAAGAATTAGCTTATTAGGCGGTGAGATAGCCGTTTAGTCGAACTGATTGGGCGCGGATGCCTTCTAGGGCTTTGCGTTCCAAGTTGCGGGTTTTGTCGCGGCTCATGCCTAGGGTTTTGGCGATTGAGCTAAGGCTCATCGGCTCTACCAAATCAATGCCATAGCGCATTTTCAGCACTTTTCCCTGTAATTCTGGTAGCTGTTCCAGCAGGCTGCGCAGGTCTCCCTTGAGGCATTCGTCATCGAGGCGATCGGCGGGCAGTTCGTCGTCGCCGGCCAGCAGGTCTAGCAGTTCGGTGTCGTCGCCATCGCCCACTTTTGTTTCCAGGCTCACCGGGGTGCGGGCCCGACACAGCAGTTCCTTCACCTCCTCTTCCGGCAATTCAACCGCTATAGCTAGTTCGGTAACGCTGGGGGTGCGGCCCAGTTCCTGGCTGAGCTCCCGCTGTCCTTTTTTTAGTTTGTTGAGCAGTTCGGTGATGTGGATCGGCAGCCGGATACTGCGGCTCTTTTCGGCAATCGCCCGGGTGATTCCCTGGCGGATCCACCAGTAGGCGTAGGTGGAAAATTTGTAGCCGCGGCTGGGGTCGAATTTTTCCACGCCGCGCACCAGGCCGATGGTGCCCTCCTGGATCAAATCCAGCAGTTCCATATTGCGGCGCGTGTACTTCTTGGCCACGCTCACCACCAGCCGCAGGTTGGCGGCCACCATCCGCTCCTTGGCCCTTCGCCCGGAGCTGATCCGCTTTTTCAGCTGCGCCAGGTTCAGGCCTGCCGCCTCCGCCAGCTGTTCTTCGTTGGGCTCTTCTCCACCACTACGCAGGCGCAGTTCTTCGCGTAGATCTTCAACAGCCATCAATTCCTGAACCTGACGGCCCAGGGTGATCTCTTGCTCATGGCTGAGTAGGGGCACTCGGCCGATATCGCGCAGATAGCAACGCACCAGGTCGCCACCACCCAGGTGGGAACCATCGGCTGCGGCCACAGGCAAGGAGGGCATGGGCTCGAAAAGTTACGAAACACTTTGGTTTCGTAACGTTATCACCGTTTACCGGCGGGCAGCATGGGAGGGCGATAACGCCTGCTGATTGCTTCGTTAATGGCCGCTGAACGGTTGCAGAAACTGATTGCCGCAGCGGGGCTCTGCTCCAGGCGCCAGGCCGATGCGCTGCTCAGCGCCGGCCGCGTGCTGGTGGATGGTCGCGTCGCCCAGTTGGGCGAACGGGTCGATCTCAATTCAGTGAGCGTCAGCGTTGACGGCAAGCCCCTGCTCGCCCCGCCAAGGCCGCTGGTGTTGCTGTTGAACAAGCCGGTGGGGGTGATCAGCAGCTGCGCCGACCCCCGGGGCCGCCCCACCGTGCTCGATCTGCTGCCGAGTCAGTTGAGTAGGGGCCAGGGGCTGCATCCGGTGGGTCGCCTCGATGCCGACAGCCGCGGCGCCCTGCTGCTCACCAACCAGGGGGCGATCACCCTGCGACTCACCCATCCCCGCTACGGCCATCGCAAAACCTATCGGGTGTGGGTGGAGGGCCAGCCAGCCCCCGCCACCTTGGAGCGCTGGCGCCGGGGCGTGGCGCTCGACGGCCAGCCCGCCCAGCCGGTGGCGGTGAAGCTGCGGCGAGGCTCTGGGCACAGCTCTGGGCACAGCAGCTGTTTGGAACTGGTGATGGGGGAGGGTCGCAACCGGCAAATCCGCCGTACCGCAGCCCTGTTGGGCCATCCTGTACTCGATCTCCAGCGGATCGCCATTGGTGATCTGCGGCTCAACGACCTGCCAGAAGGCCAGTGGCGACGCCTCGATCACCAAGAATGGCAAGCCCTGAGCCAGCCGATCTGACCGCGCCGCGCCCCCCGCTGCCCGCTCGCCTGCTCCGCTGGTGGCGCCGCCGCTCCCTGGAGCAGGGCCAGCTTCAGCCGCCAGCGGTGGATCCCTTGATCGCCGCCGGCCTGCATCTGCGGCAACAGCGAGAAGCCCAGGGCCTCAGCCTGCGGGATCTGGCCCGCGATACCCGCATCAGCACGCCGGTGCTGGAGGCCCTGGAGCGCGGTTGGCGCGATCGCCTGCCGGAACCGGCCTACCTGCGCACGATGTTGCCCTTGATTGAGCGGCAGCTGCAGCTGCGGCCCGGCTGCCTCGATCCCCTGTTGCCCGAGAGCGCTCCACTGCTGCCGGGGCCGCGGCGCGATCCGCTGCTGAGCCGGTTTACGCCGGGTTCGATCGAAGTTTTCAGCAGCTGGCAGGGCACGGTGCTCTACGGCCTGCTGATCCTGGCCTTGATCTACGGCCTCAACTTGAGCCAGCAGCGGCTGGCGGCTGCGGGCCTGCTCACCCTCAGGCCGATTCCGCCCCTGCCGCCGAGCGAGCAGCTGCGGCCGGCCCGCCCGGAACTGGCGCTGTTGGCGGCGCTGCCAGAACTGCGCCCCCTCGACCAGCGGGGCAGCCAGCTGGTTCTGCGCCAACTCCTGGCCGATTTGCGGGCCAATCGTCAGCTCAGCCCAGCCGCCTCCAGCTCAGCCGACAAGCCAGGCCGAGTCGCCGCCGGTAACGGCCTGCTCAGCTTGCAATTGCAGCAGGTCAGTCGGGTGCGGCTCAAGGGCGCCCAGGGGCTGCGCAGCGACCTCCAGGGCATAACCGGCAACCTGGAGCTAAACCTGGCCCCGGGTTTTGAGTTGCAGATCGAGCCTCCGCCCCTTGATCCGGCCCAGGTGGTCTGGAATGGCACACCCCTGCAGCCCCTGCCTGGCCAGGCCCCCGGCCGCTATCGGCTCGCCCCAGCGGTGGCACCCGCAGCCGCAGCCCCCTAGTTGTGGCCACTTTAGTTGTTGGGTGCTTGGCCGCGGCCCATAGAGCCCTGGCCGTGGCATGCCCCTCTAATCGCTGGGTGCTTGGCCTCGGCCGTAGCGACCGGCCATGGCGCCATAGCCGCCCAGGGCCCCCGCCAGGCTGGCGATCGAACGATCCAGCCGCCAGCTCCAATTGCCCTCGGTGGTGCCCGGTGTGTTGAAGCGGGCCTGGTCGTCCAGTTCCAGCAGGTCTTGCAGCGGCACCACCACCAGATCGGCACTGCTGGCCAGGGCCAGCTCCAGCAACTGCCAACCAGGGGCATGTACGCCGCCCCCCACAGCCGCTTCCACCCTGGCGCGGGCCTCGGGGTTCAGCTGCTGCCACCAGCCGATGCTGGTGGCGTTGTCGTGGGTGCCCGTGTAGACCACCCAGCGCCTGCCCTTGATATTCCCCGGTAGGTAGGGGTTGGCGGGATCGCCGTCAAAGGCGAATTGGAGGATCTTCATGCCCGGCAGCTCAAAGCTGTCCCGCAGGGCCTCCACCGGCGGTGTGATCACGCCCAGGTCTTCCGCGATGATCGGCAGCCGACCGGCCTGCAGCTGGCGGGCCAGCAGACAGCGCAGCCACAGCAGCGCCAACAGCGGCCCACCGGGGGAGGGCCGCCAATGGCCCCCCTCGGCGGTGTCGTCCTTGCCGGGCACGCTCCAAAAAGCCTGCAGGGCCCTGAAGTGATCCAGCCTCAGCAGGTCGAACAGTTCCAACTGGCGCTGGAGTCTGGCCAGCCACCAGCTGAAGCCAGTTAGCCAATGGCGCGGCCAGTGATACACAGGTGTGCCCCACAGCTGGCCGGTGGCGGAGAAGTAATCCGGTGGCACGCCGCTCTGCTGGCGTAGCCTGCCGGCCGTCCCCAGTTCGAACAGGGCCGGTCGGCTCCAGACATCGGCGCTGTCGTGGGCCACGTAGAAGGGCAGATCTCCCACCAGCTCCACCCCATGGTTGTGGGCGGCTTGGCGCAGCTGCTGCCACTGCCGCTGCAGCTGCCATTGCACCAGCGCCTCTTGCAGCAAGGCGGGCGCCTGGTCCTGATCGAAGCGGCCCAGGGCCTGGCGCTGGCGCTTGGCCAGGGGTTCGGGCCACTGCCACCAGGGGCGGCCCCGCTGCAGCTCCCGCAACACCATGAAGCGGCAGTGATCTGTCAGCCAGTGGCGCTCGCGGCGGCGCCAGCGCTTAAACGCCCGCTTGCGCCCAGCGGGCTGCCGCGACCAGCAGCGCAGCAGCCCCGCCGCCAGATCGCCGCTATCGGGTTGAGTAGATCCTGGGTATGAATTATGTGCGGGCTGGGCGTCTGGAGATGCGGAGCCTGGAGATGTGGAGCCTGAAAGTGGAGAGCCTGGTGATCGGGAGCTAGAGCGGGGGGCTGGGTGCTGGGTATCGCAGTCATCCAGAAAACCCTCGCTCACCAGCAGCTCGGCGTCGAGCAGTCTGGGGTTGAGCGCCGAACCGCTGGGGGAGCTGTAGGGGGAGCCGGTGCCGTCGGTGGGAGCCAGCGGCAGCAACTGCCAGGCCGCCACGCCACTGCGCCCCAGCAGCTCAATCCAGGCCAGGGCGCTGGCCCCAAAACCACCGCTGGTGCCGGGCCCCGGCAGGGAGGTGGGATGCAGCAGCACTCCGCAACGGCGTTTGTTTCTCACTCCGTAATTGCTCACTCCGCCGGCAGCCGATAGCGGCTGATGATTTTTTTGGCGAAGGCGGGGATCTGCGCCTCTGCCTTTTCCGGATGGTGGCGCTGCAGCCAGAGGGCATTGCGGGTGAAGTGGGAATCGATCGAAAAACGGCCATATTCAAGCCCCTTGGGCCCGAAGCGCTGCACGAAAAAGCCCACCAATTGGGCCAACCAGAGGGGCAGTTTCAGGGCCTTGTCATAGGCCTTAATCCCCTGCTGCACGGCGGCGCGACGATCGCCGCCACTGGTTACCTCGGCCGTTTCCAGCTCGGGTTCCACCAGCTCCAGCAATTGCTGGCCCCTGGCATTGCGCACGGTGAGCCACTGGTTGCCGAACGCGGCGCCCATGTAACCCACCACCAGATCGGCGCCGGCATTGGTGTAATCGAAACAGCTCAGGCAGCTGGGGGCGAACACATCCTTGAGCTTTGGCGTATCCAGCGCGAAGAAAGGCAGGGTTTCGCTGCTGCCATCGCTATGGCGGAAGTGAATGCGGAAGTCCTGCATGAACTCGTAGTGCACCACCGTGGCCGGCGAGCGGCTGGCACTTTCCAGGAAGGTCTGCAGACCTGCTCTGCTCACGTTGTCTACGCAGGGCAGCCCGAGCACGTAGAGCTCATCGAGGGGGAGGGTGGCCTGCACCGCCCGCAGCGCCTGAATTTGACAGCCCACGCCGATGGCCAGCAGCCGGCGGATGCCGCTGCCGGGCAACTGTTCCAGCACCTCCAAATTGGGAGACAGGGTGGGCTTGTTCACCCGCGCTGCCAGCACCTGCTCGGGGGTGCGGGCCAGCAGGGGCACCGGCGTAAACCGATCGTCGGAGCTTTGGCCCACGCAGAGCACCGCATCCACCAGGCCCCGCTCCAGGGCGAGCACGCCGATGCGGCTCACGATGCCGGTCCACTGGGCGCCATCGATCGGCTGGCGCAACCGGCCGCTGAGCATGCGCTGCTGAACACCGAAATAAAGCTCGTCTTCTTGTTCGAGGTGGCGGCTGCGGCCGTGGGCCGCCACTTCCATCGCCTCGAAGCGCTGGTTCAAAAAGGCGCAGCTCTGCTTCACATAGGCCACCCAGCGGCTGTCGCAAAGACCGCACTGGCTGCAGAGGTCCTTGGCGGGATAGACGCTGCCCTTGGCCAGGGGCCTGGCGCGCTCGTGGGGAAGGGCGGTTGGCATGGCGCCCAACCTAAGCGGCGCTACTACGGGTTGGCGGCCCACTGACGGGTCAGCCCCTTCAACGGTTCCAACACGGCGCGGCCCACTCAAGGCGGCGCTACTACGGGATGGCGGCCCAGCAAGGAGAGCTGGCCGGCGCGAACCTTTCGTTTCACACCCTTGGCTGCTCCGGCTCGATTGCGCTGGGCCAGAGTGGAGCGGCGAATGGCCAGACAGCCCCGATCCGCTAGCCCTATGCCGCCGGCCCAGCTGCTGCCTAGCCGCCGCCGGCGAACTGTTTTGCGCCTGTCGGCGGCGGCCTCTGGCCTGCTGGTGGGCTTGGCCGTGCTGGCCCAGCTCTGGCCCAAGCCAGATCGAGCCCTGGTCAGCAAAACCCTGCAGAGCCCAGCTGATCTGGCCCCCCTGCCCAGCAGAGCGATCACCTTGCTGGTGATCGGCAGCGATGCCGATCGCCTGGGGGCCAGCCAAAATGGCGCCGCACCGGCGGGCCTCGCCAACGCCGACAGCCTGTTGTTGGTGCGGGTAAATCCGGATGGTCCCACCCAGCTACTCAGCCTGGCCCCCGAGTTGGCGGTGAACTTGCCGGGCCAGAGCAAGAGCCAATCCCTCGGCAGTTTGTATCGGCAGGGGGGCGTGGCGCTCACGGCAGAGGCGCTGCGGGAACTGTTGGGGCTGGAGGCCCATGAACCGGATCGCTACCTGGTGCTGAGCCGCTCCGCCCTGCGCCGCCTGGTGGATGACCTGGGCGGCATTGAGGTGAACCCGCCCCAGGCGATGCGCTATCGGGATCGCAGCCAAAAGCTCAACATTTCCCTGCAGGCCGGCCTCCAATACCTCAAGGGTGAGCAGGTGGAACAGCTGCTGCGCTATCGCGATCCCCAGCAGCCGGTGGAAAGCCGCCTGGTCAACCAGCAGGAGACCCTGCGCGCCCTGCTGCGCAGCCTGGCCCAGCCGGCCCAGTTGTTCAATCTGCCCGGTCTGGTTGGTGGGCTCCAGGCGGAGTTGGCCACCAATTTGAGCGAGGCGGAAGCCCTCAGCCTGCTGGCGGCCAGCTTGAGCCGGGTGGATGCGCTCACCTACAGCACCCTGCCCCTCGCTCCGGCCAAGCCGAGCCATGGCGGCCTGCGCCAGTTGGCCAGCGACGTCCAACCGCCCCTCTGGCCGCCGGCCGGATCAGCTTCCCAGCGGCCCTAGGGGGCCTGGCTGCTTCACCTGGCTGTTTCACCTGGCTGTTTCACCTGGCTGCTTCATCTAACCGCTTCAAAGGCTGTTCAGATGGGCCAGGCGCAGGCTCAAGGCCGCCGCCAGGTCGCAGCCTGCCGCCACCCCAGCGCCAGCCAGGCCGCCGAGCCAGGGCAGGCCATCACGGCGGCGCTGCTGCGCTTGCCAGGGCTCGCCCCACTGGATCAGTCCCGCCAGCGGCACCCCCCTGGCCTGCAGCAGGGCTGTGGTGGCGCAGGCAACGCCGGTGGCCAGTTGCTCGGCGCTGATCAGCAGCAATACCGGCTGGCGCCAGGCCCCCAGGGCCTCCGCCCAGGGGCGACCGTCCGGCGGTAGCAGGCCCGGATCCCAGCCCAGGCAAACAAGGCAGGCTTTTGGGTAGGCGTCTGGGGCCGCCAGGGCCGCCAGGCCGATATCCGCTCCATCCGCCTCCGCCTCCCAGCTCGCCAGGGGCAGGCCAAGTGCTGCGGCCAACGGCGGGGCCGCTTCTGCTAGCAGCCCGGTGACCGCCATCCGGGTGCCGGTGGCGGCCAGCAGGATCGGGCCGGGTCGGAAAAGGCAGGCTGGGGTCATGGGATCGGCAATGTCAAGGCCGGCTCGCTTCTACGATCGGTATTCAGCCGTCGCAGCCGGGCCTGCCGTGACCAGTTTCATGACCGCTGATCGGGTGGCGAACGAGAACAACGGCCTGCAGGCCAGCCATGACACGCGGCGGCTGCGGCTGTTCAGTGGCACCTCCAACCCAGATCTGGCCAGTGAAATTGGAGCCTATCTGGGGGTGCCCGATGGCCCCAGGGTAATCAAACGCTTCGCCGATGGCGAGCTCTATATACAAATTCAAGAATCTATCCGGGGCTGCGACGTATTTCTAATTCAGCCCACCTGCGCTCCGGTGAACGATCACCTGATGGAGTTGCTGATCATGGTGGATGCCTGCAAGCGGGCCAGCTGCCGTCAAGTAACGGCGGTGATCCCCTATTACGGCTATGCTCGCGCCGACCGTAAAACCGCAGGCAGGGAGTCGATTACCGCCAAATTAGTGGCTAATCTTCTCACGAAATCCGGGGTGGACCGGGTGCTGGCTATGGACCTTCATTCCTCTCAGATCCAGGGGTATTTTGATATTCCATGCGACCACATCTTTGGTTCGCCTGTGCTGGTGGATTATCTGCGCTCTCGCGCCCAGGGGGAGGTGGTGGTGGTGTCCCCGGATGTGGGTGGTGTGGCCCGGGCCCGGGCCTTTGCCAAGCAGATGAACGACGCCCCCCTGGCAATCATCGATAAGCGCCGCTCGGCTCATAACGTGGCAGAAAGCTTAACTGTAATTGGCGATGTTGTCGGCAAAACTGCCATCCTTATCGATGACATGATTGACACCGGCGGTACTATTTCTCAAGGGGCCAAGCTGCTGCAGCGCACCGGTGCGGCCAAGATCTTTTGCTGCGCCACCCATGCGGTGTTTTCGCCGCCGGCGATTGAACGCCTCTCCCAGCCAGGCCTGTTTGAAGAGGTGGTGGTCACCAACAGCATCCCCGTGCAACGGGAATTTCATTTCCCCCAGCTGAAGGTGCTTTCTGTGGCCAATATGCTGGGAGAAGCAATCTGGCGGATTCACCAGGAGAGCTCGGTGAGCTCGATGTTCCGCTGACTTGCGTTGCCCGCAATTTTTATTCCTAGCTTTAGAGCTGCCGCTTGCTATACAACTTTTCTAAATTTATGTTTTTGCAACGGCTGCCCCTGAGGCGCGGCTGGCGGCGCTTTGGCCAGCCTCAGGCTGGCTTAGGCAGGGGTTTTCAGCAGCAGGCTTCTCGGCGGCAGATTTTTCAGTGCCAGCATCAGCAGCTCCAGAATCAGCAGCTCCTAAATCAGCAGTTTCAAAAATACCGGCAACACGGCCTGCGGTGGCGGCTTGGCTGCTGGCTGCGGAAGCTGGTGGTGGCTTTGCCCCTGGGAGCGGTGTCATTTGCCGGCTTGCCTTTAGCTGGCTTTTCTTTAGCAACTGCGCCCCTGGCTGGCTTGGCGCTGGCCCTCGCTGCCCAGGCTGAGCCCCTGGCCCAGGTGCCGCCACTGCCCCAGCTGCCATTGGGTCTGCCGCAGTTGCCGCCCCTACCCCAAATAGCCATACCCCAAGCAAATTTTCCCCAGACGGCTCTACCACAGGCTTCGCTATCGGTTCTCCAGCCCCAGCAGCGTCCCTTGCCGCAGGCGGGGTCGGGCCAGCGAAGGCTAGGTGTTTGGCTCACCAATAGTCCAAGCCCCCTTTATTACGATCGGGACAGGATTGAGCAGGCCGTGGCCGAACTGGCGGAGGCCGGTTTCAATACTCTTTACCCCAATGTGTGGAGTCGCGGCACCACTTTTCATCGCTCCAGCTATGCGCCGATGGAGCTGGAGCTGCAACGGGTAAACCCCAATCTCGATCCGATCTGCCGGTTCACCAGCGCAGCCCACCGCCGCGGCCTGCAAGTAATTCCCTGGTTTGAGTATGGGCTGATGGAACCGGCCGATGCCGAGGTGGTGCAGCGTCATCCCGATTGGCTGCAGCAACGCCTGGATGGCAGCAGCACCATGACCATGCACGGCAAGCCGATGGTGTGGCTCAACCCCGCCCATCCGCAGGTGCGGCGTCGATTTATCAGCCTGATCGCCGAGATTGTGCAGCGCTGCTCTGTCGACGGCATTCAGCTCGATGATCACTTCGCCTGGCCCGTCGAACTGGGCTATGACCCCTACACCCGCGCCCTCTATCGCAGTGAAACCGGTAGTGAACCGCCGGCGAATGCCAACGATCGTTTCTGGATGCGCTGGCGGCGGCAGCAGCTCACGGGTCTGCTGCGGGAGCTGCGCCAGCGCCTCCAGCAGCTGGATGGCCAGGGCCAGGGCAAGCGGCGGGTGATCAGTCTCTCGCCGGGGCCATTTCGCTTCGCTTACAACACCTGGCTCCAGGATTGGGAGCTGTGGTCCCTTGGCGGTTTGGTGGATGAGTTGGTGGTGCAGAACTATGCCTATTCAGTTGAGGGTTTCGCCCGCGATCTCCAGCAGCCAGCCCTGCTCCAGGCCAAGCAATGGGGGCTGCCGGTGGACATCGGCATTTTGGCCGGATTTGGAGGCCGCGCCTCATCCATGGCCACGGTGGCCGAAACGACCCGACTGGCCCTGGAATCGGGCCATGGGGTGATTTATTTCTATTGGGAAGGCCTCTGGGGCGTGCATGCAGGACCAGAGGCCGGTGAATTAAGGCGCAGTGGCTTCCGTGATTTGTTCAAGCAGAGTTGACTATTCCCCGAGGCACTGGTCCACCACCTCGCGGCTATTGGTGGACAGCTCGCCGTCCCGCAGCTTTTGCAGCGCCGAGCGCATCAGCTGCTGGCGGCTGAGGCCATAGCTGCGCCAGCGGCTGAACACCTTGGCCATCCGCGAAGCGGTGATCGGATTGCGTTGATCAAGGCTGCGGATTTGATCGGCCATAAAGGCGTAGCCACTGCCGTCGGCGGCATGGAACACCGGGGCGTTGGCGGCCAGGCCCCCCAGCACGGCCCGCACTGAATTGGGTGCCGCTGGATCAAAGCGGGGGTGGGCCAGCAGACGCTGCACACGCTCCAGGCCATCGGCGAAGGGTGCCGCCGCCTCCAGGGAGAACCAGGCATCGAGGATCACCGGGCGCTCCTGCCAGCGGCTGTAGAAGCAGTCGATCGCCGCCTGGCGCTCGGGGATTTGGTGGCACTGCAGGGCCCGAAGGCCCGCTCGGGCCAGCGACATCGAGGGCCCGGCCACCGCCTGGCCAGCGGCGGCGATCACCTCGGCATCCCCAGCGGCGGCGCGCCAGCTCCATAGGCTGGCGGTGAGCCTGCGATCGCCACTGCCCACCGGCCAGGCCTGGGGCCATTGGGGGCTGCAGCTGGCCAGGGCTGCGCCGATTGCCCCCGCCAGCGACTCGCCGAACAGGCGCTGCAGGGCCAGCAGGGCGGCAAACAGGGCCGGTGGATCGGGCTCCATCCCCATGGCCGTGGCCGCATCCTCCAGTTCCGGCATGCCGGGCAGGGCCAGCAGCAGGCTCCTGCTGGCTTGCGACAGGCTGGGGTCGGCCAGGATGCGGCCAAAGGCATCGATCAACTCCTCTTCCAGCAGCGGATCGGGGCTGCCGGCGGCCCGGGCCAACACCGCCTGGCGCAGCAGAATTTGGCCGGCATCCCAGCGGGAGAAGGGGTCGCTGTCGTGGGCCAGCAGGTGCACCAGCTCGGCGGTGGGCCGGCCGATCTCCAGCTTCACAGGCGCTGAGAAGCGCCGCAGCAGCGACAGGGCCGGTGGATGAGACTGCACCGGTAAACCCACCAGCCGCAGCCGCTGTTCGGCCTGATCGATCACCAGCAGCCGGCTGTGGCGGCCCCAGCTGGGGGCCATGGCGGCGGCCTGGGCTTGATCTGCGGTTTCGGTGGCCAGTTGAACCGCTAGGGGTTGGCCGGCCTGGTCCACAAGCCCCAGGGCTAAGGGAATCACCAGGGGATGCTTGTCGGGTTGGCCAGGGGTGGCGGGGGTGTGCTGGCGAATCAGCAGCTCCAACTCCCCGGTTTGGCCGTCCCAGTGGCGATGGATCTGCAGAAGAGGGGTGCCGGCCTGGCCATACCAGCGGCGGAACTGCTGGAAATCAAAGCGCGGTAGCTGGGGATTGGCGGCCCAGGCGCTGGCGGCGGCATCCTCCATGGCCTGCACGAAGTCGTTGCAGGTGGCGGCAGAGCCGTCGTGGCGCTGCACGTAAAGCGCCATCCCCTGCATGAAGCTGGCTTCCCCCAGCAGGCTGTGCAGGCAGCGAATCACCTCCGCGCCCTTTTCGTAAATCGTGGTGGTATAAAAATTATCGATCGCCTGGTAGGCCTCTGGCTGCACCGGATGGGCCGTGGGGCCTGCGTCTTCTCGAAACTGGGTATTGCGCAGCATCGATACATTTTCGATGCGATTTAGCGCATCACCATGCAGGTCCGCCGTGAAGCTCTGGTCGCGAAATACGGTCAGCCCCTCCTTTAGCGATAGCTGAAACCAGTCGCGGCAGGTGATCCGATTGCCGGTCCAGTTGTGAAAATACTCGTGGGCGATGACGCTCTCGATCCGTTCCAGCTCGTCATCGGTGGCGGTTTCGGCATCGGCGAGAACTAGTTTGGAATTGAAGATATTGAGGCTCTTATTTTCCATGGCGCCCATGTTGAAATGGCGCACCGCCACGATGTTGAATTCATCGAGGTCGTATTCGAGGCCATAGCGCTGCTCATCCCAGGCCATCGACCGCTTCAGGGAGGCCATGGCATGGGCGGTATAGGCCCCATCGCCCGGCTCCACATGCAGCCGCAGGCTCACCTGGCGCCCACTGGCGGTGGTGAAGCTGTCCCGCACCTCCTCCAGCCGACCCGCCACCAGGGCAAATAAATAGGAGGGTTTGGCGTAGGGGTCGTCCCAGATCGCGTAGTGGCGGGCCTCGCCGCTCACCGGATCGGCGGGTAGCTCGCCGGTCTCCAGGCAATTGCCATTGGAGAGCAGCACCGGAGCGCTCTCCTTGGAGGCCTCAATGCGCACTTGAAAGCGGCTGAGTAGATCGGGACGATCAGGGTGGAAGGTGATCCGCCGAAAACCCTCCGCCTCGCACTGGGTGGTGAACATGCCGCCGCTCACGTACAGCCCTTCCAGGCTGGAGTTGCTGTGGGGGTGGATGCGCACCCGGCTGGACAGCACGAACGGCTCCGCCGGAGGCTCCGGGATCAGCAGCTGCCCATCGTTGAGCTGATAGGCCCCGGGGGCCAGGGGCTGGCCATTCAGCCGCAGCTCCAATAGCTGCAGACCCACCCCCTGGAGCAGCAGGGGACCGGGCTGGCTGGCGGGGTTGGGCCGGAAGGCCAAGCGGGCGTCCACCAGGGCGTGGTCGGCATGCAGCGCCACGCTGAGGTCGGTGCGCTCCAGCAGTTGGGGCGCTGGACGGTAATCGGCTAGGTGCACGGTGGCCATGGCTGAATCAGCGGGATATGGGTTGGACCGACTTGCTGGCCGCGGCAGCCCCAGGGCCAGCTGCAGCGCCTGATCGAGCTCCAGCGCCAGGGCCAGGGCCAGATTCAGCGTTGGCCTGCTTCAGGGCCTCCTGTACCCGCTTCATCACCTCGGCGGGCACCTGCTTGGGACAGATCTCCGCGGCGCCGAGCACCGCGGAGTTGATCGCTCCCTTGCGCAGCTCGGCATCGCTGAGGGGCTTGGCACCTATCTGGGCTATGGCACTGCCATGTTGGCCATGGATTAGTTGGGCGATCGTCTCGCCGGCAATGCCCACGGCCTTGTCGAAATCGATGCCGGCAGATCGGGCGATGCAGACATTCACCGCAGCGATGCGGGTGTAGAGACCCATCTCGGCATCGCTGGCCGGGGCGGCGCCAGGCCCGGCATTGGCTGGAGCTGGACTGGTGGGGGCTGGACTGGTGGGGGCTGCGGCGGTTGGTAAAGGGTTAAGCAATAGCGGCAGCAGCAGCGCCACCAACCAGAGCTGGCGGCAACGGCGAATCAAGGCGGACAAGACGGCTGGTGGCTGGTTGCTAGCCATGCTGCTCCATTGTCTTGATCGCGGCTGGCCCAGATCGCGGCTTGTTCAGATCGCGGCTGCTGCATGGAGCCGCTTATGGGCGGCGGCAGCAGTGGCTTCTGATTCAGGCAGAAGTCTGGATTCAGGGCAGAGTCTGGGTTGCTGGTAATGCCTGGATGCTTAGCGGCGGCTGGATTGGGGGCGATGGGGCGTGAATCTGCTTCCCCTTAGCTTGTTGGATGTGAACGGGCCAAATACACCAGCCGTCGTTGCCGGGAGTCCTGCTGATCCCGTGCGTCCGCAGCTCCAGCTGCTGTTGGTGGCTGACCGGTTTCATCTGGCCAGCCCGGATCTGCGCGCCCTGCTCCATTACCTGAACGGTGAGGAATGCGGTTTCGAGGTGCGGCTGGAGATTGCCGATCCAGCGCTCCAGCCCGAACTGCTGGAACTGCATCGCCTGGTGGCTACCCCGGCCCTGGTGAAGCTCCAACCCCAGCCCCGCCAGGTGCTGGCCGGCAACACGATCAGCGTGCAGCTGCGCGCCTGCCTGCCCCGCTGGCAGCAGTTTGAGGTGGTCTCCAGCCTGGGCAGGAGCCTGCCTCCGGCGGAATTAGATGGCAGCCGCAGTCAGAGGGAACTGCAGCTGGAGGACCAGCTGTTGGTGCTGCGCCAGGAGAACGAGACCCTGATCGAACGCCTGGATGTGCAGGAGCGGCTGCTGCGCATGGTGGCCCACGAGCTGCGCACGCCGCTCACCGCCGCCAAGTTGGCGCTCCAGAGCCATGACCTGGGTCAGATCGACGCCGGCTGGTTGCTGGATGTGATCCGACGCCGCCTGGATGACATCCAGGCGCTCTCGGAAGATCTGCTGGAGGTGGGCACCACCCGCTGGGAGGCCCTATTCAATCCCCAGCGCCTGGCCCTGGGCAGCGTGGCGGCCGAGGCGATCCTGGAGCTGGAGAAGTTGTGGATCGGCCGCGACCTGGAACTGGTCACCGACATCCCCAAGGATCTGCCTGACGTCCATGCCGACCAAAGGCGCATGCGCCAGGTGCTGCTCAACCTGCTGGAGAACGCCTTCAAATACACCCCCGATGGCGGCCAGGTCTGCCTCTCGCTGATGCATCGCACCAGCCAGTGGGTGCAGGTAAGCGTCTGTGACAGCGGCCCGGGCATCCCCAGCGAAGAGCAGCAGCGGATCTTCCTGGATCGGGTCCGCCTGCCCCAGACCTCCGCTGGCACCTCCGGTTATGGGGTCGGCCTGTCGGTCTGTCGGCGGATCACCGAGGTGCACGAGGGACGCATCTGGGTGGTGTCGGAGCCGGGCGAGGGGGCCTGCTTTCACTTCACAGTGCCGGTCTGGAGCGGCCAGAGCTGACTTGTCCTTGACGAAGGGCACCGTGGACCCGTAGCTTCGATTACATCGGCGCCCTGGGTCGTTTTCGACCTGCTCTCCAGGCTGAATTCCAACGAATCGGCATCTGTGAGTGAGCTGCGCTGTGGCCTCGCCCCCATCGTCTAGAGGCCTAGGACACCTCCCTTTCACGGAGGCGACAGGGGTTCGAATCCCCTTGGGGGTATCGATTAATCTGTTTTTTCAGCCCCTCAGGGGCTTTTTTATGGGATTCAGCGATTTATTTTATTAGGGCTTCTTGAAAAAGGCAAAACCATTGCGCCGCAGCTTGTTTCAGCTGCTCAAGACTGGTAAACTGGCCAGAAAGTTGGCAGTTATTGAATGCTGCGACTGCTGATAGTCACAGATGTACCGGAAGCAGCATCACGGTCGGCTTTCTCTCGAAGCCTTCCACCTGCTTTTTGGCGGCACACTTGACCCGGCCAACCGCTGGGTGCTGCTTGCGGAGCTCATATCTTGGCAAGAGCTGGAGAAGGCTTATACGCCTCAGTTCAGCGCTAATGTTGAAGCCCCTGCCAAGCCCATCAGACTGGCTTTCGGATCGCTCTATATCAAGCAGCGTTTGGGGCTAACGGATGAAGAGACTGTTCTTCAGATCCAAGAGAACCATTATATTCAGCACTTCCTTGGATTTGCCGGATACAGCAGAAAGTCACCGTTTGATCCATCAATGATGGTCCATTTTCGCAAGCGATTCTCGGATAAAGACTTGTGTCAACCGACATCCAAAACTGAGCCAGCGCTTTGCATCATTAAATGTTACCGCTATTTAGTGTCGCGACAGAATTGGTCGTTTCCTCTGTCTGCGTCCCCTTTCCTGCTGATCGCATCACCCCCAGTAGCCGCTCTGCTCGGGCTGTTCGCCATTCCTTGACGCGCCGCTCCATTGAGCGCAGCTGACCTTCGTGGTATCTACCCGGAGCCAGTGCCATGAGCCGCCTGAGGATCTCGGCGGCATGCGTGTTGGCCTCGCTCTCCAGCCACTGCTCTATCTGCTCCTCGTGCTCAGTGAACAGGGTGCGCCCTGACTGACCGACACATCTCAGCTGCGAGATTCACGCGACAGCCAGCTGCGGAGTGTGACGGTTGGTTGATCGTGATCGCGTTGGCAGCTCAACCTTTGATAACCAGGTGACGTGACCCCAGATCAGCGCCGCTCAAACCC
>DGYA01000052.1:11763-11920 GCA_002396505.1 Cyanobacteria bacterium UBA5018 | reverse complement strand
AATCTCCTTCTACCAAATTAAAGCGACCACTACTAAGAAAACTGCAGGAATCCTTCATTTTTCCTCGCATGTATTCACATTGTAAATGACTAAGGTTAATGCCAGTGAGGCGGGCATTCGGAAATTTCATCAGGATATAATTTGCTACACAGCCCCA
>DGYA01000052.1:0-11507 GCA_002396505.1 Cyanobacteria bacterium UBA5018 | reverse complement strand
TCAATGTGATGCTTTTGAGATTCCTCCAGGTCTTTGGCCCCCTTCTCCCAAAGTCCCATACTGTACTTAGGATAGATCAGCTGCGAATCACCTAGCATATGATTTAAAAGAGTCTGCGGGCGATCATATTGAATCTTCATTAACTCATGTGATGATTCAGCGATTTTATCTGATTCGCCGAGCACCCAATCATATGGTGCCAGCAACTGGGGCATTTGCCTAAATAAAATAGGCATTGATGCCTGGATAAGACCTCGAAATATTGGATCTGGTATTTCGAGGCCATTAATATAGGATTCTGCCATTGTCATTTGTAAACTGTTAAACAAGCCTGCCAGCAGGCGTACACTGCGGAAGCCGATACCGGAGGCGGGCTGCCCAGCCAGGCTTGATGAAGCAAAATGATGCAGGTCAGCACCATCATTGATAGCTAAAGTGGTCATTTAGCGAATGAAGGTTGAGATACTCAGAGTATAGCGCCTCCCACCGCAAATGGCCACCAGTCAGCAGCCGCTAACTTCTGACTGCTGCCTAGCTGGCAAGCCAGTGAGTGCAGAGGCGGCTTGTACCAAGAATACTAACAACTTCAGCTGCTACTGGTGGTAAGAATAGTAATAACTACAATGGCGACTGGCGGCAAGAATGCTAATAACCACAACAGCGACTGGTGAAAAGAATAACACCTGCCAGCCAAAAATCACTGGAGAAAACGGCAAGCAGTGCGGTAACTCATGGTCGAAGATCTAATCGAAGTTGGAGCTCAAAGCAAGACTATCTATAGACGCCAGATATTGTTGATTAAGGGCACCTCGAAAAATCAAAGATCTCACAGGTCTCGCGACACAAGAAGCATTGTAGCGACTTACTTGCCTCTGACTCACAAAAGCCGAATGTGAATTTTCGAGGTGACCCTAAGATCAGAATTTGAAGCTGGTTTTGATTAAACCGCCGAACTGGCTGAAGCTTTCTGATGTCGGTGTGGTTTGACCGAGGGGCCGACTGAGGTAAATCAAGGCCGGCGTCACGGTGATGTTGTCAGTTATCTGAAACTTATACCACCACTCCCAGATCAAACCACCGTCATCTGGAGTGGCTGAGCCCGTAAGGGAGGTGGCAAATACCGGCTGACCGACAGCCATCCCAAAATCATTACCTTTAACCAATACATCATTCCACTGTAAACCGAGCATCCATGATTGGCTGTTAGCAAGGCTGCCGGCCGGCTGGGGAGCGCCATAGGTGGTGGTGTTGATACCCCAGCCCAGGCTCAGGGAAGGGGCCCAGCCACTCGCTCGCGGCTGCCAGTAGCCACTTAAGCCAAAGGCATTGGTGCGAGCCTCGGAATTGAGATCAATTGCTGAGTGGGTGAAGAGAGTGGCACCTGGTAGAGATGCATTTCCAGACTGCACATAACTCCATATCGCCGCCAACCCCCACTGCTGTGAACTATAACCCACTTGAATCGTGCCAGTGGCACCAGAAGCCTTAGTAGCTATGCCCCCTTGGGATGAATTGCCATTATCGCCATTGGCGGCAACGTAGTTAGCGCTGATACTTAAGTTTTTGCCCTGCCACCAAAGACCGGCACCAGACCCGAGATTTTTGTTGTAAGCCGCCGGTGCACCATTAACCGTAAATACGTTAAGAATGGTGTCCGCTGGATATACGCTGGGCCAAAGGGCCAGCATGTTTTCCTGACCCACACGGGGCCCCAGCGTGACGGTGAAGCCAGCACCGAGCGGCAATTGGTAGAAGAGCTTATCGATGCCAACCACATTGGGCCCCGCATCCTCTTGGAAGGCGATTTCCAATTGGGAAAGGGGTAAGGCGTCGGGTTCACCGCCAAAAACACTACTACCGAAATTGCCGCCCCGCAACACAGTGCTTAGCAGATCCTTGCCATTGAAACTGGTATTGAGGGTGAGTTGCAGGTCGTAGGTGAAGTTGGTGGCATTCGGCAGGGTCACGGCCGAGCGCGGCAGGCCGCTGAGTTCATCAGGACGGCGCCGCAGGCTGTTGGCAGCGGTATCGATGGCGCTACCGCTGAAGCTATTGGCCCCCACCACGAAGGTGGCTAAACCAGAGAGCTTGGTGGTAGGGGAAAAGCGACTGGCCTCCAGCTCCCCCAGCCGGGCCTCCAGACCGTCCACGCGACCGCGCAGTATGGCAAGTTCCTGCTCGAATTCCTTGATTAGTTTCTTGAGTTCGTCGGTAACCTCGGTGACTCGATCGAGGCAGGCGTTGAGCAGGGCAGCGGCTTCATAGCGGCTGATCGCCTGGCCCCCTTTGAAGCTGCCGTTGGCATAGCCGGCAACGCAGCCGTAGCGCTCGATCAGGTTTGAGAGGGCCTGGTAGGCCCAGTCGGTGGGCCGCAGATCGGAAAACTGAGAGATGCGAGCTACCTGCTCCTTGCTGGCCGCCGGATCGCCATAGCGGGCCAATGCCTCCAAATTGTGCTCGGCAGCGGCAGCCGTAGCAGCGGCGGCCGGAACAAGGGCCGCTGCCAGCAGCAGGCCTCGGGCGAACCGGTGCAATAGGGGTTGGGCCATCGGTTGCCTAATTGGGAATGGTGGCGATCGGGATCGCTTGACTAGCCAACCCAGAGCCCCTGGCGGAGCTCGGGAGGCGGCATCCGCCCCAAATGATAATGGCTCCCATTCTCATTTGGGGCATTTTGGACTCAGCCCTCGCCGCCCTCGCCGCCTTCGCCGCCCTCCCCTGACTTATCCGACTCGTGTTTGTCGGACTTTTCGTGTTTATCGGAGTCGTCGTCTTTGTGATCTTTCTTGTACTCAGCTGAGCCCGGTGCGCTGCGCTCCATGGCGGGGGCATTGGAATCCTTGGGCTCGGGAGCCTTACCACAGCCGACAGCGCCGGCCAACAGGCCGGCTGTGGTAAGGAAAATGGCGATGCTGCCGCGTTGCATGACGAAGGAAGATCGGATCCTGGTGATTGTGCCTGGCTGGACTGCCCCTGTTCGGCCATCGGGCACAACTGCAGGTGCCTTTAGTTACCTTCAAGCCTGGATCGATGCGCTTTCAACTTGAATCACTGTTCACGGATCAGCAGCTGCTCGACTGGCGGGGCCAATTGTTGGCGGCAGATGTGCAGTGGAGACCAGGTGAGCAGACGGCTGGCTGGCATGCGCGGGCGGTAAAGCACAACCGCCAATTGGACCGGAGCTCAGCACTGCATCAGAGCCTGGCGGCCCAGGTAAGCGAGGCGCTGCTAAACCAGCCGCTGCTCTGTTCGGCGGGCCTGCCGGTTGAGGTGCACGGTCTGCTGTTCAGCCTTTGCGGACCGGGAGAGGGCTATGGCAGCCACGTGGACAATGCCTTGATGGCGGCAGGCCGTTCCGATCTCTCCTTCACCCTGTTCCTGACGCCGCCCGAGGACTACAGCGGTGGAGCACTGGTGCTGCAGTTCCCCCATGGCGAGGAGTCGATCCGCCTGGCGGCCGGCGCTGCGATCGTCTACCCCAGCACCCTGCTGCACCGGGTGGAGCCGGTGAGCGAGGGTCAGCGGCTGGTGTGCGTGGGCTGGATCCAGAGCCGCGTTCGCAACGCCGAGCGGCGGGAGCTGCTGTTCGAGCTGGATACGGCGAGGCGGCTGCTATTTCATCAGCAGGGCAAAACAGAAGCCTTCGACCTGATCAGCCGCAGTTACACAAACTTGCTGAGGATGTGGGCAGATTGATTGGGAATCCAACCTGGCTGTAGGCGACAGTGAGCTGGAAGTGGAGAGGAGAGGAGTGGAGTGGAGTTGCTGAAAACAGAGCTGGAGCGCTGCTGAAGGGCGCAGCTGGCCCAACTGCGGAGGGCCAGGATGCCAGCTGCGGCCCTTGCCCGACACACTCACGCCAACCGACAAGCGCCCCTCACCAGCACAGCCGGCACGTCTCTCCGATAAATCCTTGACTATCAACCTCTCGGATCGCCATCGGCGCTCAACCGCAGCGTTCAACGCTGATAATGGTTCCCATTAGCAGCGATTGCGTGTTCTTGTTGTGTGCTCCCTGCCTGGCGCCGCTTGTCTCCCTGGCAACTGGCCTAAAGATTGGCCTGAAGACTGGTCTTAAGACTGGCCTGGCAACTGCCCTCCTGCCAGCCGCACTGCTGCTGACAAGCTGCGGCGCGGTTCACAAATTTAGCGGCAGCGCCCCTGGCCAGCGGCTCCAGGTGGTAACCACCATCCTGCCGATTACGATCTTTACCAGGGCGGTGGCTGGCGATTGCGCTGAAGTGATGCCGCTGATGCCCAGCAACATTGGCCCCCACGACTTTCAAGCCACCCCGGACCAGCTGGTGCGACTGCGCCATGCCGATGTGCTGGTAAAAAATGGCCTGGGCCTGGAAGTTTTCCTAGATAAATTAATTGCCAATGCCGACAATCCACGGCTGCGCCTGATCGATTCCAGCCAGGGAATTGCCCCATTGGCAAGTGCTGGTCATGATCATGATCATGACCATGGGCACCAAAAAGCAAAAGCCAAAGCTGACGCCGGGCCAAACCCCCACATCTGGCTGGATCCTATGCGGGCTATCCAGCAGGTGAACGTCATCCGCGATGGCTTGATCGCCGCTCAGCCCTCCTGTAGAACAAAATTCACCGCCAATGCCGCCAGTTACACCGCCCAGTTGCGCCGGCTCAATGCCGAGCTGGCCCAGCAGCTCAAGCCCTATGCCGGCAAGACGTTTGTGACCTTCCATGATTTCACCCCCTATTTCGCCGCTCGCTATCAACTAAAAACCAATTTTCTAGTGGATATGCCAGAGGAAAACCCAACTCCTGCCGACCTGCGGCGGGTGCTCCAACAGGTGAAGGCTTCCGGCCTCAGGGCGCTGCTCAGCGAACCCCAGCTGGGCAACAGCTCATTTGAGGCCCTCGCCAGCGACCTGGGGGTGAAGATTGGTCGGTTTGATTCCCTGGAGAGTGGCCCCCCGGCGGCAGCCAGCCAGGGCGATTACTACATCCAAACCATGGGCCGCAACGGCGATGCCCTGGTTACGGCCTTCGGGGGCTGATCGCGCAACAGGTTGATTGCTAAGTAATGGGGGAGCTGTGGCGCGGGTTCGCTAGCCTGGGCCGATGATGGAAATGGTTCTCGAAGTCAACGGGCTGAGCGTGCGCCGCGGATCGCTCACGGCGGTGCAAGCGGTGAGCTTTGGCCTGGCGGCGGAAACCGACACCGCCCTGGTGGGTCCGAACGGGGCCGGCAAGAGCAGCCTGGTGCAGGCGCTGCTCGGCATCATTCCCCACCAGGAGGGGGAGGTGAGATTGCTTGGACACCGCCTCACTCGCCAGGGCCGCCTACCGGAAGCGGTGCGCGCCCAGGTGGCCTACCTGCCCCAAACTTTTCCGCTGGTGGGCCGCATTCCGCTCACCGTGGCCGAATTCGTGGGTCTGGGCCGGGATCCAGCCGGCCTGCGCTGGCCCTGGCGGGGGGGCGAGCAGCGCCGCCGCGCCGTGCTCCAGGCCCTGGGCAAGACCGCCAGCCAAGACCTGGCCGATCGACTGATCAGCGAGCTCTCCCCGGGCCAGATAAAGCGGGTGTTATTGGCCTTCTGCCTGGTGCGGCCCCGGCGGTTGTTGGTGCTCGATGAGGCCCAGGCGGGGCTGGATGCCCAGGCGGTGGAGAGTTTTTACAATCTGCTATTCCAGCTGCGCCGCACCGAGGGCTGGACAATTTTGCAGGTATCTCACGATCTGGAGATGGTGCGCCGCACCTGTACTGGGGTGCTCTGCCTCAACCGCAGCCTGCGCTGCTCCGGCCCCCCCAACCATGCCCTGCAGCCGCAGCAGTTGGAGCAGGTGTATGGCCGCGGTTATGTGCCCTACCAGCATCACCACGCCCCCAGTCCGCCGCTGCCATGACCCCCTGGGAAGGCTGGCTGGATTTGCTGCAGCAACCGTTCATGCAACGGGCCTTGATTGGAGGGCTGCTCACCGGCAGCCTCGGCGGCCTGTTGGGCAGCTTTGCGGTATTGCGCCAATTGTCTTTTTTCAGTGATGCCCTAGGCCATTCCGCCCTGCTGGGGATCACCCTGGGCGTCCTGCTGGGGGTAAATCCCACCCTGGTGCTGATTCCTTTTGCGGTGCTCTTTGCGCTGATGGTGAGCCGGCTGGTGGATAACAACCGTCTGCCCACAGACGCCCTGCTGAACATCATCTATTCCTCCTCCCTAGCCCTGGCGGTGGTGGCACTGAGTTTTGTGGACAGCTACAAGGGCGGCATCGCAAACCTGTTATTTGGCGATATACTCGGAGTTTCCTGGCTGGATCTAGGCCTGATCCTGCTGCTGTTAATCGGGGCGAGCGGCTACCTGCTGCTCAGCCGCCGCGATCAGATCCTGCTCACCCTCGATGAATCCCTGGCCCGCTCCCGAGGTGTGGCCGTGGGGCTGCACCGGTTGCTGTTCATCGTGGTGTTGGCCCTGGTGGTGGCCCTCTCGATCAAGGCGGTGGGGGTGTTGCTGATCAGTGCTTTCGTGGTAATTCCAGCCTGCGCCTCCCGGCTGGTGAGCAACAGCTTCAATTTGTATGTGCCCGTGGCGGCGGGCCTGGGGGGGGGCTGTGCGGTGTTGGGCCTGCTGCTCTCCGGTGCTTTAAGCCTGCCCTCGGGGCCCAGCGTGGTGATCGTTCAACTGGCTGGTTTTCTGCTGGCACTGGCGCTGGCACCCCGCTCCAGGGGCTCTGGGGCCGCAGGCTGATCGGCGCAAACTGGAGTGGTTATTCCCTAATGGTTGTCGATATCTTGCTGGGCTGCTGCAGCTGGAGTGGCGGCTTGTGCGTTGGCCTGGGCGGTTCGGCAGGTGGCGCAGATGCCAAAAAATTCGAGAGTGTGGAAAAGCAATGCAAAACCCTGTAGCTGGTCGCCATGCAGGTGCACGTCGTGCATCGGGCAGCTTTCGAGGCTGATGGTGCGGCCGCAGTCGACGCAGGTGAGGTGATGCTCATCCCGTTCGGTGGGGGCATAGAGGGCTTCGCCGCTGGGCAGGTGGCGACAGCGCAGCAGACCCCGCTGCTGCAATTGGCGCAGGTGGCGATAGACGGTGGCCAGACCCATCGGCAGCGAGCTCTGGCGCAACTGGGCGTGAATTTGCTGGCCGGTGAGTTCCGTCTTGGCCTGGCGCAACTGCTCCAGCAGCCGCTCCTGCTTCTCCGTAAGCGGTGGAGCAGCGAGCGGTGGGGCCATGGGGCTGCGAAAACTATCCGTCGATCCTATGGAGGTCCGGGGGCTGGTTTATATGGAGTGCTTCTGGCAGGCAGGCGCAGGCAAGCGATGGGCTGGGACAAGCTCGCTACCACCTGGGCTGTCTTCCAGGGGCTGTTGATCGGGGCGCTGCCGTTCCTGTTGATCGGCGTTGGCATCGCTTCTCTGGTGCGCTGGTTCAGCCCCGCTGGGGGTTGGCTGCGGCGCTTGCCCGCGGATCCCCTGCTGGGCCCGCTAACCGGGGCGGCCCTGGGCTTTGCCCTGCCCGCCTGTGAATGCGGCAATGTGCCCGTCGCCCGGCGGCTGATCGCCTCTGGGGCGCCGATGGCCACCGCCTTTGGCTTTTTGTTCGCAGCGCCGGTGCTCAATCCGATCGTGCTGGCCAGCACCTGGGCCGCCTTTCCAGATCGCCCCTGGTTGCTGCTGGCCAGGCCCCTGGCGGCCCTGGCCATCGCCCTGGCGCTGGCATCGCTGTTGCGCCTGCTGCCGGAGGCGGAACTGCTCAGCGATGAACTGCTGGAGGAGCGGCGCCTGAATCAACCCCTGGGCAAGTTGAGTTTGTTGGAGCGGCGGGGAGGGCTGCTGGGGGAACGGCCCCAACCGCCTATTGGGCCCCAGCGAATGGCGGCGGCCGAGGCCCTCGGCCATGGGGTGCGGGAATTCCTGAATCTGGCCACCCTGCTGGTGTTCGGCTGCGCCATCGCCTCCCTGGTCCAGACCCTCGTGCCCCGCAGCTGGTTGCTGGCGGTGGGGGATACACCCACCCTGTCAATTCTGAGCCTGATGCTGCTGGCGGTGCTGGTATCCGTGTGCTCCAGCGTGGATGCTTTCCTGGCGCTGGGGTTTGCGGCCCATGTCACCCCTGGGGCGCTGCTGGCCTTTTTGATCCTGGGCCCGGTGATTGATCTCAAATCCCTCAGCCTCTTTGGAGTGGTGCTCAGGCCAGGGGCCCTTGCCCTCACGGTGGCTGGCACGGCGGTGGTGGTGCTGCTGATCTGTCAGTGGGTAAATCTTTGGCAACTTTGAAAGGGCTGCGCGGCATCTACCTGGGCCTCTGGGGTGCCCTGCTGTTGTTCAGCTACAGCAGCGAGCGTCTGAATTTGCTGGTGAGGGCACCGCTACAACCCGTGATTGGCCTGGCGGGAGTGGTCTTGTTGCTGCTGGCGGGGCTGGATATGGGCCTGGGCCAGGGG
Organism: Cyanobacteria bacterium UBA5018; assembly: GCA_002396505.1. Taxonomy (GTDB): domain Bacteria; phylum Cyanobacteriota; class Cyanobacteriia; order PCC-6307; family Cyanobiaceae; genus UBA5018. The sequence continues at coordinate 3,101 of DGYA01000052.1, read as the reverse complement.
CGCCAGCGCCTGCCCAGGCGGGAGTCGGCCAGCTGGTTGCTGGGGGGAATGGTGGCCTTGGCGATGCTGCTGTTACCACCTGAGCCGTCATTTTCGGATCTGGCGGCCAGCCGCGGCAGCGGCCAGATGCTCCAGGAAGAAATCAGTTTTGTACTGCCGGCCGGCCAGCGCAGCCTTACCGACTGGGTGCGGCTGCTGAGGGCCGCACCAGATCCCCAGCTCTACGACGGGGATCCCGTACGCATCAGTGGCTTCGTGCTGGCGGTGCCGGGGCAGCCGCCCCAGTTGGCCAGGCTGCTGGTGCGCTGCTGCCTGGCGGATGCCACTCCCATCGGGCTGCCGGTGCGCTGGCCCCCGGGCAAGCCGCTACCAAAGGCCAATCAATGGCTGGCGATTGAGGGGGTGATGGGTATAGAGAGCAGCGACGGCCAGGCCCACAGCCTGGTGCTCCCCAACCGCATATCCCCTACACCTCGGCCCAAACGACCCTTCGAGGGCTAAAGCCCCGCGCCACACCAACCATGAAACCCCTGCCCCTGCTGATGGCTGCCGGCCTGGTGCTGGGTCTGGCGCAACAGCAACTGCTGATCCGACGCCCGCCTCGCCTGGTGGCGATCGAGCCGGCCCGCACAAGTTCCGGTGCTGGGGCGCTGGATCTGCGCTTCAGTCGGCCGATGGAGGGGGGCAGCGTGGGCACCAGCAGCCGCATGAGCCCAGCGCTGGCCCATGGCTGGCTGGGGGAGGGCAGCCAGTGGAGACTGCTGCTTAGCCCCGGCGCCATTCTGGATAAGCCGATCGAATTGCAGCTGGGCGGCAGGGATCGGCGCCAGCTGACCATGGCGCCGCAGCGCTGGCGATGGGATCCCCGCCCGAGGATGGTGGCTGTGGTGGTGGTGCCGGGGGGAGAACAGCTACAGCTGCGCCATCAAGACGGCAGCTGGCAGGCGGTGAGTGAGGTGTGGCCGTCGATACCCCACTTGCAGGTGTTGGGGGATGGTTCCGGCCTAGTGATGGCAACAGCCGATGGCAAGGGAAGGCTGCAGGTATGGCGGCTCGCAATTCAGCAAAGCAATCTGGCGCCAGCGAACCTGGGCCTCAAGGCACCGCTGGTGGGGGCGGCCCAACGCCTATCCCAGAGCCCCCTGTTATTTGCCCACATGAGTAGTAACCGGCAGGGGGAACTGTTGCTGCAAAGCGCCACTGAATTGAGCGGCCAGGCCCAGACGCAGATCTGGGCTGCCAGTGGTGGGCGCCAGGAGCTGCAGGTGGAGAGCAGTGGCGCCATTCAGCTGGTGCCCCAGGGTGGCGCCATGGTGGTGCCCCATCCGGAGGGCCTGATCCTGATGCGCTTGCCAGGCCAGCCCCAGCGGCGTCAGATGCTGCCGGGCAGCCGCGATCTGAGCTCCTTTTGCGCCAGTGGTGGCCGGGCCCTGCTGGTGCGTCACCGCCCCGACTACAGCCGCTCCATGGAGCTGGTGGAGCCGGGTGAGGCACCGCGCATCCTCTGGCAGGGCCGGCAGGCGGTGCTTGGCAGTGCCTGCGCTCGCGGTGGCGAGAGGATTTGGCTACTGCTCATGGATGGCATGGGCCAACCACGGCTACAACTGCTGGCCCTCAACCGCACAGCTAAAATCCTGCAGCGGAAGCAATTAAATGGTTGGCAGCTGGAACCAGGCACAAAAATGGAATTTGACGCCAGCCGCAATCAGCTACTGCTGGCACTAAAGCCAATTACTGTTAGGCGAAGAGAGATAAAGCCAATTGGTAATGCGAGAAGTGAGATAAAGGCGATCTCTATTGAGCCGATAACTTTTGAGGGACGCCAGGCGGCCAGGCCCGCACTGATCGACGCCGACAGATTGACACTGCGGGGGCTGGATAAACCCATTCGCCGGATCCAATGGCTGCCGGCACATTAGCCATAGCCAGGCCAGAAGCTGCCCGGAAATCGGATCTCGTCCCCATGGGTCAAGCGCAAGCCAGGCATTGGCATGATCTTTCACTAAAAAAGGTGAGATTTTGGATTTTACGAGTACAACAATAGTATTTTACGCTCGAATAGTCAAATAATCGGCATTCCCTAGTATTTGCTTGCATTCTAACAGCCAAATCAACACCGTCCTGCTTATGCCGCACCCTCGCACCTTGAGGTTAAAGCGCCATGGCCGGCCGCGCCAGGTCCACCGGTCCAGAAGAGGAACTGATCCAAAAACTGCGCCGCATTGAAGCCCTGCACGCCAGGGCTGGCAGCGACGGCGAACGCCAAGCGACCGAGCGGGCCCGCGAACGCATCCAGGCCAGGCTCCAGCAGCTCGCAGCTGAGGAAACGTCGGTGGAATATCGCTTCACCCTGGCGGATCAATGGTCTCGGCATTTGTTTATGGCCCTGCTGCGGCGCTACAACATTTCCCCATACCACTACTGCGGCCAGCGGCGTACAACCGCGATGGCCCACCTCAGCCGCAGCTTCGTGAATAACACTCTCTGGCCTGATTACCAGGAACTACAAAAACCCTCGCCGCCTACTTCAACGCCCTCACCGTTCGGGTAACTGAATAGGTCCTGGAGGTGAATGCCGGCGAGGCAGAATAGCGACCCGTGCGCCAGGCCTTGCCGCCGGTAGATCACCAATAGGGTGGTAGCTATGGGCGGGGGCGGCCCCTTGTGGATCGGTCAGACAGGGCGGACAACTTCCTAAGAAACACAAACGGGGGCAGAGGATCTGGAGGGCTCAGCTTGTAGCCATAAGCTGGTAACCCATGGCTTTTGTTCGGCCTTGAAGCCCCTGGAGTTGCCTCTCACGGGTGGCTTATTGATAAAAGCCTGCACCTGGATCTTGAAAGGAGATGCCATATCAAAAGGCCTTATAGTCGAAAATAGCAATCTTGCGTGCTGTCGCAATCAATGCTTTGCCTTTACCAATCATTACTGCCAGTCGTCGCTGTAATGCGCCAAGTGCCGTATTGGTTCGACTGAGAGGCACGCTGCCATCCAGAAGGCGCTGCCAGAACGAATAGCGCCTTGACGGGTTCTTGATGAAACCTTGCCACCTGAAACATTGTTATGCGTGCTCAAGCCAAGACAAGCCAAGACAAGACAAG
>DGYA01000001.1:77747-78337 GCA_002396505.1 Cyanobacteria bacterium UBA5018 | reverse complement strand
AGATGTTGAAGAGTGAGTCTTGCAACTGATCTTCTTGATCAGGCCAGTATACTGTCTGGCCTTGATCTGATGGAGCCAAAACAGGCTTCGCGGAGACGGGCGATTTCAGCAGCTTATTACTCACTGTTTCATTTGCTAATTGACGATGGGGCTCGTCGCGTAACGGATAATCCGGCTTTACAGCCATACGTTGCGAGATCGTTTCAGCATACGGCTGTCAAAGATGCGGCAAACAAGATTATTGCTCAGTCAATGAAGACACCACCTTGGCCGGCTCCGTTGTTCACGGCCTCCATTGAGCCGGAATTGATCCGTGTCTGCAATACATTTGTTGACCTCCAGTCGTTGCGTCACTCAGCCGATTACAATACGGCTATCTCATTTAAAAGAGCCGAAGTTGTTGTGGCAATTAGCCGTACCCAAGCCGCTCACCAAGACTGGGATTTGCTTAAGTCATCCAACAATGCAACAGTCTTTCTCCTGCAGTCTGCCAAACTATTGCCCGACAGATAGGCATTGCCGCTTCTTGTTACTGCATAGACTGGCACTATTCAATGCAGCCATGGACTTGAGGGCACCTCGAAAAATCA
>DGYA01000001.1:0-77558 GCA_002396505.1 Cyanobacteria bacterium UBA5018 | reverse complement strand
GACTTGAGGGCACCTCGAAAAATCAAAAAGATAGTTGATTACGGCATGATTTTGGCCATAATCGGCTGAGCGTATGCAGGTGAGTGCATTGCGGATCTCCTGAGTCTCGCTGGCTTCGAAAGTCTGATCAACGAAAAGGGTGCTCGCAATCATCCGCTTAGCGACGAGGTCAAGAAAATGAATCGAGTCAAGTCTGCAATCAGGGCTTGCGTGGAGCATGTCTTCGGGTGCATGACCATGTCCATGGGTGGAAAGCTGACAATAAAGATTGGACTGGAGAGAACCGAGGCTTGGTGGGGACTCAAGAATCTGACTTTAAACTTCTTTCGTTATATCCAGCGATCTTGCAATATTAAATTAGTTGCATAAGTTTCTCGGAGAAGTGCCCATGAATTTGACGATCTAGCTAGGGCTAGATATTGTTTTATTCCGATCCGCCGCCTCTTAGGCGGCTTTTTTATACCCGTAGAGTTTCTGGGAGTTAGTTATTTTTCGAGGTGTCCAAAATGGCCGTTTGGCTCCCGCGAGTTGTGGACTGGCCAGGCAATGCGATGCGATGCAATGCTTCTCAGTTCATAAGAGCAGCGATTTGTAAGCTTTCGAGGTGCCCTGAAGTTCGATTGCCTTGAGTCTGATTGCCTGGAGTTCAATTGCCTGTGGATGAGCCAGACTTTGCCTTGTTCTTACCTGGAGTCGGCGTCTTGCTATTGGCCGGCGCCGCAGACTTACTTGCCGGTACCGCCGATTTATTAGTTGGTGCCGCAGACTTGCCTTGGTTGTCCTGGGGCGCAGGGCTTGGCTTGCTCTGGCTGGGCTGAGCAATGGAGGCTGGCAGCCCCGGTTGAATATTGGCGCAGAGACTGGCCACCATGCGATCTTCTCCACCGCTGCTTTTCGACTCGTTGGTGCCATAGGGGAGCCGCCAGGCAGACCAACTTGCTTCACCCTCTTGACGGGATACCTGCAAGGTTTCGCAATGGACCGCCACTTTGGCCTTGACGCTGTCTGATCCGCATTCCACATCGGTGGTTCGCACCGCCCCATCCATCAATCGCCAGCTACTCCAGTCGTAACGGCAGAGGCCGTAGCTACGCCAGCGAGGCACCTTCAGTTGACGAATTCGATCCAGCAGCTGCTGTTCTTTACCGCTGACTCCGGGGCCGCTTACACCAGCGCCACTGGCCCCAGGGTCACTCGCCCCAGCCTTGGCCGGTATGCCGCTGTCAGCACCAGTCGTCGCACCGCCGCCGCTGCCGGGCCAGCCCGGGCCTGCACTGGGCTGGCTCTGCCCAGCCTGAGCTAGCAGGGTGCCTGTTTGGGCCGCTACTGGCCCAGGTGCAGGGGCCAGGGCCAGAGCGGGGCTCAGCAGCACCGTGAGCCCTAGGGATGAAAGCCGATGACGCCAAGCTCCCATGGGAAAACCCGCAGCAACTTGCTATCTCTACCGCAACGCTGGCGCCAGGCCGCAACACCTAGCTACACCTAGACTAAAGGTAATCTTCGAGTGTAGATGGAGCCCCTAGCGACCCCTGGCCCCCAGATCTTGCGCCAGATCGCCGCTGACCATAGGTTGCATCCAAGCCAATCAGTGCCCGGCAGCCTGTAGCAGCAGCAACGCCCAGCCCTCCCTAGCTCAGGCGGTTCAGCCCGCCAAAGCCTGCACCAGCGAAGCCAGGCCAAAGGCCAGGAACAGGCCGCCGCTGAGTCGATAGAGCCAAAGCTCGCTGATCCGGCCACCGATCCACTTGCCGGCGCCCACCGCCAGCCCGGTGACCAGGGCATGACCCACCAGGGTGCCAGCCAGCAACCCCCCAAAGGAGAAGGCCGGTGCCGTGGCCAGCAGGATCGTGGCGAACTGGGTGCGATCGCCCAGCTCGGCGATGAACACCAGGGCGAAGGATTCCCAAATCACGGCCCAGGGGGTGACGATCGGTTGGTGGCGTTCGGCTTGATTCACAGCCTCCTCGGCCTCTTTTTCCTCCTCGGCGGCGGCATCACTGGCCATGCCCTGGGCATCCAGCAGCAACTTGATCCCGAAGCCCAGGAACAGGGCCGTAGCCAGCCAGGGGATCACAGCGGCCGGGATCAGTTCCCGTAGGCCATAGCCCAGGCCTAGCGATATCAGCGTCACCGCCGCCAGGGCGGAGAAGGCGCCTAGGTATACCCAGCGGGGCCGATGGCGGGCCGCCAGGATCAGGGCCATGAAAAAGGTTTTGTCGCCCAGTTCGGCCAGGGTGATGGCGGTGAGGCTGGAAGCAAAGCTTGCCGGGGCTGGATTGGCAGCCAGCTCGGGCGGCAATTGAGCTGTTATCAGGCCCCAGGCAGCCAGAGCGGAGAACAAGGGCCAGCAAGCGATCACAAAGCCGATTCTGCCGCAGCTGAATGCCACTCCTTGCTTCCAAGCCTTTCTGCCAAGCCTTACTGGCCCGCCTTACTGCCCCGCCTGAATGCCACAGCTAGATGCCCACAGGCAAGCCGGACAGTGGATCCAGGCCAGAGTGACCACAGCTGATCGGCCAATTTACCTGTGACCAGGCTGAGCCCCTGCATCGATGCTGAGCCCCGGGGCTGCTGGCGGCCAGTGGCTCCGCTGCTGCTGCTATGGCCGCTGCCATGAGTGGTGCCGCCCAGCCCAATTGGCGTCAGCTCAGCGGCTATCGGCTCGCCTGGCTGCGCCCAGATCTGTTGGCGGGGATGGCGGTGGCCGCCTACTTGATCCCCCAGTGTCTGGCCTACGGCGAACTGGCGGGCCTCGATCCGGTGCGGGGCCTATGGGCGATCCTGCCGCCGATTTTGATCTATGCGCTGCTGGGTTCCTCGCCGCAACTCTCGGTGGGGCCGGAATCCACCACCGCCGTGATGACCGCCGCCGCCATCGCTCCGCTGGCCGCCGGGGATGCCCAGCTCTACGCAAGCCTCAGCAGTGGCTTGGCCCTGGCCGTTGGGGCGATCTGCTGCCTGGGGGCCTGGGCGCGGCTTGGCTTTGTGGCCAACCTGCTCTCCAAGCCGATTTTGATTGGCTATATGGCGGGGGTGGCGGCAATCATGATTGGCAGTCAGCTCCATACAATATGGGGTATTGAACTGCATGCCAATTCCCTGCCGGTTCAGCTATGGGAGTTGGTTCAACGCCAGGCCGAATGGCATTGGCCCAGCTTGTGGATGACCCTGGCCGTGCTCAGCCTGCTAGCCGCCATGCAGAAGTTTTTTCCAAGGGCTCCCGGCCCGCTGCTGGCGATGCTGTTGGCCACGGGGGCGGTGGCCGCAATGCATCTAGATCAGCTGGGGGTTGCGGTGATCGGCAACATTCCAGGTGATTTACCGGGCCTGGCATTGCCTGATCTGCCAGCCTCCCAGTTAATTAAACCGCTGCTATCTTCTGCCCTGGGCATTGCCCTAGTGGGCTATTCAGACAACATTCTTACTGCCCGTGCCTTTGCCGCCCGCGGGGGCTATCGGGTGGATGCCAACCAGGAGTTGCTGGCTCTGGGCACTGCCAATTTGGCCAACGGTATCGCTCAGGGTTTTCCGGTGAGCAGCAGCGGCAGTCGCACGGCCCTCGGCGATGCCCTCGGTAGCCGTTCCCAGCTGTTTTCGCTGATCGCCCTGGCCCTGGTGCTGCTGGTGTTGCTGTCGCTGCGCCCGCTGCTGGCCCTGTTTCCCAAGGTGGCCCTGGCTGCTGTGGTGATCATGGCGGCTCTGCGGCTGATCGATATCGATGGATTTATTGGTTTATTGCGATTTCGCTTTAGTGAATTTCGCCTGGCGCTAATTACATGTATCGGCGTGTTGCTCAGCGATATATTGATCGGTGTGGCCCTGGCAGTGGCGCTGTCAATACTCGATTTGCTCTGGCGGATCATCAGGCCCAACGATGCGGTGTTGGGGGAGGTGCCCTCAATGGCTGGGTATCATAGTGTGATCAGCCAGGCGGGTGCGATTACGAGGCCAGGCCTGCTAATTTATCGCTATGATGCACCCCTATGTTTTGCCAATGCTGATCATTTTTACCAGAGAGTGATGGAAGCGATTGATGCTGAATCCGCGCCGGTGCGCTGGCTATTGATCAACGCAGAAGCGATCATAGACGTAGATAGTACCGCCCTTGATATGCTGCTTGAGCTGGAGCGGGATCTGCGCCACCTTGAGATTCAGTTTTGTATGGCTCGGGTCAAAAGCGAGCTGCGCGGTTCCCTGGAGCGCGGTGGCCTGGTGGAGCGGATTGGAGCCGGTCATCTATTCGCCACGATCGGCACTGCCATCGAGGCGTTCCACCGCATAGAAGCGCTGCAGCAATCTAGTTAGAGCCAGTGAATTTAGGGCGCCTCGAAGAACTGCACCTTCGACTGTTACTGGTTAGGCTTACCCAAATCGTAGCAAGGCCTCTCGCATCATGAGATCGGTGAGATATGCGATTTTTTGAGGTGCCCTTTATGAGTTGGGGCATCTATCAGCATGGCAAAATTGTGGATAGGATGAAATTTACTGGGGTTTCCCCAATGCTTACAGGTGGCCCTGGGCGGTCTGCAAGGCGTCTTTCTTGTTGCGTTTTTATTATAGTTTTATACGTGCTTTTGCCCGCATTTTGATCAGATTTTTTCCGGATTTTTCCGCTGACGTTATTTGCATGATGTTATTTTTGCCTCAATTATTTCCTGCTTCTATGGTTGTGGGCATGCCGTGATTAGCCTGCTGTGATCAACCTGTCGTTATGCCCCTGCCGCTATGATCGAAACCATCTCCCCCCACCCGCCCCAGCTGCCGCGCCCGCCGCGATCGAGGCTGCCCAAGGCCCTGCAAATGGGCCAGTGGATTTTGGATCCGCTGGCCTATTTACGCCGTCAGGGGCGTCGCCATGGCGTTTTGTTTCAAGCATCGATCTCCCCCCAGGTGACCGGCCTGGGGCCGCTGTTCCTGCTCAGCGAACCCCAGGCCCTGCAGCAACTGTTCAGCAATGACAGCGGCAAGCTGTTCAGCGCTCCAGGAGAGGTGAATGAACTGCTGGCAGCTTTGCTGGGTCGCCACAACACAATTCTGCTCAGTGGCAATGCCCATCGCCAACGGCGCCAACTGCTGATGCCCAGCTTCCATGGGGAGCACCTGCAAAGTTATGGCCGCACCATCGGGCAGATTTGCCGAGAGCTGAGTGGCCAATGGCAAAATGGCAGCGTGATTGATGTGCGCCAGGCGATGCAGTCGATCACCATGCGGGTGATTCTCCATGTGGTATTTGGCTTGGATCGTAGTGAGCGCTATGACCAGTTAATGGCCCTGCTGAGCCAGCGCCTGGCGCTTACGGCCACGCCGCTCACCTCGGCGATTTTGTTCTTTCCCTGGTTGCTGAGCGATCTGGGCCCCTGGAGCCCTGGCGCTCGGGTGGCGGCGCTGGCGGAGCGCACCGATGCCCTGCTCTATGCAGAAATTGCCGCCAGGCGGGCGGAGCAGAATCCAGAACGCAGGGATGTGCTCTCGCTGCTGCTGCAGGCCAGCGACGCCGAGGGCCAGGCCCTCAGCGATCTCGACCTGCGCGATGAGCTGATGACCCTGCTGGTGGCCGGCCATGAGACCACCGCCACCGCCCTCACCACCGCCCTTTACTGGCTACACCGCCAGCCAGCGGTGGGCGAGCGCCTGGAGCGTGAATTGGCTGCCCTGCCCGCCGCTGCCGACCCCGCTGCCCTGCTCAGCCTGCCCTACCTGGGGGCTGTGGTGCAGGAGGCGCTGCGGCTGCATCCGGTGGCCATGCTCACCTTCCCGCGGCGGGTGGAAGTGCCAGTGGAGTTGGCGGGGCATAGTTTAAACAGGGGTGATTTGGTGATGGGCAATATTTATGCACTTCATCACCGTGAGGATCTCTATCCAGATCCTGGCGAGTTTCGGCCCGAACGCTTTCTGGAGCGCCAGTATTCTCCCTATGAATACATGCCATTTGGCGCTGGTGTGCGCCGCTGCGTGGGGGTGGCGCTGGCCCAGATGGAGCTCAAAATTGTGCTCGGCACCCTGCTGCGAGAGCATCGCTTCCGGCTCTGCAATCGGCTGCCCGTGCAGCCAGCCCGGCGCGGCGTCACCCTCGGCCACGGAGCCAGGGTGAGACTGGAGCTGCTGGATTGACACCGTTGATCGGCAAAGTTGATCTAGTGGCTGATCTAGTGGCTGATCCAGCAGCGTTGATCTAGTGGCTGTCAGCGAATTTGATAGTGCAGCCAGCGGCAGTCAATGCCGCCATTGCTCACCGGGATGCGGCGAGTGGCCTTCATGCGCAGGGCGCCGGTGAGAGCTGGGTTGCCGCTCAGCAACCACAGCTGCCAGCCGCCGCAGCGCTGTTTCAGCATCGCCCCCAGGTCTGCGTAGAGAGCCTCCAGGTCTTCCCCCTGGCCCAGCCGCTCCCCATAGGGGGGGTTGCAAACCAATACGCCGGGGCCTGGTGGTGGCTGGAAGTCGCGGCAGTCGCCGGCCTGCAGCTGGATTGCAGCCGCCACCCCCGCCTGCTCCAGGTTGACCCGGGCCTGGGCCAGCACCTCGGCGTTCTGCTCCAGCCCCACCACGGCGGCCAAGGGGCGGCCGTTAGCCAGGCTGCTGCTGCGGGCCAGGCAGCGGGCGGCGGCCTGCTCCTGGTTCCAGAGCTCGAGATCGAAATCCGGCCAGCCCTGCAGCGAAAACTGCCGCTCCAGCCCCGGCGCCCGCCCCAAGGCCATGCGCACCGCCTCAATCAGCAGGGTGCCGCTGCCGCAGAGGGGATCGGCCAGGGGCACCGAGCCATCCCAGCCGCTGAGGGCGATCAGGCCCGCTGCGAGGTTTTCCTTCAAGGGGGCCAGGCCCATCGCCGCCCGGTAGCCGCGGCGGTGCAGGCTGCTGCCGCTGCCATCGAGGCTGAGGCTGGCCAGGCCGCCGCCCAAATGCAGGTGCAGGCTGCGATCGGGTTGGTCTAGGTCGATGTAAGAGCGCTGGCCCAGCTGCTGCCGCTGCCAGTCCACCAGGGCATTTTTCACCTGCAGGGCGCTGTAGTGGCCATGGTTGAGCCCCGGTGCGATGCCGCTGGCATCGACGCGAAAACTCAGCTCCGGCGGCAGCCAGCGCGACCAGTCGACGGCCCTTTGCACGCCCGCATAGAGCTCCTCCTTGCTGCGGCAGGGGAAGCTGGCCAGCTCCCGCAGCAGTCGAAACGGCAGCCGGGCCTGCAGGTGCAGCCGATAGAAGCAGGCCAGGCTGGCTTCAAAGCGCACGGCCCGCAACAGGGGCTGCACGGATCTCGCCCCCAGGCCCTCGAGTTCGGCGGCGGCCGGGGCCTCCAAGCCAGGGGGCACCACGGCTATGGCGCTGAATGGGGCGGACATCGGCGGCGACCTGCTGGTGTCAGTCAACCCCGCCGCCGCTTGGTGGGAATACCCACCCCCCAAGGGCGCCAGGAGCTGTCAATATGAATGGGTTCGGTCTCGGCCGAACTAGGTGATCCACACCGGTGCTTCGGACAGCGGTTCGATTCCGCTCAGCTCCATTGAACCCCTACCCGCTTCCTGCGGGGCATTTCCGGGGCTGCAATGGTTTCGACGGGGTATGAGGAGGGTGACTGAAGCCTGCTCGGTAAGAGCAAACACGTAACAGCGAATAACATCGTTCGTTTCTCCCGTCAAGCCGCCCCCGTGGCCGCCTGACCCTTTTAAGGGAGATGGGGTGAGGTCAGCCTTATCACCCAAATGACCCATTGGGGCCTGGAAGGGCCCCTTTAATTTTGCTGGGGCTAATCCCAGTGGCTGGGCCAATCCAAGCGGCTGAGGCAATTCCAATGGCTGAGGCAAGCCCAGCCCCACCCTTACTAAAGCTTTTTCGACGCCCCGCCATAGACCGCCCTAAACCAAATCGCCCTAAACCAGCCGGCCGCCATCGAGATTCACGATGCGATCGGCGATGTCTAGCACTTTGTTGTCATGGGTCACCATCACGATCGCCGCTCCTTTGCTATTCGCTAACTCACGAAACAGGGCCACTGCTTCACGGCCCGAGTCTCGATCCAGGGCGGCGGTGGGTTCATCGGCCAGCAGCAGCCGCGGCGAGGCCACCAGGGCCCGCGAGATGGCCACCCGCTGTTTCTGCCCGCCGGAGAGTTTTTCTGGGTAGTAGTAAGCCCGATCGGCCAGGCCCACTTGCGTTAGCATCTCGGCCGCTCGGGCATCCATGGCGCTGCGACCCAGCTGCAGCCAGTTGCTGTGCACTTCTAATCCCAGGCGCACATTGGCCAAGGCGGTGAGATAGGGCAACAGGTTGTGGGCCTGGAAGATGAAACCGGCTTGACGGCGCAACTGGGTGAGGACACGGCGCTCGGCGTGCAGCAGCTCCACTCCCAGGATCTGGAGGCTGCCGCTCTGGGCTGCCCGCAGGCCCCCCAGCATGGTGAGCAGGGTGGTTTTGCCCGAACCTGAGGGGCCCGTGAGGATCACGATTTCGCCGCCGTGCACCGTCAGGTTGATGTCATGCAGCACTTGTTTGGCCATGCCACCTTCCAGGAAGGCATGGTCGAGATGTTGCACCTGAATTAATGGAGCTGGGCCGCCGCTGGGATCCAGTGGGACGGGGCCGCCAGTGGCTTCCAATGGGGCTGGGCCGCCGTCGGCTTCCTGGGGAGCAGGGCTGTTGCTGGAATCCCATGGGTCTGAGTTGCCGCTTGTGTTCATGGCGGCTCAGAAAATCTCAGCTGGATCCAGGCGGCGCAGCTTGTCGGTGGCCAGCCAGCCAGAGATGCCACACATGGCCAGGGTGAAGCCGAATACCAATACAGCTCTGCCCACACTCATCACCACCGCCAGGGAGGTGGCTCGGGCCAGAAAGGCGTAGAGCCCGAGCGACAAAACCAGGCTTGGCCAGAAGGCCAACACCGCTAAAATCAAAGATTCTTGAATAATTATACTTACCACAAAGCCATCGTTGTAGCCCATGGCCTTGAGCGTGGCGTATTCACCCAGGTGATCGCTCACATCTGAATAAAGAATCTGGTACACAATAATGCCACCCACCGCCAAGCCCACGAGCACACCGAGGCCAAATATCACCCCAAATGAAGTGTTGTGCCGCCAGTAGTTAACCTCAAGCTGAGCGATCTGGGGAATTGTAAACACCTTCACCGACGGATCCAGAAAACTCTCCAGCGTGGCTTTCACCCGCAGGGGATCGACGCCTGGCTTTAGCTGGATTACACCCATCTGGATGTCGTCGGCACTCTGATTGGGGAAGTAATTTTTGAAGTTGGTGGCGGAGGTGATCAGGTTGATATCGGCGGCGAAGGTAAGGCCCATGCTGAACAGTCCATCCACCCTGGCCCTCATGCCCCCGAGTTCGGTGTCGTAGTGCCCATCGCGGCGCACCACCTGGGCCACCGCTCCAGCATTGCGTTTCGAGCGGGTATCGAAAAACAGGCTGTCGGAGCGCTCCAGCAGCCACGGATCGGCAGCGATTTCCTGGATGTTCAGGGCTGGATTTTCAGGGGCGATTCCGAAAATCAAAGCCTGTTTTTGTTGGCGGCTGTCGCGGTTCAACCATTCACTGAGGCCGACGTAGAGGGGCGCCACGTTGCGCACGCCCTCCACCCCCAGGGCCTGGCTGAGGCGGGCCCTGGGAAAATTGAGCTGTTCCCCCAGGTAGAGGTAGCGACCGCTCACCATCACCAGCTCGCCGTTCAGCCGCTGCAGGGGGCGCTTTTGGCTGTCATAGAGGCCCCCGGAGAGCCCCAGCTGGAAGAACACCAGCAGGTTGGCGAAGCTCACCCCGGCGATGGCGGCGGCCAGCCGCATGGGCCGGTGGATGGCCTGGCGCCAGGCCAGGGGCGTGCGCTGCAGCAGTTGGATCATGGCACTGGCTTCACGGGCTGGCTTCACGGGCTGCCGGGTGTGGAGAAGGCCGGTTGCCGGCGGCGCTGGGCTTCAATCAGCTGTTGGCGCAACTGCTGCTGCTGGCTTTTTTGCTCCGGGGTAAGCGGGTCGAACAGTACGTTCACCTGCATGTAATTGATCAGACTGGCCATAGCGGCAGCCTCGGGCTTGAGGCCAATTTTTACTTCGATTACGCGGCGATCCAGGTTCTCGCCCGCTTGGCCTGTGAATACGGTTTGACGGCTCACCTGACGAGCAATCTCCACCACCCGGCCGGCGATGATCTTGCCCGCGAAGCCATCGGCCGTCAGCTCCACCCGCTGGCCCAACATGATGCCGGGGCGATCGGTTTGATATACCTCGGCGATCACACCCATGCGGCTGCTGTCGCCCATCTCCACAATGCCGCTGTCGCCCACCTTGTCGCCTGGATAGGCGTTGATCTTGAACACGGTGCCAGCAAAGGGTGCCCGGATCGTGGCCTTGGCCAGTTCGGCGCGATCGCGCTCCAGGTTGGCCCGCTTTTCCGCTAGTTCAGCGGCAAGGGTCTGGCGGTCACTAACCGCCTGCTCCAGGTTTGCCCGGGTGGTATTGAGAATGGTGGCGCGACGATCGCGCAGTTCGGCACTGCTGGCCCCCTGGTCATAGAGCTGCCTGTAGCGACGCAGCTCCACCTCGGCCTGGCTTAATTCGCCTCGATTCTTGGCAATCACACTGTCCTGGGAGGTCAGTTTGCGCTGCGCTACCGTCACAGCCGCCGCCGCCTGCTGCAAGCTCTTCTCCAGGCTTACGGCGCTGTCGAGGATGGCCAAAGCCTGGCCCTTGCGCACCGTTTGGCCCTCTTTCACCAGCACCTGACGCACCGCGTCATTGCTGAGCGAACTCGGCACCGACAGCTTCACCACCCGATCCAGCGGTTCCACCCTGCCCAGGGCGGCGATCCGACGCGGCAGCAGGGTTTGTTGCCGCTGGATTTGCTCCAGCCGCCGCTGGCGCTCCTGGCCGATCCAGCCCAGGGCCACCAGGCCACCTGCCACCAGTACTACCAGCCCCACCAGCAGGCGACGGCGGCGCGAGCGGGGCTGCTGGACGGTCATGGGGGTGGGCTGCTAGCGAGAAGCTAGGCAGCTTTTTGGGGCCGGATATCAGCTCAGACGCCAAAACCTGCTTCGATCTGCTTCGATCTGCTGCATCCCTATCCCTGGCGGTGGGTCTGCGTGTTTTACGTGTAGATAGGCCGGCGCGAGAGGTCCTGGCCGTGGGCAGCTCGCTGATTTATGTTTTTGCCGGCACCCCTGAATTGGCCATGGGAGCAGATCAAGCCTCCGAATCATTGATCGTGGATGTGACCTGGCTGAGCGGCGAGTTGAGGAGCCGGGTGGAGCAGGCGGCAGCCCACGCCGGCCTGAGCGTGAGCGCGGCCTGCGAGCAGTGGCTGCGCCAGGGGCTGGAGCAGGCCGAGCAGCAGCGGGCCATCGCCGATACCCCCGAACGCTGCTCGCTGCGCACCGGCATCCGCAGCTCCGGCCCAGTGCCGCTGCCGGTGCAGCAATAGGCCCAGGCGGGCAGCAGACCACAGTTCCAACCCGTAGGCGATCGCTACATAAATTTTCACACTGGCCTTGTCGAGGCCACCGCCGCCTTCGCTTTGCTGGGGTCATCACAGACCAGGGCCAGCTGGGTGGCCAGTCGGTGTAACTGGAACGACAGCGCCTTGATCACCACCTCGCTGGCGGGCTGGCGCGAGAAGCATCGGCCGCGCAGAGGGCTCACTGGTTTTCGCTCTCGCCTGAAGCTGGTTCCAGGCGGGAGCAACACAGCTGAAATCTTCCAAATTTATTTCTGGGGCATTTACCCAGTTACGTCGCACAGTGGTTCAGCAACATGCTCGTTATCGATGCCAAAGCCAGTCTCTGAAAAAACATCCATCGCCAAGACGACTGTTTCATCAATTTGTAACCATTGCGGCGGCAGCGGCCAGCTGCGTGTAGCATCTTGGGCCTACAAGACCTGCATGACCTGTGTGGGAACTGGCGTGATCAAGTTGGCGCAGGCCTCCTGATCTAGGTTCTGAGCGGTTTCATGGGGCTATTCAGACCACGGAAACTGCTTGGACCCATGATGCTCTGGCCACCCTGTAAAATGTGTTTGACTCAAATCTAGCCAATATTGCAGCGATGACATCAAGTACTTGTTTCCGCTTATTTGAAGCGTGTTAATATCAAGGGAACCGGCGAGAATTAGCGTCTTGCCACCACTCAAGAGTGGGTAGAGATCTGAATCCGGTATTTGTGGATCTCTTTCATCTTTTGCAGGCTCTGGGCCAGGGCAGCCGCTCAGGCTTTTCTGCTAATGGTTGGCTGGACTGACGCCGAGCCATGCGAGAGTGTGGCTCCAAGCCGGTTGGTCTGCGTTTGGCGACAGCGGTAGGCCATGATTCAACCCCAGCCCCACTTACCCAGAAGCTGACCTTGGTGGCATCCCACCAAGGTGGTTTTCCTGCTAACGCTGGGCTGGGATAAGCAGCTTGCCATTTGCCAACCCCCACCATGGATGCCGCCACCCTGAGCAGCCTATTCACCAAGCCCTACGGCACTACAGCCCCCAGTGACGAACTTTGGCGCTCACTCTATGCAGAGGATGTGCACTTCCAGGATCCAACCCAGGAGAGACAGGGCATCGAGGCCTATCTAACTGCCCAGCGAGACCTAATTAAGCGCTGTGATGACGTGTTCCTCAAGCCGGGTGCGCTATCGATTCAGGCCGACTCAGCCTTTATCGAATGGGAGATGGGTTTAAAGATTAAAGGCATCGAATTCATTTACCCCGGCTGCACCCGTCTGCTGTTTAATAGTGAGGGTAAAATCGTTGATCATCGCGATTACTTTGACTTCGTAGGCCCCACTTTTGCGCCTGTGCCGCTGATCGGGGGGTTCGTGCGCTGGCTTTACGCAAGATTTGTTGCTTGATAGAGGGCGAAATTGCCAGTTCTACAACTTAACCAGCTGAAAGCCACCGCTTATCTGGCCTGGCAATTGCCTGCCCCAGGCTGACCAGGCAATGGATTGGGCTACATCGCTACCTCACTTGGGTAGAATCAGGGCTATGGAGTTGAATGCCGATCTCAGCCAGCGCGTGGTGCTAGACACCGCCAACCTGGCCTGGTCCCCATCGCCGCTAGCGGGCGTGGAGCGGCGCATGCTCGATCGCTGCGGCGGTGAAGTAGCTCGCGCCAGCTCGATCGTGCGCTACGCCCCCGGCAGTCGCTTCGATCGGCACTGCCATGGTGGTGGCGAAGAAATCCTGGTGCTCACGGGCACCTTTTCCGATGAACAGGGCGACTATCCAGCGGGCAGCTACCTGCGCAACCCCGTCGGTTCCCAACATGCGCCATTTAGCACCGAAGGCTGCACGATCCTGGTGAAGCTGCATCAGATGCACCCAGCTGATCAGCGGCGCCTGGTGATCGACACCCGCCAGGCAGATTGGTTGCCTGGTTTGGTGCCAGGCCTGCAGGTGCTGCCGTTACATAGCTTTGGCTCGGAGCAGGTGGCCCTGGTGCGCTGGCAGCCCGGCACCCTATTTTCAGCTCATCGCCATGGTGGTGGCGAGGAAATCCTGGTGCTTGATGGGCTGTTTCAGGATGAACTGGGCAGCTATCCAGAGGGCAGCTGGCTGCGTAATCCCCCCGGCAGTGTTCACCGCCCCTGGAGCGATACAGGTTGCACAATCTGGGTAAAGACCGGCCATCTGCCGGCTACCCAAGGTCCGGATGGCTCAGAAATGTGAGCCTGGGGATAGGTGGATTGCAATTATACAGCCAGCAAATATACAGCTAGTAATTATACAATTGGCAATTATTCAGGGCTTCTCTGATCCTTAGCAGCAAGCTCAAGCTGTTGCTCCAGCAGCGGCAGCAGCCGTTCCAGGGCCACCCCGCGACTGGCCTTGAGCAATAGGCAATCGCCCGGCTGCAGCCACTGCCCCAGCGGCGAGGCGGCCTGCTCGGGGCTGGCCACACGCAGCAGGCGCGGCAGGCCGGCTGCGGCTGCCAGCATCGCTTCCCCTTCTGGACCCTCGGCCACCACCACCAGGCCGTCGAGGCCTAGTTCTGCGGCGCGGCTGGCCACCTGGCGATGCAACTCCAGGCTCTGGTCGCCCAATTCCAGCATCTTGCCCAACACGGCAAAGCGGCGTCCCGGCTGGCTATTTAGTAGCTCCAGCGCCGCCAGCACCGCCTCTGGCGAGGCGTTATAAGTTTCATCCAGCACGGTGATGCCAGCGATCTGGCGCCGCTGGTTGCGGCCGGCGGGTACATCTACCTGCAGGGCGGTGAGCAGCTCCGGCGGCACCCCCAGCAGCTCGGCGACGGCCAGGGCCAACAGCAGGTTGCGGGCGTTGTGACGCCCCGGCAGCGGCAGCGCCAGTGATAACTGCCCCAGCCGCAGGCTTGAATCGGTCTCCAAATACTCGCCCAACAGATCGGCACTGGCGCTGCCGGCTTCATCGGCGAGGGCGATGCGCACCACCCGGCCACTCCACACCCGCGCCAGGGCTGCCTCCAGCAGCGGATCCCCCGCTGGGATCACCACCGCTCCATCGGGATGCAGTTGGGCGGTGATTTCACATTTGGCCTTGGCGATCGCCTCGCGACTGCCCAAACGGCCGATGTGGGCGGTGCCGATATTGGTGATCACCGCCAGATCGGGTTCGGCGCAGCGGCTGAGGCGCTCGATTTCACCCAACCCCCGCATACCCATCTCCACCACCACCGCCCGGTGATCAGCGCTGCTGCTGAGCAGGGTGAGCGGTACGCCGATGTCGTTGTTTTGATTGCCGCTGGAGGCCTGAATCGGCCCCAGGGGGGCCAAGGCCGCCTGAATCAATTGGCGGGTGGTGGTCTTGCCGGCGGAGCCGGTCACCGCCACCACCTTCAATGCCAACTGGCGGCGCCAGCTGGTGGCCAGCTGTTGGTAGGCCCGCTGGCTGTCCTCCACCCACCAGAGGTGGCAGCCGGCGGCGCTGGCCTGGGCCCGCAATTGCTCGGCTGCTGCTGGCGTAAGCCGCTCTGGCTGGGCCAGCAGGGCGCGGCAGCCGGCGGCGATCGCCGCTTCCAGGAAGCCATGGCCATCGAAGCGTTCGCCGATCAGGGGCACATAGAGGTCGCCGGCCTGCAGCTGGCGGCTGTCTGTGCAAATTTGCCTGAGCCGTAGCTCGGCCTGATCGGGATCGAGGGCACCGCTGGCCGGTGCACCCCATAGCTGCTGCAGGGCGCCCAATTGCAGCGTCATCAGCGCTTAATCACCGGCATCGAGGAGGATCATGCCGGAACCAACCCGCGCCTGACGGGCCAGCAGCCGGCCGAGGCCATCCCTCAATTGCAGCTGCTCGTAGCCCAGCTCCAAGCTGCGCTGCCACCAGCGCTCCGCCTGGGCCTGGCGGCGTTGGCGCGAGAGGCGGCCGTAGCCCTCTGCGATGCGCAATTGCAAAAGTCCGCCATCGCCAGGGGCCTGGGCAGCGGCGATCAGTTGGCCGGGGTCCTGCTGGGCAAAGCCAGCCAGCAACTGCATTTCCGCCTCTGCAGCCTCTGCCGCAGCTGTTGCCGCCTCTGCTGCGGCTGCCTCTGCTTCTGCCTCTGCTTCTGCCTCTGCTGCGGATGCCTTTGGCGAGGGAGAAGCTTCCCCTTGAGCTTTTGATGCAGTGGCCTCTGGCGAAACCTTCTCTGTCAAGGAGGTGCCGCTAAGAACGGCTCCGGAATCATCCCTAGATGCCGCCTTTGATCCAGCTCCTGCTCCAGCTTCGGGAAAACCAGGTTCGAGATAAGTTGATTTTGCAGAACCGGATTCGAGAGAATCGGCTGTTGACGAGCTAACTCGGGGCGGCGGGGTGGGGCGCTGCGGCAACAGCCTGGTCAATTGCCATGGCAACAAAATCATCAATATCAGGCCGCAGCTGAGTAGCAGTGGCCAGTAGAGGGGCGCCAGATCCCTTGGCCAGAAGCCAGGCCTGGTCAGATCTCCCTGCCAATTGCGACGCCACAACTCCTGAAACCGCAGCCGCAGGCTGGCCACCACCGCCCGTAGATCCTCTCCCAGCCGGGAGAAGGGATCCTGATAGGGCGCCGGTAGCGGAGCCCCGGACCGCTCAGGGCCGTAGCCGAGCCGGGGAGGGTCTGCCGCCATCTTGTTCAGGTATGTTTGTTCATTCAGGCTTGCTAAGACCTATAGGTTTGGATAGCTGTTCGCGGTTGGTTGGCCATTTCGGCTTGATTAGTTATTTCGGCTTGGTTGGCCATTCCGGCTCGGTTAGCTATTCCGGCTTGGTTGGCTATTCCAGCTTGGCTGGTCATTAAGGGCAGCTCTAAAAATCGCCCCATGACCTCGCAGCCGCTGGAAAAACTTTGCTTTCGATACCCCTTTAGGTTTGGTTGCGCGGTCTCCACAGGCCCGACAGCCCGCGCCGGCTGGGGTCGGCATCTTGGCCCTGGGAGAAGCGCTGCACGTCGGCCGCTTCAGGGGTGGGTTCCTTCACACCACAGACATCGCGATACATCTCGTCATAGGCCAGGGCGGAACGGCTCCAGCTGAAATCGACGGACATGGCGCGCTGTTGAAGCTGGGCCCAGCTGGTTGGATTGCGATAGGCCTCCCAGGAGCGCACGATTGTGGTGTAGAAATCGATCGGCTCATAGCGATCAAAGCCATAGCCACATCCGCTACCTTTGCCCCCTTCCGCTGCTGGATTATTGGGCGGCACCGTATCCACCAAGCCGCCCACCATGCGCACCACCGGAATTGAGCCGTAGCGCATGGCCAGCATCTGACTAATGCCACAGGGCTCAAAGCGGCTGGGCATTAAGAAGGCATCACTGCCGGCGTAGATAAGCCGTGACAGAGCATCGTCATAGGTGAGGAAGACAGCGAAGCGGCCGGGATGGCGAGCCGCCATCTGCCAGAGCCCCGATTCATAGGTGCGATCTCCAGTGCCTAGCACCACAATCTGGCTGTCGGTATAGGCCAAAACCCGATCGGCCACCTGTAGCAGCAGATCCACGCCCTTTTGATCCACCAGCCGACTGACCATGCCCAGTAGATAGCTGCTGGGCTTTACCTCTAGCCCCATCCGCTCCTGCAAGGCTCGCTTGTTGATCGCCCGTGGAGCCAGGTCGGTGGCCGAAAATTTGGCGGGCAGGGTGATATCGGTGGCCGGGTTCCAGGCCTCCGTATCAATACCGTTAATTATGCCCCGCAACTTGCCGCCAATAAAATTAAGCAATCCATCCAGTCCTTCACCATATTCGCGTGTGCGAATCTCGGCGGCGTAGGTTGGAGAAACGGCATTCACTCGATCGGCATATAGAAGTGCCGCCGCCATGGTGTGGTCCCCCTGCATGTACCAGGGGCACCAGGTCATCCGATCCAGCTTCCAGCGCCAGGGGCCCTGGTACTTGAGGTTGTGAATGGTGAAAACTGTGCTGATCTCCGGGTCTTGATGCATCCACACTGGAATCATGCCGGTGTGCCAGTCATGGCAATGCAGCACCTGGGGCTTCCAGTGGTTCCAGGCAAATTCGGCCACGGCACTGGCGAAGAAGGTGAAGCGCCAGTCCTCGTCCTCGCCACCGTAGATGCGTTCGCCATCGAAGGCTGGATGGCCCACCAGATAGAGGGGTAGCCCCGTCTCTGGCTGGCTGATTTCAAAGATGGCGAAATCGTTACCCATCGTCTGGCCGCGCCAGATGGGCTCTGAGGGAATCTGCTGCCGACTCCAGAGCCTGCCGTAGCCGGGCATGATCACGCGCACGTCGTGACCGAGGGCGGCCAAGGCCGGAGGCAGGGAACCCACCACATCGCCCATGCCGCCAACCTTGACCAGCGGCGCGCATTCCGCCGCAGCAAAGAGAATGCGCATGTCAGAAGGGAAATCTGGGCGCAACTTTACGGGTGGTCCGCGACCGGTCTGCCCCAGCCGCCTTTTCAGGGCAAAACGATCACCGGCGTGCCCATGCTCACCAGCTCAAACAGCTCGCGCACCTGCTCGTCGTAGAGCCGTACACAGCCGTGGGAAACCGCTTGGCCAACGCTGCGGCGGTTCGGGGTGCCATGGAAGCCCATGGTGGCGCAACCCTTTACGGTCAGCCCCGATCGACCGTTAAAGCCGCGGCGGCCCCCGCAGTCTCGGTGGAAGCCGATCCAGCGGCTGCCGAGGGGATTTTCCGGACCTGGAGGCACCAGCTGGCCCGTGGCGGGATGCTTCCAGACGGGATTGATCACCCGCTCGATTACCTCAAACTGCCCCACCGGGGTCTCCCAGCCCGGCCTGCCCACCGCCACCGGAAAGCGGCGCAGCTCTTGGCCGCTATCGATCACCAGCAACAGGCGCCGCCGCCGGTCCAACACCAGCTCCCGCCCTTGGACGCCCCCAGGGCCAGGTTTGCCATCTTCCTGGCTTTGCGAGTCGCCCACCCTGGGGGTGAGAGCCCCAGGGCTGGGGCCCTCAATCTGCTGGGCCCGCATGGGCTCCAGGGGGCCGCTCAGCAGGCTGTTCAGCAGGCCGGTGGCCGCCAGGGCCAAAGCCAGGCCGAGCCTGAGGGGCCAGGGCCTCTGCCGGTCGCTGTTCAGGGTGGCAGCGGCAAGCGCCGGCGGCAGGGGGGACACCAAGGTTGGCGATAGGGATGGCGGCAGCGGAGTTGCCGGTAGAGGAGTTGCCGGCAGAGGAGTTGACCGCAGAGGTTTTGGCGAAGGACCTCGATTGGGGCGGGAAGCGTCGGCAAAGAAAATCTGAACTTTCATAGTGCGGCGGCAGCACCGCGAATGGGAACTGTGCTCAAAATGAAAGGATCTTTAGGGGAGGGATCTTTAGGGGAGGAGATTTGCTGTTGTCTGGGTTGATGAATTGACAGATAAAGATGACAGGCTTGCTACAGCCCTGCTTACTGCAGGCAGGCCTGCTGCAAACGGGCTTCCTGTAGAGAGGCTTGCTGCAGACAGGCCTGCTGCAGACAGGCCTGCTCCAGACAGGCTTGCTGCAGACAGGCTTGCTGCAACAAGAGCTGCTGAATACTAGAGCTGCTGAATAGAGGCTTTCTGAATGCAGAGCTGCTGAATGCGAAGCCGCTGCTGAATGCGGAGCCGCTGAATGCAAGCCGCTGCTGAATGCAAAGTGCTTATTTAAAAGTGCTTAATGCAAAGCGCTCCTGAATGCAAAGCGCTGGATGCGGAGCGGCTGATTAGCGGGTTGCTCAACGGCGCCCAGTAATTTTTAAATCTCACTGGTCCCATGCTGCCAATGTCGTGCCGCGAATCTGATGGCGCGCGAATGTCTTGGCGCTAAGGGAGTCGCGGTGCCTGGTCGCCCGCTGAAGCCAGTGGCCGATGGGCAATTTTTTGAGGTGACCAGGGCAGGGTTCCTTTGAGGGCGAGGGGAGCTCTGGCCTGAGTCGGGGTTCGCTTCTGCGCAGGGCTCAAGGCAGCCAGTCGGCGTCGGCAAAGTTTGGTGGCCGCTTTTCCAGGAAGGCATTGCGACCTTCCTGGCCCTCGGCGGTTCGGTAGAAGAGGTGGGTGGCCTGGCCGGCCAACTCCTGCAGCCCCGCCATGCCGTCGGTTTCGGCATTGAAGGCTGCCTTGAGGCAGCGAATCGCCGTGGGACTGTGTGCCATCACCTCCCGGCCCCAGCGCACCCCCTCCGCCTGTAGTTGGGCCAGGGGCACCACCGCGTTCACCAGTCCCATCTCCAGCGCCTCCGAAGCGCCGTATTGGCGGCAGAGGAACCAGATTTCCCGCGCTTTGCGCTGGCCCACCACCCGGGCCAGGTAGCTGGCGCCAAAGCCGCCATCAAAACTGCCCACCCTCGGCCCCGTCTGCCCGAAGCGAGCATTTTCCGCCGCCAGCGAAAGGTCACAGAGCAGGTGCAGCACCTGGCCACCGCCGATGGCGTAGCCCGCCACCAGGGCGATCACCACCTTGGGCAGGCTGCGAATCAACCGCTGCAGGTCGAGCACGTTAAGGCGCGGTACACCCTGCTCGTCGAGGTAGCCGCCATCGCCGCGCACGCTCTGGTCACCGCCGGCGCAGAAGGCCCAGCCCCCGTCGTCGGCGGGCCCAGCCCCGGTGAACAGCACCACGCCGACCCGGGGGTCCTCCCGTACCCGGGTGAAGGCATCGCAGAGTTCGATCACCGTGCGCGGCCGGAAGGCATTGCGGCGGCGGGGGCGGTTGATCGTGATCCGGGCGATGCCCTCGTCGCTGCCCTCATAAATGATGTCCTCGTAGCTACCCAGCTGCCGCCACTGCAGCGGTGGATCGGCTGGAGCGAAGACCTCTATCACGGCCGCTGCGGCATCACAGGGGCCATTCTGCGCAGCGCCCGTCGCCGCTTCTCAACCAGCTCCGCTGTTGGTCCCTGGGCCTCTGCTTTTAGTGCTGCTGCCAGACCAGCTGTGCTGGTGGCTGCTGGTGGCTCCTGGGCTGCTTTTGGTTCTGCTTTCGAACCAGCTCCGCTGTTGGCTCCCAAGACTGCTGCTCTCAATGCTGGCTTTGGCGCAGCCGCTGGCGCAGCAGGGCATCCTGGCGGCGGTCGGTGACCAGCCTCAATAGGGCCAGGGGCTGCTGCAACGCCCAGCTCAAATTCCGTTCCAGCTCCTCCCAGCCGCCACACAGGCGCCCCGGCACCCCATGGACGGCCGCCAGGGCCACCGGATCGACGGGCTGGGGCATGGCAAACAGCCGTTCGAAATCCATCACCGCAGCCGGATCGGGTGCTTCCGCTGGATCGGGCCGAATTGGCAGCTGCTCAAAAATGCCGCCGCCGCCGTTGTCGAGCACCAGGATGGTCAGCTGACCGGTCAATTGGCTGCGCCACAGCCAGCCGTTGGCGTCGTGCAGCAGGGCCAGGTCGCCGCTGATCAGCACGGCTCTGCCGCAGGCCTGGGCCACCCCACAGGCCAGCGACAGGGTGCCGTCGATGCCAGAGGCGCCCCGAAAGGCCAGCACCGGTCGGGGCGGACCATCGCCCACCGCAAAGCTCTCCCAATCCCGCACTGGCGAACTGTTGGCCAGCACCAAGGGCACACCAGCGGGCAATAGCCGGCTCAGCTGGCGGGCCAGGGCCGGTTCGCACAGATCAGCCATGGCTGTTGCGCTGATAGCTGTTTCGCTGATAGGTGTTTCGCTGATAGCTGTTCCCATGACAGCTGTTCCAGGTGCGATCCCAGCTGCGGCCAAGGGAGTCGCCAGCTGGCTGTCCAGCCAAGCCTGCAGGGCCTGTTCCGCCGCCTGCCAGCGCTGGGCCAGGGCCAGGTTGGCAGCCGGGGGCTGATCCCCCTGCCAGGACGGCGGCAGGGCTGCCCACCAGGGCGCCAGGCCGCTAAAGCAGCGCTGCTGGGCAGTGCCCAGGGCATCGAGATTGCGCGGGTCGGCCTCGCTGATCAGGGCCTGGGGAACGCTGAAATTGGCCAGCCATTGCTGCAGTCTGCGGCTGGCCGGCAGCGGGCCCAGCCGCAGCACCTGCTCAGGCTGCCACTCGGGTTTGGGGGCGGTCAGAAGGAGGTCATAGCCGGCCACCAGGTTTAGATCCGCCAGGCCCCGCAGGCCGCTGAGGGCATCGGCCAGCAGCGGCCAGCCGGTGCGTTGCTGCAGCTGCCGCAGGGCCGTTAGATGGGCGTCCCAGGTTTGGGGTCTGCCGCGCCAAGGCCCGGCCACGATCAGGCCGGGTCGATCTGGATCGAGCCCCAGCTGCGCTCCAGCGCCCGGCCAGCCCTGGGGGCTTGCACTGGGGTTGGATTGATCCGCCTGCAGGGCATGGGCGGGCCAGGCCCTGGCCACCGCCAGCAGAGCGGAGGAGCCGGCATGGAGGGGCTCATCGATCGGCAGGTTCAGCTGCACCGGCCCAGGCGCCGCCCATTCAGGTATTGCCTGGATCGCTGCCTGGGCCAAGCTTGGCTGATCTGGGCCCAGGCAGTGCCGGAAGGCGGTGTCGGCCAGCTCAGCCAGTTCGGCCGCGGCCATGGCGTGCAGGCCGCGGCCATCGCCCAGCCCCTGCCAGCGCAGGGAGGCGAGCAGGAAGTCTTCCTGGTTCACGGTTTGGTTGGCGCCGCAACCCTTCAGCCGCGGCGGCCGATCCGCGGTGAGCAGCAGCAGCGGAATGGCGCCGTAATCCGCCTCCACCACGGCCGGCAGCAGGTTGGCCACCGCCGTACCTGAGGTGGTGATCACGGCCGCCGGCAGGCCGGTGGCGCGGCCATGGCCGAGGGCAAAAAAAGCGGCGGAGCGCTCATCGATGGCCGTCACCAGGGCCAAGCCTTGCCGCTCCAGCAGCCCGGCCGCCACCGCCAGGGGCCCGGAGCGGCTGCCGGGGCAGAGCACCAGCTGGCGCAGGCCCCGCCGCATCAAGGCCTGCAACAGGGTGAGGGCAGCCTCCAGGTTGGCTTGGGCGCGATCCAAACAGAGATGCCTTCCCGTCCGGGGTGGCTGCAGGATGGGGCGCCCATCTTCTCTCCAGGCCCGTGAGCAGCGAACCGACGGCCTCGCCCCGGCCCTGGCGGCAGCGGCTGGCCGACCTGCGCGCCCAGCTGCTGCCGGTGCTGGCCTGGCTGCTGCTGGCCCTGGCGCTGCGTTGGTTGGTGGTGGAGCCGCGCTGGATTCCCTCCGATTCGATGCTGCCCACCCTGCGGCAGCAGGATCGGGTGCTGGTGGAGAAGTTGCGGGTGCGGCTGCATCGGCCGCTGCCGATCGGCACCGTGGTGGTGTTCAGGCCACCGCCGCCGCTGCAGGCCGCCGGCTACGACCCCAAGGCAGCTCTGATCAAACGGGTGGTGGCTCGGGCCGGCGACCGGGTGGAGGTGCGCCAGGGCCTGTTGTGGCGCAATGGTGCCCCGGTGGCGAGCGATTGGGCGGCGGCGCCGATGGACTATCAACTGCAGCCCTTCACCCTGGCGGCGGGGCAGCTGCTGGTGCTGGGCGATAACCGCAATGCCAGCCTCGATTCCCACCTCTGGGGCCCCCTGCCGGAGGAGGAGCTGATCGGCACGGCGATCTGGCGCTACTGGCCCCTGAACCGCTTCGGTCTGCTTAGCCGCCAGCTCAGCCGCAGGGAGATACGGATCTACGCCCCTTCAACCGCACCTTTGGCCGCTGAACATCTGGGGTAGGGTGCAGTCCGTGACCTAGCGCACACCGGACATGTTCAACCCGGAGTTCCTGACTAGCGACAACGAAGCCATAGGCGGCAACCCCCTGATCCAGTACCTCCAGGATCAGTCTCCGGATGTGTTGCAGCGGGTGGCTCGTTCAGCTAGTCATGAGATTCAAGACATCATTCGCCACAACGTGCAGGGCCTGCTCGGCATGCTGCCCGCTGAGCAGTTTGATGTGAAGATCCAGACCAGCCGTGAAAACCTTGCCGGCCTGCTTGGTTCAGCGATGATGACCGGTTACTTCCTGCGCCAGATGGAACAGCGCATGGAGCTGGAAACCAGCCTGATCGGCAGCTGTAGCCCGGCCGATCGGGATGCCGATCCGGGCGAATTACGGCTCTGAGGGCGAGGGCCACTCAGCTGTCCCGGTTGGGCACCACTCCTAATTTCACTAGATTGCGATCGATGCTGGCCAGATAGCGCCAGCTCTTTTGGTCTACAGCCCAGGGTCTTTCACCCAGTTCCCTTGCCAGCTCTTGTAGATCCGCGGCTGTGCAGGGCACCGGGGCCTCATAGTGGGCGGGCACCAATTGACGAATCTCCCCCAGCTGGGAAAGCTGATGCAGCCAGTTGATCAGCAGCTGGCGGTGGCGGGGGAACACCAGCCGCTCCAATACCGGTGCCACCTGGATGACCGGCGCGCCAGGGGGTACCAATTGGCGAAATTCATGTTGCCAATCCTGCTGCCAGTGGAAGGGATAGAGGGCGTTGGCGGCGCCGCCTGGTTGTCGGCTGGCGTTCCAGGCCTGCCGTAGCAGCTCCCCGAGGCCCAGGATGGCCAGTCGCTCGGGTCTCAGGAAGGAGGCGAACAGCACCAGCCGCCACCAGCCCTGGCGTCTCAGCTCGGGCGAATCCAACAGCGGCTGATCGGCCCGCTCGCGGGCGTGGAATAGCAGCGGCTTCGGATCGAGGTCAAATATGGCTGGCGGTTGCTCGCCGATGGCCACCAAGGCATCTGTCACTAGCAAACTGCCGCTGGCCCGGTGCAGGCAGGCCGCCTCAAAAAAGTTTCCCACCCCCAAATCCAGGGGCCCCAGGGCGCACCAGTCGAGTTGGTCTTCGTGGGGCAGGCCCTGCTCAAACAGCACCTTGGTGCGCTGGCGGGGGAAGCCCAGCCAGCTGGACGGCAGGGAGATTGGAAAACTCCACTGCCCCGGTGTTACCCACAGCTGGGCTTTGGGAAAGGCCCGCGCCATCGCCGGCACCGGCAACTTGTGCTCCAACCCTGAGCTGGTGGGCAGCACGATCGTCACCACCGGGCCATGCAGTTGCTCCAGCTCGGCCAGGGCCGCGCGCAGCTCTGCGGTGGGGGCCACCGGCGCGTAGAGCAGCAGCCCCTGGCGCAGCCGCAGCACCGTCATCCGAATCGGCACCGCCACGTAAAACACCCCCAGCAACTGCTCCACGCTCCACAGCTGGCCTGGGATCAATTCGCGCACCAGGCTGCGGCGACGGCCGTAGGGATAGAGGGGCAGCAGCGGCCACCAGGGCCAGCGCTGCTGGCTGGCATCGCCAGGGATGGGGGGCTGGGAGATGGCGGCAATCACCGCGGCTGGGTGGAGCAAACGGAGCCCCTCATCTTCGCCGCTGGCCGTCCGCTGGTGCATAGC
The DNA here is from genome assembly GCA_002396505.1 of Cyanobacteria bacterium UBA5018. Lineage (GTDB taxonomy): Bacteria > Cyanobacteriota > Cyanobacteriia > PCC-6307 > Cyanobiaceae > UBA5018. Next base: position 52,896 of record DGYA01000001.1, on the reverse strand, counting down.
TGCCGCTTCTCGCCCGATGCGCTGGATTTACCTCCAGCTGGCCACATCCAATCACATTTTCACATCCCATACCACTTTCCCATTGCATCGCATTAGATCACATCGAATCACTTTCACCTAGTAGCGTTTAGGAGGGTTAGGCGGATCCTCTCCAATGCACCCAAACCCCTGGAGCAGGCTTACCATGTTGCTTCGTCTGCGCTGGCCCTCCGGGGCTAGCCCCGCTGCGGTGGTTCCAGGGGTGGGCCCTCATGGGGAACCGCTTCAGCTCGAATCGGCAACTGGGCAATTGCTGCGCGCGGCCCAGGAGAGTGCCGATGAACTGTTCTCCCGGTTGAACACCAGCGCGGAAGGGCTGAGCGATCTGCAGGCAGAACTACGCCTGGCCAAGGTTGGAGCCAATCAAATTGCCCATGAACAGCCCATATCATGGGTAGTTCAGCTGCTTAAAACCTTCAGGAATCCGCTGGTGTTTCTGCTGGCGGCCCTGGCGGTTTTGTCCCTGGTCACGGGGGATATCAAAGCGGCGGTGATCATCACCGCGATGATCCTGTTTAGCGTGCTTTTGCGCTTTTCTCAGGAATACCGCTCGCTGGTGGCGGCGGAATCCCTGAGCCTGTTGGTGCACACCACCGCCACGGTCAAACGGCACGATGCCCGCAAGGATATAAGCGCTGGTTTGGCGGCCGACCTCGGCCTGCAGTTGAGCGCCGAGACGCCCAGGCAGCGGGAGGAACCGATCGACCGGCTCGTGCCTGGCGATCTGGTGCTGCTCGCCGCCGGCGACATGATCCCCGCCGACGTGCGGGTGCTGAGCGCCAAAGACCTGTTCGTAAGCCAGGCCGCCCTCACCGGTGAATCCCTGCCGGTGGAGAAACACGGTGAGTTGCCGCCCCGCCAGCTGGAGATCAAGGAGCCCCTGGAATTGGCAAACCTCTGTTTCCTGGGCACGAACGTGATCAGTGGCACCGCCACGGCTGTGGTGGTGGAAACGGGGGAGCGCACCTACCTGGGGGCCTTGGCCAAGACTCTCACCGGTGTGCGCAGCCGCACCAGCTTTGATCGGGGCATCAGCGATGTGAGCCTGCTGCTGGTGCGCTTCATGGTGGTGATGGCACCGGCCGTGTTCCTGATCAACGGCATCAGCAAGGGCAACTGGGCGGAGGCCTTTTTCTTCGCGCTGTCCGTAGCCGTTGGGCTAACTCCAGAGATGCTGCCGATGATCGTGACCGCCAACCTCTCCCGAGGCGCCATTGCGATGGCCAAGCAGAAAGTGATTGTGAAAAATATTGATTCGATTCAAAATCTTGGTGCTATGAACATCCTCTGCACCGACAAGACTGGCACCCTCACCCAAGACCGCATCGTGCTTGAAAGATACCTCGATTATCGCGGCAAGGAATCTAATGAGGTGCTGGAGCACGCCTATCTAAATAGCTTCCATCAGACGGGCCTCAAAAGTCTTTTGGATATAGCCGTGCTCGAACATGCCGATCTGCATCGCGAATTGAAGGTAGAGAAAAACTTCGCCAAGATCGATGAGATCCCTTTCGATTTCCAACGCAGACGGATGTCGGTTGTAGTCGAGGAGGAGAACCACCACCACGAGCTGATCTGTAAGGGAGCCGTGGAGGAGATTCTAATGGTATGCAGCAGCTTGAAGGATGGAGATGTTATCGAACCAATCGATGCAGCCAGTCGCCAGCAGGTGCTTAGCTTGAGTGAGGGACTGAATAGTGAAGGCCTGAGGGTGATTGCCGTGGCCTACAAGGAAGTTCCCATTCAACATAAACCCTATAGCCTTGTAGATGAGTCTGAGCTGGTCTTCCTAGGGTTGATTGCCTTTCTCGATCCACCAAAGGATTCAGCTAGGCAAGCGATTGGCGACCTACACCGGGGTGGGGTGGCTGTGAAGGTGCTCACCGGGGACAACGCGGTGATCGCCCTCAAAACCTGCAAAGACGTAAATCTTGTGGTGGAGGGGGTGCTGCTGGGGCCGGAGATCGAGGCCATGGATGATCAGCTGCTGGGGGAGCAGGTGGAGTCGACGACGATCTTTGCCAAGCTCTCGCCGCTGCAGAAATCAAGGATTATCAAAATGCTGCGTAGCCGTGGCCATGTGGTGGGCTTCATGGGAGACGGCATTAATGATGCCGCCGCCCTGCGGGAGGCCGACATTGGCATTTCGGTGGATACGGCGGTGGATATCGCCAAGGAATCGGCGGATATCGTGCTGCTGGAGAAGAGTTTATTGGTGCTGAATGCCGGCGTGATGGAAGGACGCCGCACCTTTGGTAACATTGCCAAGTATATAAAGATGGGCACCAGTTCGGCATTTGGCAATATGTTTAGCCTGCTGGGGGCCAGCATCTTTCTGCCATTCCTGCCGATGCTGCCGGTGCAGATCCTGCTGAACAATCTGCTCTACGATTTTTCCCAAACCGGCATTCCTTTTGATCATGTTGATTCAGACTATCTAGGTGTGCCGCGTAAGTGGAGGATCAATGATATTAGAAGCTTCATGGTTTACCTAGGCCCCGTGAGCTCCCTGTTCGACTATGCCACATTTGCCCTGATGTGGTTTGTTTTCTCTGCCAATACTGTGGAGAATCAAGCCCTTTTCCAGACGGGCTGGTTTGTGGAGAGCTTGATGACCCAGACGCTGGTGGTATATATCATTCGCACCTCCCATATTCCCTTTCTACAAAGCAATCCAGCGCCTGTGATGGCCATGGTTACCATGGTGGTGATGGCTGCTGCCATGGCAATTCCCTATACGCCGATCGCTGCGGCGCTTGGCTTTACCCCTCTACCCCCGATTTACTTCGCCTGGCTGGCGGCGATCCTGCTCGGCTATTGCCTGCTCGCCCAGCTGGTGAAGACCTGGTATGTGCGTCGTTATGGTTATAGCTAGAGAGAATCTAGAAAACCAGTTGTTTTGGTAGCATGGATTAACTTTTAGACGGCGGCGTGGGCCAACTGTAGCTTTCGCATTGTAGGGCGTTTTTTGGCCTGATGTGCCTGCATACGCCTCAAAATATCGTCTAGAACGGCTACGGCATCTAGTACATGGGGCCCCTTGTTGAGCATGACGCATTCGGCTCGATCCGCCATGGCAGCATCCGTGATCTCGGCTCGCGAAGGTATCCCTTCTTTGGCGAGGGTTTCCAGCACCTGCGTCGCCCAGATAACGGGCACATGGGCGGCCTCGCAGATCCAGAGGATCTCCTCCTGAACTTCCGCCAGCCGCTCAAAGCCGCTCTCCACGGCTAGGTCGCCACGGGCAATCATCACTCCACAACAGGGGGAAGCCATGGCGGTAAGCAGCATGTCCGGCAGGTTTTCGAAGCCCCGCCGAGTCTCAATCTTGAGGACGATCGCGGGTTGAGGGCCCCCAAGCCGCGCCATGTTTTCCTGCAGCGATTTCAGGTCTGCTGAGCAATTGGCGAAGGATAGTTCGACAACATCCGCATGTTGGGCCACAAAGGGTAGGTTTTCCAGATCCTCGGCGGTAAGAGCTGGCAGCCGCAAGTTGCTATCGGGGAAATTAATCCCCTTTTCGGCGCGCAATTTCTCGCCGCGCAAGCGCGTTTGAGTGATTCGCACCAGAGCCTGTTCGCTCTGCACCGCTTCGATTATGCCGCCGATCTTGCCGTCGTCAAACCAGATCGATTCTCCTGCGCTAATGAAGTCAAACACCTCTGGAATCGAGCAGCCAATCACGGCTGGGGTGAGGATCTGGCCGGCGCCATCGCGGCTGGCCGGACGGCCCGGCTCCAGGTTCCGGGTGAGGATCAGTGGGTCGCCGCGCTGCAAAATGATGGCGTTTTTGGTGGCCGGTAGTTCCCCAACCCTCCCCTCGCGCTTATTCAGTTCGCGCTCGTGGCGCAAAATTGTACCAGGGATAACGTAGGCCGTCTTGGTTGCCGTTAGCCAGCAACCGCCTTGGCCCACGTCGACGACCACCAGGATTCGCCTGGAGCCCCGGGCATCGGTGAACTTCACCCGTTCTCCCGATCTGAGCCGCGCCAGCCAGGCCGCCGGTACCGGCAAACAGGCAGCCGCCGGCGTTGGGGAGCGGTGGGGGGCATGGTCAGGGGTCAACCAGACCAGCGCCGGAGCGATGACCACACCACAGACATCGCGGCGGGGACGAATCTTTATAACCGCCGGGCCTGGCTCCAGGGGTCCGGTGCGCAGCTTGGGCCCTGCCAGGTCCATGACCAGGCGGCAGGGGCGAGCCAACTCTTGCTCCGCGCGCCTCAGGTGCTCAATCATCCGAGCCCAAGCAGCTAAATCGTCGTGGGCACAGTTGATTCGCATGCAATCCATTCCGGCCTGCATCAGGTCGCGCACGAGCCTGTAATCGTCGGCCGCCTCGCTTGGCATGGTGACCATGATCCTTACATTGCGTCCGGGGGTGGCGGTGCCCAACAGCGCTTCGGTGTGTTCCGCCAGTAAGCGCTCTCCGGTGGCAAAATCGATCACTCCGGTGTTGGTTTTATCGACAAGTATGGGGCTGCCCGTGAGCCGGTGCAGGATTTCCAGGACCGCATTTACGGTGGCCAGCACATGGGACTCGGCGCGCCCGAGGGAGGAAAGCCCGAGCCTGGCCAGGCTCAATTGCAACGGCCGCAGATCGTGACGTCGGAGGCTGAGATAATGGACGAGGTTGCGGGCGCTCTCTCGAAAGTTGGCGTGAACCTGATCAAGGCGCTCCGCCGACTGCGCCTCTTCAGCTAAAATATATTTATGTATTACTCTGAGATCATGCAATATTTTCTCATGATTTTCATCCTCAATTATTGAGTAATTGTCGATGTTTGTCACGGGTAAACATCAGATAGCGTGGATGTATTCACCGATTGACCGATTTGTTTGCCGTTATTGTGGTACTACTGTTGAGCGTCGCGGCAATGGGCGGCGGGGTATGGCAGGCGGGTCGAGGGCTTTGCCGCATGCTGCCTGGGCATTTATCGAACCAGTGGCGCTTCCGTCATGGTGCTGGGCTTGGCAGCTAGAGCCCCATAACTTCCCGTAATCGGGTCAAAAGACGGCTGGGACGGGGCAGATTGGCCTACGGTCCGAAGCATTAGCGCGATGCATTGGGCCGATACCCTAGTCCAAAGTACCAGTCATAATGTTGGGCCAAAATACCAACCAAAGCACCGGTTAAAAGTACTTATTAAAAGTACTTTTAATAAGTACTAGCTAAAAGTGTCGGGTTTAAGCGATGGGGCGAAATATCAGGTCCAAGCATTGCTCGTCCCGCTGGAGACGTTCCAGCTCCAGGGAACAAGATCAAGGTGGCGGCCGGGCCTATTGAGCTGGGTGCCTTTTCCTGGACAGACTGGGCCCCTGACATCCTTAGCCCTGGGGGGAATCCCAGCCAGCTGGGCGGCAGGGAGAGAGGAAAGCTCCACTGCCCTGGCGTTACTCATAACTGGGCCCGGGGTGTCAGTTGACAGCGAAAACTGAGCCAGCGCCTGCACCGGCAACTTGTGTTCCAACCCCTAACTGGTGGGCAGCAGGATCGTGACCACCGGGCCATGCAGCTGCTCCAGGGCGGCCAGGATCGCGCTTAGCTTGGTGGTGAGGGCAACCGGGCGCATAGAGCAGCAGCCCTGGCGTAGCCGCAGCGCCGTCAGCCGCATCAGCACCGCCATGTAGAACCGGCCTAGCAACTGCTGCACGCTCTACAGCTGGCACAGGGCTGGGTGCAGGGTTGAGTTTAGGGTTAAGCCCAGTTTGGGCTAGAGTTCAGTCCAGATTCAGCCCTACTACCTTACAGGCTGAACCCTGGCAGGGCCAGTTCCTGGTCTTTGGAAGGCAGCCTTACACCTCCATAGTTAGCCCCCGAAGGCATTGTCTGCGAGGGTATAAAAAACCCCCTCTGGTGAGGGGGTATCGGCAGACCTTTGGCTATTTGGCTATGGCGCTTCAGGAAGTCTCTCTGGCTTCAGTAGGGCTATATATAGCTTTAGCAAGGCTCCTTGGCTGCATGCGGAAGCTGGTTAGTTTCAGCCGATCGCCGGGGCGGTGAGGGCCAGGGGGCTGGACTGGTGGGCGGCCAGATCCAGGGGGAAGTTGTGAGCGTTGCGCTCGTGCATCACTTCCATCCCCAGATTTGCCCGGTTGAGCACATCGGCCCAGGTGGGCAGCACCCGACCCTGGGCATCCAGGATCGACTGGTTGAAGTTGAAGCCGTTGAGGTTGAAGGCCATGGTGCTGATGCCCATGGAGGTGAACCAAATGCCCACTACAGGCCAGGCACCCAGGAAGAAGTGCAGGCTGCGGCTGTTGTTGAAAGAGGCGTATTGGAAGATCAGGCGACCGAAGTAACCGTGGGCGGCCACGATGTTGTAGGTCTCTTCTTCCTGGCCAAATTTGTAACCGTAGTTTTGCGATTCAGCCTCGGTGGTTTCCCGCACCAGGCTGGAGGTGACCAGGGAGCCGTGCATGGCGGAGAACAGGCTGCCACCGAACACACCAGCCACCCCCAGCATGTGGAAGGGGTGCATCAGGATGTTGTGTTCAGCCTGGAACACCAACATGAAATTGAAGGTGCCGGAAATGCCCAGGGGCATACCGTCGGAGAAGGAACCCTGACCAAAGGGATAGATCAGGAACACGGCGAAGGCGGCGGATAGCGGAGCTGAATAGGCCACGCAGATCCAAGGGCGCATGCCGAGGCGATAGCTGAGCTCCCACTGGCGGCCCATGTAGGCCGAGATGCCGATCAGGAAGTGGAACACCACCAGCTGATAGGGACCGCCGTTGTATAGCCATTCATCGAGGCTGGCGGCTTCCCAGATGGGGTAGAAGTGCAGACCGATGGCGTTGCTGGAGGGAACAAGGGCACCGGAAATGATGTTGTTGCCGTAAATCAAGGAACCGGCAACGGGTTCGCGGATGCCGTCGATATCAACCGGTGGTGCCGCGATGAAGGCAATGATGAAGCAGATGGTGGCCGCCAGTAGGCAGGGAATCATCAGCACACCAAACCAACCCACATAGATGCGGTTGTTGGTGGAGGTGACCCATTGGCAGAAGTTCTGCCAGCTACTGGAGCGGCCGCCGCGCAGTGCTGTGGCCATGGATGTAGAGAACGGTTGGAGGTCTCCCAGGAGGGAGGCCATCATATATTTTAGGTGACCTGACTAACGTGGCTAGGCCGCGAAAATAAACTTGACACTACTTTGCCGATCTTTACATACCGATTAATGAATTTTCATGCCAACCGCTGCGGGCTGGTGCCGGCTGGTTTCCAGCCGGGCTGGCTAGCTGGATAGGGGCTGCCGGAAGGGCTGGGCCCCTCGCTCAGGTACGGGAATAGGTACTTTTCGAGGGGTCTGCGGGGCGCGCCAGGCATTACTTTGAAGTTGAGGGGAGGCATCCCCCTAGGCCCTCTCCCCAAAGCAGCCGGGTAAGTCGCCCGGGCCGATGAATGGAGGTGATGCGATTGGAAACCTGCCCAACATGAAAGCCTGATGTTGCCCAACCCGTTAGATGTGTGAGCCATGGGCAATCTGCGTAGTACCGATCTGCGAATCCTGGGCTAAATAACCCAGGCGGGAGTTGCTGATTGATGGGGCTAAGCCTTGAGCATCTCTCATCTTTTATTTGGCATTCCTGGAAAACCCGGTGGCCCGAGCCGCCGGGTTTTCTGATGGCGGCATATTGCGTTACCGGTATAAGAATAAAAAGATGGCTGTGCCATCTAGCTGACTGCAAAAGACTGCCCTAGCGCTGATGGCTGGGCACCACCTGCATGCCAATTGGTGCCAGGGCAATCAGCGCCAATTTGATGTGCTGGAGGCCAAAGGGGATGCCAATGATCGTGACAAAGCAGGCCAGGGCGGATGCCAGGTGACCAATCGCCAGCCACCAGCCGGCCACCACAAACCAGATCACGTTGCCGAGCAGCCCCAGGGGCCCGGTGCCGAGATCTTCCTGGCCGGTGAGTTCCCGCCGGCTCACGGCCTCCTGGCCAAAGGGCCAAAAGGAGAAGCTGCCGATCACAAAGCAGGCCCGGGCCCAGGGAATACCCACGATTGTGAGGGCGGCGATCACGCCCACCAGCCACCAGCCCAGGCCCATCACCAGGCCACCGAGCAGGAACCAGAGCAGATTTAGTAGAAAACGGAACATTGGCCTAACTTAGCTTCAGTAGCTTAGCTTCAGTTTTGGGAGGGGGTAAAGCTCAGCAGATTATCGGCGGGGCTGTAGTGAAATTGGCCGAGAGTGCCGCTGGTTTTGGCGGGGGGATGCTTTTCCAGGTGAGCGTAAAATTTGGTTATCGCCTTGATGCGATCATCGTAGCCGGGATGGGTAGACTTGGGCTCGGTGGCGCTGCCATCACCGCTGGATTTATGGGCAAAAATAAGAGCATCCAAGCAGATGCGACCCCCGTAGCCGGCCCGGGCCATGATCACTGCGGCATCGCGGTCGGCCTCCAGCTCCTGCTGGCGAGATTTTACGTAGTTTAGTTGCTCTTGTTTCGGGGCGCTGGCGGAGCGAATTGTGTTGTTGGCATAATAGCTCGCCGTAAATAGATGATGGCGCTGGATATGGGCGATTTCGTGGGCCACGGTGCAGGCCAACCAGCCACTGCGGCGGCCGTAAATGCGGAAGGCAGCCCGGGGGATTTCGATGCTGCCGTTGGCGGTAGACCAGCCTTCTACATCTCCCAGCGTATAGCTCTGGCGGCTGATCTCATCCCAGTCTTTGCTGTAGTTTTTGTAGGGATCCAGCTGGGCGTAGAAGTCGCAGTTTTCTTCTTTGCAAAAACCCCGCATCTGGGCCAGGCTGGCGGCGTAGGAGCCGTTGTTGATCGAGAAGCCAATTGGATTTTGGCCCAGGGAGTTATGTTGCGCCAACCGCCCCATCACCGCCCGCAGGGTTGCATATTCAGCCGGCAGGGGCGGATGGCCGGCCCGCCATGCCGCCAGGCCCAGGGCCCCCAGGCCCATGGCCAGCAGGGTGCACCCGATCGCTTGGGAGGCCTTGGGCCAGGCGGGCAGGGTCACGGCGGCAGCGGAGCGCAAAAGGGCAGCCTTAGCAGTGTGCCGGCTGGTTACGAAAAGCGCTTGCTGGATAACCGGCCACTGGGTGGCCCGTGGGGCCTAGCGCCAGGGCTGCCCGGCCCTTGAAGCAAGCTTGGTTTATTTTATTTTAACGTTTATTGTGGCTAATGGTTTATTTCCACTGAGCAGCTGATCCCGGCCCCCACTGGCGCCAGCGGTTGCCAGTGGGGGCAGGGATCAGCTGCCGATGCAAGCCCACAGCCCCCGATGCCATCGCTTCTCACCCCGTTGCCAACTGCAGCGGCCCCTGGCGGGGTGGCCTAATCTTGCTTCCATAGGCTGGGCAGCAGTGCAAAAACAGAGATTTTGAGGTTAAATGGGCAGGCTGAAAAGCCCAGTCTCCCTACAGCCCTCCCTCTGCTTGTGCAACGCCTTACTGCCGCTGAGCTGATACGCCGCTACGGGGCCGGTGAGCGGGATTTTCGGCGGCTGGATTTACACGGCCTCAACCTAAGCCGCCAACAGCTGGCGGGCGCTGATTTCAGTGGCGCCGATCTGCGCAGCACCGATTTCCTTGAAGCCAATCTTCAAGGGGTGAATTTTGTAGATGCCATTGGCGGGCTGCGCCGACGCAATGGGCTGATTCAGGGGTTGTTTTTGTTTGTAGATGGGGGGCTGAGCGGTAGTTTGAATTTTTTCATGCTGGCTATCTTATACGGATTACTGTATAGTGGTAGCGTAAGTATGCGGTCATCACTTGGCCTGTGGCCTAGTTTATTGGCTGGAGTTATTATATTTACCTTGCTTTTTGTGGTTGCTTGGGAAGGTTTTTCTGTTAAAGGAATTTTTGTAATTGTCGCTGTCGCTGGCGCTGTCGCTGTCGCTGCCGCTAGCGCTGGCGCTGTCTCTGCCGCTTTCGCTGCCGCTGCCGCTGCCGCTGCCGCTAGCGCTGTCGCTGTCGCTTTCGCTGCCGCTGCCGGTGCCGCTGCCGCTGCCGCTGCCGCTGGCGCTGTCGTCGCTGTCGTCGCTGTCGCTGTCGCTGTCGCTGTCGCTGCCGCTGCCGCTGCTGGTTCAATACTTTTACTTGGACTTGCCTATTGGCGAGCCAGCCGAGGTGCTCCCGGCTATGCGGGCGCTAAAAAAATTGGAGTGGAGCTGGCAGCGATCGGTGGCACCCGTTTCGATGGGGCCGATCTGCGGGGTGCCTTTTTCCGTCAGGCCCGTTTGGCCAACACCAGCTTTGCCGCCTCCCGCCGCCAGCCCACCCGCCTGGAGAAGGTCTGCTTCAGCGGCGCCCGGGGGCTGGAGCGGGCCCGGCTGGGGGCCAGCCTGCTGGCCGATCCCCGCGTCCGCCAGCTGTTGGTGACGCTCCAGGGCGCTAATGGCCAGTTTGAGGCGATCAATTTGCGCGGCGCCTGGCTGGAGCAGGTGGATTTGCGGGGTGCCAATCTGCGCTATGCCGATTTGAGCGGTGCCGCCCTGGGCCAGGCCCAGCTGCAGCAGGCCAATCTCAAGGCCTGCCATTGCCTCGGCACCGATTTCAGCGCAGCCCAGCTCGGTGGTGCTTGCCTGGAAGGCTGGAATATCGATAGCGGCACCAACCTGGCGGCGGTGCAGGCCAGCCATGTGTACCTGCTGGAGTGCACTGATCAATGGGGCCAGCGCCGCGACGACCACCAGCGCGAACGCCTGCCCCACGATCCCAAAAAAAATTTCGAGGCTGGAGACTTTGAAACCTACTTCCAGCAGGTGTTGGAAGAGGTGAAGATTCTGATTCGCGGCGGTATCAATCCCAAGGCCTTTCAACAGGCTTTTCAGGAGGTGATGCGGCAACAGCCCCAGATCACCCCCGAATGCCTCACCAGCATCCGGCGATCACCTTCAGGGGAGGATGTAATGGCCACCTTTCAGGTGCCCCCAGGCACCGATAAGGCGGCATTTCAACATACGCTTGACAGCGAGTATCGGGCCCTTGACAGCAAGTACCGGGCCCTGGAGCTGGAAAATGTGCGCCTGCAGGGCCAATTAGCAGGTGAGAGCCGGCTGGCGGAGCTGGAGAGGCGGCGGGCCGAAGAGCACCATTCACTAACCCTGCAAACCCTAAATCTGGTGAAATCCCTGGCCCCAACAACTGGAAATCCCCAGCCTCCTCAAATAACTAATTACATCAACAATGAACCTAACCGCAGCATGACTGGCAACCACAACGAAATCCACACAGGCAATGGCGGTTTCGTAAATACCGGCAATTTTCAACCCCAAGGCAGCGCCATCAATCTCGGCAGCCTCAGCGAGCAGGCTCGGATCAGCATTGAAGCGCTGTGCGAGGCGAGGCCGGCGGCGGATCAGCCCAGTCTGCGTGAATTGCTCAGTGAACTAAAGCGGCAGATCGATAACGACCCCCAATTGCCAGACATCGCCAAGGCCGACGCCCTCACTGAGGTGCAGCAGCTGGCTGCAGCGGCCCAGGATCCCAGCGCCAACGCCAGCCTGGCCCGCCGCTCGATCAATGTCCTGCGCGGTCTTGGCGCCACTGTTTCCCAAACCACCAAGCTCGCCAACGAAACCACCGGGTTGCTGAGCGCCGTGCAGAAGCTGCTGCCCCTGATCACCGGTTTTTTCCTCTGAAAAAAGTTTTTGGTGGTTTATAGGGTTGGCGTCTTAAAGAGCTCGATCTGTATGCCAATCGTTTCAGATTTCCTGAAGCTGTCTAGGTTGCCCCGGCTGCTTTGGCTAGCCACAGCTGCTTTGGCTAGCGCCAACTTGTCTGTTTAACCTCAGGCGGCCTGGCTGGTTAGCCACTGGCGTCCCTGCTGCAGGAAGGCCTGCCAGTCGAGCTTTTCGCTTTCGGCGGCGCGGGCCACGATCAGGGGTGCCTCCCGTTTGATGCGCTCCAGATCTGGTTCACTAACGCCACTGGAGAGGGCCAGCACATCTGCCATCGCCCTGCCCACCACCCGGGTTAGATAGGCGGCACTGAGGGCCTGCATCGCTCCGCCCACCAGCCAGGTGGCACCGTGCCACTTGAGCAGGCCGGCCAGGGTCTGGCTGCTCCACTCCACCACCCCCAAGGCCAGGCAGGCGCGGGCCAGTTCGGCGGCGGCGGCCCTCAGCTGAGCCATGGTCCAGCCGCACTGCCATAGCCGGGCCATCTCTTGAAGCATCAGGCCATTGGCCACCGCCAGCACCAACAGATCGAGGCTGGGTATGGGGGTGGCGAATACCCCAGCCGCCACCAACCATTGGGTGCGCTGCTGCAGGGCCTCAAAGCGTTCGCGGCGCAGTAATTCCAGGTCTGCTTGCCAGCGGCCGTGCAGTTCGCGCAGTTGGCGCAGCCGGGTGTCTTGTCGCAGTTTGGGCGCCTGCTGATGCAGCAGGCGATTTAGCGGCTCCAGGCAGGCGGCCACCGCTTCCATCTGGCCATTCCAGATCAGCAGCTGATCGCTATTTAGTTCTGGCAATTGGCTAGATAATTCGAGCCGCACCTGGTTTGGATCGGAAACATCGGCTTCCACCAAAAGCCATAGGGGCAGGCCCTTGGGCAGGGCTTCTATCCAGCGCAGTTCAGCCGCCGAAAGGGGCATCTGTAGGTGATGAATCAGCAGCTCGCAGCTGGTGAATCGCTCCGGCCAGCGCCACTGCTCACTCCAGCGCGGCAACGCCTCAGACCAGTGCAGTGTGAAGCCGCTCCGCCCCCGCAGGGCTTCGCTAAATACCTGCTGCATCGCCAGTGGTGGCGGCTGCAATCCCACCAGGGCCAGCTGGGGTTCGCTGCGCTGCAGTTGCTGGCGCAGGTGTTCTAAATGGGCCAGCCGGGCTGGATCTTCTGCATCAAGGGCCTGAAATTGCTCCAACAAGCCGTCTAGTCGCTTCTGCCAGCCATGCAGGTCGGTGTCGACCAGGCCAAATTTTTGGCGGGGCCTGGCCAGCCACAGGCCCACGGCCGCCGCCGCCGCCAGGCTGAAGGAGGTGCCGCCGCCGATCACCCCCCCCAGGTGGATCAAACCGTCGCCCACCAGCAGACCAGCTCCAGCCACCGCCGCCACCGGCCACCAGCGCCGCACCAGCGAGCTCACAGCGGGGGAGACCAGTGCGGATGAGAGCAGGCCCGGGGAGACCACCGCAGGGGAGGCCACCGCAGGGGAGGCCAGGGTGGGGGAGACCACTGCAGTGGAGGGCAGGGCAGGGGAGGCCAGGGCGGCGGTTGTGAGGGGTTCCGGAGCGCTCACCACAGACCTGCCAATAGTCTTGACGGTTGCATCTCTAGCGCACGGGCCCCAAAAAAGCACGCAAAGCCTGACAAGCCGATGGTTCGTAGCCACCCATGCCTCGTAGCCGCAAATGGCAACTCAGCCACCCAATGGTTCGTAGTTACCCATGGCTCCTGGCCGCCCATGCCTCTAGTTGCCCACAACTTTTCCGATTCCGGCTCTTAGCCATTGCCAACCGCCCAAGTTCAGCCAGGCGGGCCTAGGCGCCTCACTCCCAGGCTCCCTTTGACGGCCAAGCCCTGACACAACCCTGATACAGCATTTTCGCGCCAGGATTTTCCTGACAGCATTCCAGAATGTTTAGGGGGCCACACCTTGTGGGCCACCCCCTAGCCCCTGCCCCTTAGCCCCTGCCCCTTAGCCCCTGCCCCTTAGCCATTCCCCCTAGCCATTGCCCGCCATAGCTGCGTACCTCACTGCCCCCCGCCTCAGCAGGCCCAGGGCCTTTGGATCGCTTGATCCCTCGATCCATCTCCAGGCGCCCGATTGGACACCGCATCTCACCTCCAGCCACCGATGAGCCGTTCTGGGCGCCGAGCTGCCAATCCGATCGCCTCCTTGAGCGAGCGGCAATGGCGGCAACTTGACCAGTGGCAGCGCCAGCTGGATCTGGCTGACGGCTGGTGCGGCAGCCTGCCAGTGGTGCTCTGGGATCGGGCCTGGCTGCGGTTGGAGGCGGTGGCGGTTGAGCGGCTGGGGCAACGGCTGCCCCCCGACGGCAGTGCCGATGCCCCCGAGCTGGTTCGCTTTCGAGAGCTGCAGCAGCAGGGGGATGATGCCTGGCAAGCGCAGCTGATCTGCTGGCAGGAATTTGGTCCAGAGGCTTGCCAGCAGGCCCTGCAGCGCTATTGGCAGCGCCAGCAGCAGGGCAACCAGGGCTGGACTTTGCTGGCTTATCTGCAGTTTTTGCAGCACTACCGCCAGATGCTCTCCGGAGCCGCCCTGCGCTTTCTGCCCCTGGTGGTGCTCGCCCGGGAGGGGGGCACTGAACCACACCAGCTGCTGTGGCTAGCCGCGAGAGGCCAGCCGATGCGGCACACTTGCCCCTGATTGCAGGGCTGCGGCGATGGCCGACGACACTTCTCCTTCCTTCCAGGCCGGCTCGTCTTTCCAAAGCGACGAAGAGCAAAGCCAGCGGAGCGAAGGCCAAGGCCAGCGGGGCGAAGGCCAGGGCCAGCGGGGCGGACGGGGACCGGGTAACCGGGAGCCTGGCGGGTTCCGCATCCGCTTGAGCGACAACGAGATGCGCGCCGCCCGCGCCGTGCAGGAGGCCTTTCGGCTGCGCTCCACCGTGGCGGCCCTGGGCTTTTCAATCCGCACCGTGGCCCAGCTGCTGGAGGACGGCCAGCTGAGTGAACTGGTGGCCCAGCAGCAGGCCCAGGCCGGTGCTGGTCGCGGCGATGCTCCCAGAGCCTCCGTTACCAGGGGAGACGGGGCCCGCCGGGAGGGTCGAGGTGAGGGCCGTGGTGAGGGCCGAGCTGAGGGGGCCAGGGGCCTGCGCCGCCTTGATGGCCGCCAGGAGCGCGCCGCTCGCATCGATCCCTTCGCCAGGCCCGCTAAGCCAGCGCCAGCCGCCGCCTTTGAGGAACTGGATGCCAGCGAAGCCGATCAGCTCGGCGACGAAAACCTGGCCAGCGAGCAGTTCGAAAGCCCCGCAGCCGAGGCCGCTGATTTCCAAGCTGGTGATTCACAGGAGAGTGAATTACAGGCCGGTGATGCCGCCCAGCTGGAGCCTGTCACCGATACGGCCAGCGAGGCCTGATCTCCATGACAAGGCCGCGGGTTCTCTCCGGCGTGCAGCCCACCGGCTCGCTGCACCTGGGCAACTGGCTGGGGGCGATCCGCAATTGGGTGGGTTTGCAGGCAAGCCACGACACTTTTTTTTGTGTGGTGGATCTGCACGCGATCACCGTGCCCCACGATCCCCAACGCCTGGCGGAGGACACCCTCAGCACCGCGGCCCTCTATCTGGCCTGTGGCATTGATCCAGACAATTCCACAGTTTTTGTGCAGAGCCAGATCAGCGCCCATAGTGAACTGTGCTGGTTGCTTAACTGCGTAACTCCGCTCAATTGGCTAGAGCGGATGATTCAGTTCAAGGAAAAGGCGATTAAGCAGGGCGACAATGTGTCGGTGGGCCTGCTCGATTACCCGGTGTTGATGGCCGCCGACATCCTGCTCTACGACGCTGATCTGGTGCCGGTGGGAGAAGACCAGAAGCAGCATCTAGAACTGGCCCGCGATATAGCCCAGCAGCGCATCAACGCCCGCTTCGCGCCACGTGATGCCAAGGGGGAACCGCTGCCCTTGCTGAAGGTGCCCGAACCGATGATCCTGCGGGAGGGGGCTCGGGTGATGAGCCTCACCGACGGCAGCAGCAAGATGAGCAAGAGCGATCCCAACGAAGGATCTCGAATCAATTTGCTGGATCCCCCCGAGACGATCGTCAAAAAAATCAAGCGGGCTAAAACCGATCCGATCCTGGGTCTGGAATTTGGTAACCCGGAGCGGCCGGAAGCCGACAACCTGCTGGGCCTCTATGCCCTGCTCAGCGGTAAAGGTCGCCAGGCGGTGGCTGCCGAGTGTGCCCAGATGGGTTGGGGCACTTTCAAGCCCCTGCTGGCCGAGGCCACTGTGGAGGCCCTGAAACCTGTGCAGCAGAAATACCAGGAGCTGCGCGCCGATCCCGCGACGCTGCTGGCGGTGCTGGCCCAAGGTCGCCAGCGGGCCAGTGCGGTGGCCGACCAGAGCCTGAGCCGGGTGCGCCAGGCCCTGGGCTTTCTCGGCACCTAGCCCTAGTGCCGCCAGGGGGCAGCCTGGCCGGCAAGTTTTAGGCGGCTCGCCAGGCTGGCTGAGGCTGAGGCCAGGCCTTTTGGTGTTGCCAGTTTTTAGTTATCTATTGATCGCCTGAGTTCAGGTTGGCTTATCAATCGGCCGCAGCGGTGGATGCTGCCAGCCTTGGATCTGCCGCCGGTCTCGCTCTTGGTCGCGTCAGTCTCAGTCAGGGTCTGCGGCGTCGCCGTCATTGCGCTGCAAGGGTGATGCACGACATGGGCCAGTTGTCTAGGGGGTGGTAGGGGCCACCGCCGCTGCTGGCGGCGATTGGTCAGGGTCGCTTTGGCCGCCATTGGAGACGCCCATTTCAATTCGCCAATTCCCTTCCCTGCTGCCCCCCCTATGGCTCACGCGGCCATTTCTGACCCGGCTAATTCTGAGCCAGCTAATTCTGACCCCCCTGATGCTGGCGCCCGCGTCGCTGGGCCAGGCGTCAGCAGGTGGTCCGCCAGCGGCCAGCTACGGCAGCGGTGAGCCCAGTAGCGGGCCTGATACCGGGGGGGCCAGCGCAGCTGGCAGCGCCGGGTCATCGGCATTGCCCTCGGGGGGCAGCCAGGAGCGCAGCATTGGCCCCTATGCCCTCACCCCGCGCCGCAGGGCTCTGCTGGCCACCATCCGCTACGCGGAAGGCACCTGGACCAACGGCAGTGCCAGGGGCTATCAGCTCCTCTACGGCGGCGGCCACTTTTCCAGCCTGAGCCGCCATCCGCAAATCACGGTGCGGCGCCGCTACGTCAGTGCCGCCGCCGGTGCTTATCAGTTCCTGCCGCCCACCTGGAACCGGGTGGCGCGCCGCCTGGGGCTACGCGATTTCGGTCCTCGCAATCAAGACATGGCCGCTCTCTACCTGGTGGAGCGGCGGGGCGTGCTGGCCACCCTCGATCGCGAGGGCCTCAATGGCAGGGTGCTCGATCGCCTGGCCCGCGAATGGGCCTCCCTGCCCAACCGCCAGGGCGCCAGCGTCTACGGCCAACCGGTGAAGACCGCCCAGGAGCTGCAACAGTTTTATGCCAGCAGCTTGCAGAGGGCCGTCAGCCAGCCAGATTCCACTGGCCAGTCAACAGCCATTGGCCAGCCAGAAGGCGGCGAGCCAGAATCAATTGGCAAGCCAAAGGCCATTGGCCAGCCAGAATCCAGCGGTCAGCCAAAGGCCATCGGTCAGCCAAAGGCCATCGGTCAGCCAGAAGCGAGCCCCGAGACCACTGGCTGAGCTGCATCGGCCGGGCAGGCAGCCCCGCAAGAGGATCCAGGGGCAGCCCAGCCCGGCTCAAGGTTCTCGGTAGATCACTCGACCGGCCGGATCATTGGCCACATCCAGCAACTCTGCTCTCAGCATCCGATCGATCTCGGAGCGCAGCCGCTTACTGCCCAAGGCCGGATCGGGCACCGCCAACAGGGCGTCGTTGATGGTGAAGCCAGCGCTACCGCTGCTGCGGGCCAGCAGCAGCAGCTGGCGCTCCAGGCTGCCCTGCTGCCGCTCGGCCTGCAGCACCAGCTCGGGGATGTTGAACAGATCAACAATTTGGCCGATACCTAGCCAACCGAAGGTGATCAGCCACAGGCAACCGCTAATTCGCTTGCCGTTGTAAAAGCGGTGCATGCCACATAGCCCCACCAGCCCCAGGCACCAGAGCAGATAACTGATCACCAGCCGCGGCCGGGGCCAGTTGAAAGCGGTAAATGGGGAATTGGTAGTCAACGGAGAGCGGTGGTGGGTTGCCTAGGAGTCGGCCAGGGGTTTCGGCATCGGCATCGCCCCAGCCGGCGCCTGCGGTTCATCGGTATCCGGCAGGCTTACGCCAGCCCGCCGCAGGGCGGCTGAAAGGTTCCAGATTTTGAGCACCAGCCGATGCCAGGGGGCCATGGTGGTCAGCTCCAGGGCCATGGGGCCAGGTATGGCCTGGCGCAGGCTGCTGGCGGCCAGCAGCTCGCGGCGGGCCTGGCTCAACTCCTGGTCCAACAGCTGCCGCTGCTCAGGGGGCATCACCAGGTCGGGGCAGAGGGCCAGCAACTTCTCACCCCGTTCGAACCAAAAACGGAAATCGCCCAGCAGGGAACTAAGCAGCTGCTCCAACAGCTCGTCGGCCGCAGCGGAGGGGGGGAAGGGGTCGACCATGGCCACAGCCTAGGAAGCCAGCTTAGGAACCCTGGGTAAGATCGGCCCTTGCCCTTGCCGCAGCTGGGATCCGTGACTGTCTCCGCAACCGCTGCCGTCGAAACTCCGCCGGTTGCCCTGCCCAAAACCAGCGAGTGCGAGCAGCTACTCAAAATTCGCCACTCGATGAGCCACGTGTTGGCGATGGCGGTGCAAAAGCTATTTCCCAAGGCCCAGGTGACGATTGGCCCCTGGACGGAAACGGGCTTTTATTACGACTTTGACAACCCCGAACCGTTCACGGAAGCCGATCTCAAGGCGATTCAGAAGGAGATGGGCAAGATTATTGGCCGTCGCCTGCCCCTGGAGCGCCTCGTTGTGACTCGCGCTGAGGCCGAGCAAAAGATCAAGGCCCAGAACGAACCATACAAGCTGGAAATCCTGGCCGGATTGCAGGAACCAATCACTCTCTATACCCTCGGCGAACAGTGGTGGGACCTCTGCGCCGGCCCCCATGTGGCCAACACCAGTGAGCTGAATGCCAAGGCCTTTGAGCTGGAAAGTGTTGCCGGTGCCTACTGGCGGGGTGATGAGACCAAGCCCCAGCTGCAGCGCATCTATGGCACCGCCTGGCAGACCCCGGAGCAGCTGGCCGAATACAAGCATCGCAAGGCAGAAGCCCTGCGCCGGGACCACCGCCGCCTGGGCAGCGATCTAAATCTGTTTTCGATCGAAGATGAGGCCGGTGCCGGCCTGGTTTTCTGGCATCCCCGCGGCGCCCGCATGCGGCTGCTGATCGAGGACTTCTGGCGGGAGGCCCACTTTGCCGCCGGCTATGAGCTGCTCTATACACCCCATGTTGCCGACATTAGCCTGTGGCAAACCTCCGGCCACCTGGATTTCTATCGCGAGAGCATGTTTGGGCCGATGAAGGTGGATGAGCGTGAATACCAGCTTAAGCCGATGAACTGTCCCTTTCATGTGCTCACCTACGCTAATACGCTGCATAGCTATCGGGAGTTGCCGATTCGCTGGGCCGAGCTGGGCACCGTCTATCGCTATGAGCGCCCCGGGGTGATGCATGGCCTTATGCGAGTGCGGGGCTTCACCCAGGACGACGCCCACGTGTTTTGCCTGCCGGAACAGATTGGCGATGAGATTTTGCAGGTGCTAGATCTTACTGAAAAAATATTGAGCAGCTTCGATTTTCGCAACTACGAGATTAATCTCTCCACCAGGCCCGAGAAGTCAATTGGCGACGATGCCGTTTGGGAGCTGGCCACCAACGGTCTGATTGAGGCGCTGGATCGCAAGGGTTGGTCTTACAAAATTGATGCCGGCGGTGGCGCTTTCTATGGCCCCAAGATCGACCTCAAAATTGAAGATGCCATTGGCCGTATGTGGCAGTGCTCCACAATCCAGCTAGATTTCAACCTGCCCGAGCGTTTTGATCTGCACTACGTGGCCGCCGATGGTTCTCGGCAGCGACCAATTATGATCCATCGGGCTATTTTTGGGTCGCTCGAGCGGTTTTTCGGCATCATGACCGAGAATTACGCCGGTGATTTCCCCTTCTGGCTTGCCGCTGAACAGATCCGGCTGCTGCCGGTCACCGATGAGGTGCGGCCCTATGCGGAAAGCGTATTAAGCCAACTCAAGCAGGCCGGCATCCGGGCCAGCATCGATCAATCTGGCGATCGGCTCGGCAAAATGATTCGCAATGGCGAGCAGATGAAAATTCCGGTATTGGCTGTGATTGGGTTCAAGGAAGTTGAGCTAAATGCTTTGAGTTTGCGCAGTCGCCGCGAAGGGGATCTGGGCAGCGTCGCCGTCGATGAACTGTTGGTGGCTGCTATTAGCGCCAATCGAGATCGGCAGGCTGGCCTCGGCCTCAGCCGCCCTGCCTCCTAAGACCCACCCCTGCCCCCACCCCTACCTCCGCTCCTAGATGACCACCCTGCTGGCCGGCGATATCGGCGGCACCAAGACCCTGCTGTCCCTCTATGGCCTTGGGCCGGACAACCAGCTCAACTTGATCCACAGCCAGCGCTATCGCTCGGCTGACTGGGCCAGCCTGGAGCCAATGCTGCAGGCATTTCTGGCCGATACGGCTGATGGGGCCGAGCGGCCTGCGGCCGCCTGTTTCGCTGTGGCAGGGCCGGTGCAGCACGGCCGGGCCAGGCTTACCAACCTGCCCTGGCAACTGGAGGAAAAGGCCCTGGCGGCTGCCACCGGCATCGCCGCCTTGGAACTGGTAAATGACTTCGCCGTGCTCATCTACGGGCTGCCCCAGCTGGGCGGCGATCAGCAGGCGCTGATCAAGCCAGGCAGGGCGGAAGCGGATCAACCGCTGCTGGTGCTAGGGGCCGGCACCGGACTCGGGGTGGCCTGGGGCTTGCCTGGTGTCCAGGGGCTGCAGGCCCTGGCCAGTGAGGCGGCTCACGGCGAATTTGCTCCCCGCAGCGCCGCTGAATGGGAGCTAAAGCAGTGGCTGATGGCCGATTTGGCGCTAGATCGGCTGTCGATCGAGCGGGTGGTGAGTGGCACGGGTCTGGGCCACGTGGCCCGCTGGCTGCTGGCCTGCCACCACCCCGCTGGCGATCACCCCCTGGCCAGGGTCAGTGGCGATCTGCCCTCAGCCGTAGCCGCCGCCGCCGCCGCCGGCGATCCGTTAGGCCAGGAAGCATTGGCTTTGTGGCTGGCGGCCTATGGCAGCGTCACCGGGGATTTGGCCCTGGCTTCCCTCAGCCGAGGCGGCATCTGGTTGGCGGGCGGCACGGCCGGCAAATTGCTGGAGTCTCTGCGCAGCCCTGCCTTCCTGGAGCCCTTTGCCGCCAAGGGCAGGCTGCAGGCGGTGCTCGATCCGATGCCGATCATGGCGGTGATCGATCCGGCGATTGGCCCCTTCAGTGCCGCCTGCCGGGCTCGCATGCTGATGAGCTGAGACACTGGGACCAGAAGAGATGTTGTGATGGTGCGTCCCCGCGTTGGGCAAGGGGTTGAGGTGCATGTGCCTGCCACGACTGCCAACCTGGGCCCAGGTTTCGATTGCCTCGGCAGCGCCCTGCAGCTCGACAATGTGTTTGAACTGCGCTGTATAGAGGGGGGCAGTGAGCGCTTCGAGCTGATCATTGAGGGCAGTGAGGGGGCTCACCTGCGCGGCGGGCCCGATAATTTGGTCTACCGCTCAGCCCAGCGGGTTTGGAAGGAGGCCGGGGAGGAACCGGTGGGCATTGAGGCTCGGGTGCGGCTGGCTGTGCCGCCGGCTCGGGGGCTTGGCAGTAGCGCCACCGCCATCGTGGCCGGCTTGATTGGTGCCAATGCCCTGGTGGGGGAGCCCCTTAGCAAGGAGAAGTTGCTGGAGTTGGCTATCGACATCGAGGGCCATCCCGACAACGTCGTGCCCTCCCTGGTCGGTGGGCTGTGCATGACCGCCAAGGCCGCCTCCCACCGTTGGCGGGTGGTGCGTTGCGAGTGGTCCCCGAAGGTGGTGCCTGTGGTGGCGATCCCGGCGATTCGGCTCACCACCAGCGAGGCGAGGCGGGCCATTCCCAAGCTGATTCCGATTGGCGATGCGGTGATCAATCTCGGCTCGATCACCCTTCTATTGCAAGGACTGCGCACTGGCAACGGCGATCTGATCCAGGACGGCATGCATGACCGGCTGCATGAGCCATACCGCTGGGGGCTGATCATCGGTGGGAACCAGGTGCGGCAGGCGGCTTTGGAGGCCGGCGCCTGGGGCTGCGTGATCAGCGGCGCCGGGCCCAGCCTGCTGGCCCTGGGGCCGCCAGAGGTGGCCGAGGCGGTTAGCAAGGCGATGGTGCGGGCCTGGCATAAAGCTGGGGTGGAGTCGCGGGCGGAGGTGTTGCAGGTGCAGCACGAGGGCAGCCGCTGGCAGCCGCTGCCAGACCTTTAAACCCTGGTCCCATTAACCCTTTGGGCCCCTTAAACCCTGTAGCGACTGGGCCAATCGCCAAGGCTAGCTCCCAGAAATCCAGTTTGGCGCACTGAGTATTTCTGCCTAGGCCTAGCCCTGCCGCTGATAGATTCTCAGCCATCGGCTTTCTCCTGTGATGGACGCAATCCTGCCCATGTCGGCCGCGTCCTCCGCCTTTCCCTGGCTGAGTTTGATCACGCTGCTGCCAGCGGCCTTTTCGCTGGTGATGCCGCTGCTGCCCGGCGATGGCACCGATCCGCGCTGGCCGCGCACGATCGCCCTGGGGGTGCTGTTCGCGGATCTGGTGTTGATGTTGGTGGCCTTTAGCCGCCACTTCGACGGTCAGCTCAGCGAGCTGCAGTTGGTGGAGCGGCTCAGCTGGCTACCTTCCCTGGGACTGGAGTGGTCCCTGGCTGCCGATGGGCTATCGGCACCGCTGGTGTTGTTATCTGGTCTGGTTACCCTGCTGTCGGTTGCCGCCAGTTGGAATGTAAATCGCAAGACCAAGCTCTATTTTGGTCTACTGCTGGTACAGGCATCGGCCCAGTCATTAGTATTCCTTTCCCAAGACTTTTTACTTTTTTTCCTGGCCTGGGAACTGGAATTGGTGCCTGTCTATTTGCTGATTGCCATTTGGGGCGGTCAGCAGCGTCAATACGCTGCCACAAAATTCATCCTTTATACCGCCACAGCCTCGCTGTTAATCCTGATCAGCGGCTTAGCTCTAGCCCTATCAGGTGATCAATTCACTCTCAACCTCTCGGAGCTGGCGGCTAGATCCGCTGGCGGTAGCTTCGGGTTGCTTTGTTATCTGGGATTTTTGATCGGCTTTGGCGTGAAATTGCCGATTTTCCCTTTGCATACTTGGCTAGCCGATGCCCATGGAGAGGCGAATGCACCGGTATCAATGCTGCTGGCTGGTGTGCTTTTAAAGATGGGTGGCTATGCCCTGTTGCGATTTAACGTGCAGATGTTGCCGGAAGCCCATTTAATTATTGCGCCTGCTCTGATAGTTTTGGGAATTGTAAATATTGTTTATGGCGCTCTTAATGCCTTTGCCCAGGACAACGTCAAGCGCCGCATCGCCTGCAGTTCAGTCAGCCATATGGGTTTTGTGCTACTGGGTATTGGCGCCATAGATGCCCTGGGCATTAGTGGTGCCATGTTGCAAATGATTAGCCATGGTTTGATTGCGGCGGCAATGTTTTTTATTACCGGCGTCTTCTACGAGCGCACCAAAACTCTATCTATTCCCAATATGGGCGGCCTTGCCAAGGCCCTGCCGATTACCTTTGCCTTTTTTCTGGCCAGCTCCCTGGCTTCCTTGGCCCTGCCAGGCATGAGTGGATTTGTCAGTGAGATCACAGTTTTTCTGGGGATCACCCAGAGCGAACAGTTCACGATTGGCTTTCGAGTAATCACGATCGTGCTAGCCGCTATCGGACTTGTGTTGACACCTGTGTACTTGCTCAGTCTCTGCCGCAGGGTGTTCTTTGGCCCACGCATCCCAGCCATGGCTGTGGTGGGAGACATGAAGCCTCGCGAACTGTTTATTGGCCTCACCCTGCTAGTGCCAACCTTGATTATTGGCTTCTGGCCTCGGGTAGCGATCGATGTTTATGAAGCGAGCACCGATGCCCTGGCTCGAAACTTAGAGAATGTTTCCCTGTTAGCTAGTACTATAAACTTGCCTTTCGGCTGAGTTCTTGCCTCAGCTCTTCTCTGCTGAGCTTTCGCCTGAGCTTTCGCCTGAGCTTTCACTTGGGCTTTCAGCTCTCCAGTTGGCCGGCTACCTTCTTTGCCAAACCTCTGCCGGTTCGCTGATTTTTCAAATCTGGCTTAGATTATCCAGATTAATCTCAAAAGCTATCCGCTTCCTTTTGGAGATAAAATGAACAGCTCAGCCACCCTTCCTGCACTGCCACTCCTGGCGGGCGCTGGATTGCCTGAATTTCAAGATATAAATCCTGATCAGGTAAACCAGGGTATTCCCCTGCTGTTGGAACAACTTAATGCTGAACTGACGGCATTGGAAGGTCGGCTTGATCAACTTTTATCTGGCGATTCAGCCTTGGTTTGGGACGAGGTGATGCAGCCTCTGCACTTGCTCGGCGAAAGATTGCGCTGGAGTTGGGGGGTGGTTAGCCATCTAAATGGGGTGTGTAATACGCCGGAACTGCGCCAAGCCCACCAAAGCCAGCAGGCTGCAGTAGTGGCTTTTGGCAATCGGGTGGGCCAATCACGCATTATTTACAGAGCTCTGGAACAACTGCAGGCTGGGGATCAAAACCTTGATACCACCCAGCGGCGCATTGTGGCGGCGGAACTGCGGGATATGCAGTTGCGGGGGGTGGGCCTGGAGGGAGCAGAGCAGCAGGAGTTCAATGCCGCTACCGCCACCCTGGCCCAGTTGGCCTCCCAGTATGGAAATAACGTGCTTGATGCCACCAACGGTTGGAGTCTCAACCTCAGCGAAGCAGCTGACCTGGCCGGTTTGCCAGCCAGTCTTTGTCAGTTGCTGGCCGATGCGGCCCAGCAAGCCGGCGAGACTGGCTGGCGGATGGGTTTGGATATGCCTCGGCTAGTGCCATTTCTCAAATACAGCCAGCGGCGTGACCTACGCGAACAAGTGTATCGCGCCCAGGTGAGTAGGGCCGCCAGCGGTGATTTAAACAATCTGCCCTTGATTGAGCAGATTCTTAGTTTACGGCTGCGGCAAGCCCAGCTATTAGGCTATGCAAACTGGGCGGAAGTGAGCCTGGCCGCCAAGATGGCTGATTCTGTGGCAGAGGTGGAACAGCTACTGGAGGAACTGCGAGCAGCAGCCTATCCAGTGGCCCAGGCTGAATTAGCACAACTGCGGGCTTGTGCCCAGCGCCATGGCTGCCCAGAGGCAGAGGACTTTAAGCCATGGGACTTTAGTTACTGGTCTGAACTGCTGCGCCAAGAGAGCTTTGAGCTGGATAGCGAGGCCTTAAGGCCCTACTTTCCACTTCAGCAGGTGCTGCAGGGCCTGTTTCAGCTCTGCCAGAGACTTTTTGATATTCGCATTGTCGATGCCGATCAAGTTCATGGCGATAACCTGGCCGCGAATGATCTGACTGTCGAAAATATAGATGGCAGCGATCTCGCTGTCAGCAATCCAAATAGCATTAATCAAACCGGCGAAAATCAAACCGGTGAGGAGTTAGCTGGTGATAATAAAATTTGCAAAAATCTGGCACCACGATGGCATGCCGATGTTCGCTTTTTTCATGTACTCGATGCTGCCAGCAAACTGCCCCTGGCTTCCTTCTATCTTGATCCCTTTAGCAGGCCCGGTAGTAAGCGGGGCGGTGCCTGGATGGATGAGTGTTTGGGGCGAGGTATCAGTGGCAGCGGCGCACCAGTGCTGCCGGTTGCTTATCTGATTTGCAACCAGAGCCCACCGCTTGGAGATACTCCTAGCCTGATGACATTTGATGAAGTAGAAACGCTCTTTCACGAATTTGGCCACGGCCTACAGCACATGCTCACCACCGTGGATCGACCTCAAGCTGCTGGGATCAACCAGGTGGAGTGGGATGCAGTAGAGCTTCCCAGTCAGTTTATGGAGAACTGGTGTTATGATCGGGCCACCTTGTTTGGCATGGCCCGCCATTGGCAGAGCGGCGCTCCCCTGCCGGAAGAGGAGTATCAAAAATTGCTGGCCGCCCGCACCTTTATGGGTGGCTCTGCCACCTTGCGGCAGGTCCATTTAGCGTTAACTGACCTGAGGCTGCACAGTAGCTGGAGTCCCACCAGTGGTGAAACACCTGATCAACTAAGGCGTAAGTTGGCCCCTAGCACCACCATACTGGAACCAATTAAAGAAGACGCCTTCCTCTGCGCCTTCAGTCATATATTTGCCGGAGGATATGCCGCTGGCTACTATTCCTACAAGTGGGCTGAGGTATTAAGTGCCGATGCCTTCAGTGCTTTTGAAGAGGTAGGCCTTGACCAGGAGGATGAAATTGTTGCCATCGGCAGACGTTTTCGGGCCACTGTGTTGAGCTTAGGTGGCAGCCGTTCCCCCGCCGAAGTGTATGAGCAGTTTCGAGGTCGCCCTGCCAATAGCGAGGCCTTGATTCGCCATTCTGGCTTAGTGACAGTCTGATCTGCTGCCATTGCCCCGCCGCTGTTGCATGTTGGCACTCCTAAGATGGAGACCATTACTATTTTGTCTTATCTTATCCAAGTTCATCTAAGGTCATCTCAACCGATTTTAGCCAATTCCCTACCAGCCGAGCTCAACCCTGCGAGTCTGGAGGCGCGCAGAGATTGATAGCATTCTCTCGTCGCTAGATCGCGAGACTTGAAATTTTGAAGTTCCCTCAATGTTTTGATATTGATGTCGTTTACGAGAATTTTTTACCTCTCATTCTCGGTGATAAGGGCCTCCTTGTAGGATCGACTGGGCCCGATAGATTTGTTCTAGTAGTATCAATCTTGCTAGTTCGTGGGGGAATGTCATCGGTGAGAGGCTGAGGCACCAGGCGGCTTTCTCTTTTAGTGATGCATCTATGCCGCCGGCGCCGCCAATCACAAAGGCCAGGCGGTCAGACCCCAGCTGAGACAACTTCTGGGCAAACTTCACTGAGGTTAAACATTCCCCCTCTTCACTGAGAACAACAAGTTGCTCATCGGGCTTGATTGCCAGCAACACGGCACCGGCTTCCCGCTCCATGCCCCCATCACGTAGTTCCAAGATGCTCAGCCCAGGTAGGCGTTTTAGCAACAGGGCAATACCCTCGCGAATCCAGCTCTTGCGTACCTTCCCCACCGCTATCAGTCTGATTCGGTTAAAATTAAGCACTGTACAAATGCTTAATTAGTGCCAAGGCGAGTTGTGACGTCTCTTAGGGGGATTTGGCTGTTGCCCCAGCCTGAATCAGTTATGAATGAGCTGGCGTTAGGGGCGGGTCTCACGCCAGCGCCTGCCGCAAACGAACCCTTTGTCCAAGCCAGGATCAATGGGCCAAGAACGCCACCATCGGCACTGGTGCCAGGCCTTAGGTTGAAGTGATCGCCACCTTTGGCTAGCACCAGCCGGTTGCCCAGGGCTCTACTGCGGGCCATGGGGTTAATCGCTTCTGGGTCGGGCGGTACCACCCAGTCATGGCTGCCGCTCACCAATAGCACCCGGCCGGTCATGCCCTGGGCTGCCCCTTGATCAAACAAGAGCGAAGTTGGCGGACTTACGGCTACCACCGAAATCACCCGTGCATCCTGTATGGCACCGCGACGAACCCCCTTTAGCCAACTACACTGCAGTGTCCAACTGAGGTTGCGTTCTGGGTCGTTGAGGTCGGAGCAGCGGGAGCGCAGCAGGGTATCGCTGGGTTTGACTCCGGCCAGCTGCAGGGTGGTGGTGGCCCCCCATGAATGGCCAATCACCACTACCCGATCACCCCTTACTCCAGCAAAACTTGGTAGCCGCCCAGCGGCTACTGCGTCAATTACGGCACTGATATCGCGGGGCCGCAGTTCTAGTTCTTCCGGACCAGGTGGCGGTACTTGGCCGCTGAGCATGGCCTGCTGCTGGCTGCTATCGCTGCCGGGGTGATAGGGCAACACCACGCTGTAGCCCTGACCCGCCAGCAGCCTTGCCCAGCCCTCAAAACTCTCTGGCCCATCCCAAAGACCATGGGAGATCACCACCAAATGACCGTTTCCTCCGCGAGTGGGCCTTAGCAATAGCAACTTGAGCGGCTCTTTCCGGTGGGGCACCGCCAGCTGAACTTCCGAGCGTTGCAGCGGTAGAGAATCACCAGTTGCCGCTGTGACAGTAACTGCTGGGGTGGATTTCAACAGGGCTTCGGCGCGGCGGTGCTGCCTTTGCATCTGTTCGATGATGAAGCGGGCCCGACCCAAATCCAAGGTGACAGATTTTCCGGGGATCGCCTTCATCAAGGCCAGCAGGCTGGGTTCGCCATTGATGGAAGCTTTGCGAAAAGCCTCCTGAAGGGTGCGGCCGCTGAGATCTGGGCTACGTCCTTGAATACTGCCGAACGAGGAGAGCACCAGCAGGGCCTGCTCCAATAGAGGGGAACCCACTGAACCATCGGCTACTTGGGCAAGGCTCAGTGGCACCGGAGCATTTAGAAGTTCGATCAATTTGCGACCGATGGCACCGTTACTGGCCCGGTCTAATTCGGCTAAATCACTATTTCCCCTCACCAGGAGGTTCGGATCCGTTAGTTCATTTAGATCTACCGTGATGCTGGTCTCCAGCAGCGGCACTTTAATGATCACCTGTTCAAGGGCTTGAGCGGAAGGCCCCCATAACGGCAAAGTCGTAGCTAGCGCTAACACCCCCGCCTGGGTGATACTGCGGGCGGTGCGGCGCAGGCGGCGCCGAGGTTCGCAGGTCATGGAAGCAGGCAGGGGTGAAAGGGCCATGGAATCAGCGGCAGCCCTGAACTGAAATCCTATAGCTAAAGCCAATCGCTGCCGGGTTGCTGCTATCACCCACCTTAAAGTTCATTTGACTGGCTTGCTTGCCCGGAACTGCCGCGAATGGGCCAAACATGCGCCCGCTGCCAATGGGAGGGCTCATGTTCTCATTGATTACCTGAAGGCTAGTGCCGTCGCTGAATTTCATGAAGCCTTCCACCGGATACTTGGCCTTAGCATCGGAGGTGTCTGCCGTAAAGAAAAACTTAAAACTAGTGTAGGGTTGATTTACGGTAAAATCGGTATTCCAATTTGTTTTTGCGAAGGGCATTACCTTGGCGCGGCTCAGCTTCTTGGTCACAATCGGGCTGTTGCCGTCGCCGCCGATTGGCTGCAGAAAGGTGCAGGTTGGCGCCGCGTTGGCCACTCCTGAACTAATCATTATATCAGCTGCTAGCAGCAGGGAAATTCGAGACAAGCCCACGGAAAGTCGGTTGCAATGAAACCTTCATAGATTTTAATGCATCTGTGCACCCTTAGCCAGCTGGGCAGTGCAATCAGCCCGTTTCAGGCGACTCTGGGAATTAAGGCTTGCCTCTGATTGACCCGTGGTTCAGGGGCGTCCCGAGGGCCCGTAGCCCGTCTGGCTAAGGTCAAAATGGCCATCTGCCTTGATCGGCAGGCTCCTGTCATGTTTTGGCCCCAGCCAGGCAAGATCTGCCATGGCCTAAAACTCACCAAGTGGGCCCTTTGGGTCTTTGCGACCGCCTCGCCCCCGTAAGTGCGGGCTGATCGGCATTGCTCCGTTGCTCAAGGTATTAGTAGATCACGGCAAAGGATTTCTAGGGCCATTGGATGGGTGATCAGTTGCCGATGGCTGCCTACTGGTATGGCCAAACTTGGGCCTAGGGGCAGTGTCGCCCGCCAGCCTGGAAATACGGTGAGGTCGTTGGGGCAGTAATAGCTGCGGCAATCTACCCCTTGCAGGCGGGATAGATCCCTGTCGAGAAGCTGCAGCAAGGCACTGCCTGGTTTCATATCGGCGATGCCCCGCAGCAGAAAGGCCGGCACTGGTATAGCTGCCCAGGTTCCTTTGTGGGGGCTGCCTACACTGAACAGGCGTCGCGTACGGCAGTGCCCCCCCAGCAGTTGAATCCAGTAACGGCCAACTACTCCTCCCATCGAAAAACCAAGTAGGTCGATGGGTTGATCGACGCCAAAGGCGGCATCGATGTGGCTACCTAGCAGACCTGCCAGCTCGGCTAAGGAGCTAGCACCCCAATGCTGCGGGAGATAGGGAATCAACAGGGGCTGGCGCCTGCCCGCCAATGCTGCCTTGAGCGGATCAAACAGGGATGGGGTATCCCAAAGTCCATGCACAAGCACCAGGGGTATATCCCTGGTGCTGGGCCGATCCGCGCCGGCGATCTGCGCAGTGGCAACGGTGAGTGAGCTGACTGAGGGCTTCACCAGGGGGGCTTCACCAGGGGATCGATCCAGCACAACTGCGGCACAGTTGTGGGAAGTTGCGGGACATGGCTGGATTCTGAGGCGGCTTGCGGACGTCTCACCACCGGACTTTGCTCGTTTGCTTCAGGCTGTGATCCTCTGAAACCGCCAATTCATTCTGGGCCCATCAGCCCCATGCTGCCTAGGGCTCTAGAGCTGCTCCCCTGCCACCGGGTTCGCCGCGGCGCTCCTTTGCTGGGCCGGGCGGGGGCAGTTGGATACCATTGCGTTCGTAGAGCTGCCGGATCTGTTCGTGCATGCGCCTGCGCAGTTCGGTGTTGGCCTTGCGGTCTTCGATTAAGCAGGTCTTCAAGGCATCGCTATTGGTGGCTGCTCCCACACAGCTCTGGCTTTTCTGGAGCAGCGCAATCCGCTCCTGATGCTCTTTCAGCAGTAGTTCCTTGCGGCCAGGGAACAGCTTCTTTTGCTGCTCTGGGGTGAGCTTGGGCATCGACTGCAGCCTGCGCGCTCCGCTCTCGCCCCAGATCGTCTGGGCAGAAGCACTGGCGCCACTGAAGGCTATCGGGCCGCTCACGCCCAGCACCAGGGCCGCCACCATGGCAGCAGCTCGCCCACCACCACGGTTGAATAGCCAAAATCTTGTCGTTCTTGAGTTAGTTGATTGTTCGATCATTGAGCTTTGCTCTTTGAGGTCAAATCCAGCCTGGAGCTCAAATGTGACTGAGGTATGACTGCCCCCAGCGCAGTTGTGACAGGTTGTGACCAGCCGCTGAACTCCACTGCAAAGCGCTGCGGCCGCTCTGGGCTCGGCTGCAGGGCACGGCAGCTCAGTTGGCCCCCATGGGCCCGGGCCACCCGCTCGACAATCGCCAGTCCCAGGCCGCAATGTCCGGTATTTCCCCGGGCCGGATCGAGGCGTTGAAAGGGTTCGATCGCCTGCTGCCAAAGGCCTGGCGGAATACCCTCGCCGCAGTCGGCCAAGCTGATCCGGAAGCCCTGATCGCCGATTGGTTCCAGTACCACCAGCAATGGCGGTTTGCCGTGGCTCAATGCATTGTCAGCCAGATTGGCAAGCGCCCGGCTGAGGCCGATCGGCCGCACCCACCGCTCCAGCGGCACGAGCCTCAGCTCAATCGGAGCCGAGACCGCCGCCAGCGCCTCGCCCACCAATTGATCGAGGGGCACTAGCAGCGCCGCTTCTGACTCGGCGCCAGCGGCAAAGGCAATGAATTGGTTGATGATCCGCTCCAAGGCATCGAGATCGGCGGCATCGAGATCGGCCCTGCTGCGCTGCCGTTCTTCGCTGCGCAACGGTCTTTGTTCGGCCAGGCTTAGCCGCAGCCGCAGCCTTGTCAGCGGGCTGCGCAGGTCGTGGCCGATGCCGGCCAACATCGAGGCCCGCTCGCGACGCCCCGCCTCCAGCCTCAACAGCATGGCGTTAAAGCGGCCAGTGAGCTGGCGTACCGCCGCCGTACCGCGCTCTGGCAGGGGTGCTGAACTGGCATCGAGATCAACCGCATTGAGACTGCGGCGCAGTTGCCCCAGGGGCCGCCGCACCTCCAGGGCCAGATAAAAGGTGGTGCTCACCAGACATCCCGCCAGTACCGCCAGGCTGAGCAGCTCCGTTGGCGGCGGCCAGGGATTGGGGAGCGGCAGCGGTGCGAACAACCAGCTGGTCTCCATGCTGGAGGGCAGCTCCACCCATACCCCTCGGTAAGGCGCCTGGCTGGGCAGCACTGGCAAGCAGGTTTCCAATTGCCGACAGAGTTCCGCCTGGAGGCCAGCGCTTTGCCGCTCTAACAATGGATCGGCCTCTCTGGGTTGCGGCGGAGGTGTGGCGGCCAGGGTGAGTCCGCTGATCTCAGCCACCGCCTCTCGGGGAAATCGTTCCAGGGCCAAGTCGGCCAGGCGCAAGCTAAGGCTGGTGGCGTTGGCCAGGTTGGCCAGGGCGGCTCGCTCCAACCGATCCGCCAAAAGAGACTGCAGCCCCAACAAGGTGAGGCCGGCGCTGACCAGGCCAACGCCGCCATAGACGAGCAGGCGCTGCATTAGTTGCGGGATGCCGATGGGCAAATTGGGGCCACCCTTGCAACCTCATTTAACCGCCCAGATCTCAGCTGAGCTGGGTACAGGCCAAAGGCTTGGATAAAGCGCCATGGCTGATCCCAATGGCCTGGGGCTGCGGCTCGTGGCCCAGCCCTGACCAGCTGGTTCAGGCCTGTTGCTCCAGCTTCTTGACGATAAGCACCATCAGCAGTAGGGAACCGGCCAGGGCAATCAACAGGGCGATGGTCATCGAATCCATGGAAGCAACCAATCGCATTATCCCCGTGTTCGTCTACGGCACGCTCAAACGGGGCCATGCCAATCACCGCTGGCTGGCAACGGCCCGCTGGGAGGGCCCGGCCGCCATGGAGGGCTTGCGATTGCATGATTTAGGCCCATTCCCGATGGCGGTGCCGGTGAGCTCGGTGGAGGCGGCCGGCTGCCTGCTGCAGGGCGAACTGGTGTGGGTGGACCAGGCCTGTCTGGCCCAGCTCGATCAGCTGGAGGCGGTGCCTAGGCTCTATCAACGGCTGTGGTGGCCCCTGGTGGGCGGTGGCATGGCCTGGGTGTATGTGGGTCGCAGTGCCCAGGTGCGCCACTCACCGGTGCTAGCCGCTGGACTTTGGCTAGAGCGGCATGGCCACCAGCCAGCGACCGGCTGCGGCCAGCAGCAGACAGCTGCCGCTAGCCAGGGTCAACCTCCAGCCAGCCTGGGGCCCCAGCCGGCGCATCAGCACCAGGCTGCCCAGCAGACCCACCAGCAGCACCAGGCTCTGGCAGAAGGCCACCACATGGGGATCGGCGCTCCAGCCTGGCCAAGCCAGGCCGGTACTCACCGGCATTAACAGGCCCGCCTCGCTTAGGCCAAGCGGCAGGTGTCTTGCCAGCAGCAGGCCCCACAGCAGCGGCAGCAGGGCATAGAGCAGTAGCCGGCGCTGGCGGGCTGGGGCGATCGGTCGCAGCAGTAGGAAGCCCGCCGCGGGCAGGGCCAAGGTGGCTGTGGCGATCGCTAGCTGCGGCAGCAGGGGCCCGTTATGGAGTGAGCTTGGCGCCCAGGCCAGCCAGCCCCACAGCCTTTGCCAGTGGTGCAGGCACACCCCGCCGGCCAGCACCAGGATCAGCCCCGCCTCAGCGGCTGGAGGTTGCATTTCCCGCTGTAGATCGGCCGCTGGTGGTCGCACTCTCAATTGCACCGAGCGGTGGGGACAGGCCTGGGCGCAGGTGAGGCAGAGCACGCAGTTGCGGTTGTCGGCCAGATGGGCCGGATGGGTGGCGAGCGGACAGCCCGGCGTGGCCAGCCCTTCCCCCACCGCAGGCCCACCCTTGAAACAGCCATAGCTGCTGCAGCTGCCGCTGCAGGTGCCCACCTGGGCGCGCAGTTCAGTGATCGCCAACTTGGCGAACAAGCCGTTCATGCCCCCCACCGGACACAAATAGCGGCACCAGAAGCGCTTCTCAAACAGCAGCGAGCCCAGCACCGCCCCGGCCGTGATCAGCAGTAGCAAGGTGCTGCTGCGCCAGGCGCTGTTCTCCAGGTTCGCCAATTCCTCCCAGAGCAGGATGCAGGCGAAACCGGCCGCCAGCAGGGGTGCCCCCCAGCTATCGCTGTCCCCCCGCGGCCAGGGTCGGGGCTGCCAGCCCAGGCGGCCCGCCAGCCTTTGCACAATTTCGCCCCACACCATGAAGGGGCAAAAGGAGCACCACAGCCGGCCCACCAGCGGATAGGTGATCAAAATCAGTGGCCACCACCAGGCCCAGAACAGGTTCAAGCCACCGTTGTGGGCCCGGTCCTGGGGGCCCAGCCACAGCCACAGGTTCACCAGCACAAATATCCAGCTGACCAGCCCGAACAGCAGCGTGTTCCACAGCCTGGGGGAGCGCATCCAGTTGCGCAGCGCCGGTTTCCAGCGCCAGAGATCAAAGCGGGGCCGGGGGTTGCGCTCGTCGGTCCAAAACACATCCTCCGGCAGCTCTACCGGCTGTTGCGGTTCTGGCTGGCTGCGCTTGCCGGCAGACTTTTGAGTATCGGAAGATTGTTGCGTCCTGGCAGCCTGTTGCGTACCGGCAGCCTGTTGCGTCTCGGCAGCCTGTTTAGCATCCACAGACTGTTTAGCATCCACAGACTTTTGCAGTCCCTGGCGGCGAGCCTGTTGCATCGCCCGATAGATGAGCACCTCCAACTCGCGTAAGTTGTTGGGGAAGTCGTAGCTCTGCAGCCGTTTAATTACTGTTTCCGGTACCCGCGGTGCTGGCTGCCAGCCCAGCTTGAGACTGCGCTGGCGGACGCCGTAGCGCAGCCATTCGCCCAGATCTTGGCGCCGCACCCGCAGCGGTGGCACCCGGATCAAGCTGCAGTGGCGATCCAGCAGCGGCGCCGCCGTCTCGGTGGTGAAGAACAGCCTGCCGCTGAATTGCCGGATCGCCCCGGCCCCGGCCCCGGCCCCCGCCCCGGCCGGTTGCCATTGGCCAGTTTCGGCCAGCCGCTGCAGGGCGGGCCCCAGGGCCTTGGGCACCCGATCGAGTTGATCGATCAGCAGGCCGGCGCCATCTATGCAAGCCAGCAGTCCATTTTCGCCATTATTTGCCTCTGTGCCGAATAACTGGGCCCCGTCTTCCCCCAGGCTGGCCCCATCAACTCGCAGCAGTGGCCGCTTGCGGGCTGGCGAGCCGTAATGAATCAGGGCGGCGATGTTGTCCTTTTCCAGGCCCGGCTCGCCGCTAATCAACACCGCTGGAAGTTTGGGGTCGGCGGCGGCCTGGCGGATTTGTTCCCTTAGCCGCTGGGCATACCTGCTGCTGCCCACAATGCCCCGCCGGCAGCGGCCCACCAGGTAGGGAGCCCACCTCTGCAGCTTGTCTGGCTGCTGGGGTTGGGGCATGGGGTTTTGGCCGGTTTTCGGCTCGATCACGCACCGACTCCGCTCAAGATCTTGATTCTGGGCCCCCACAGCCGGGGAGGCGACTGCTGCTGCCGCTGCTGCCTCTGCCGCTGGTGCCTCTGTCGCTGCTGGGAGAGGATGCCAATCCACTGCAGGCCATGGCCATGACCCTCAGCCTCTACGGCGGTGCCCGTTCCCGCGCCTCCATGCCCCGTTGGTATATGGAGGAGAAGGGCATTCCCTATCAGTGGGTGCAGCTGGATATGGAGGCAGGCGAACACCGCCAGCAGCCATTTATCAACATCAATCCCTTCGCCAAGGTGCCGGCTTTGGTGGACTCAGCCTTCAGCGACAGCCAGGGACAACCACTCAATCTGTTTGAAAGTGGTGCAATTTTGTTGCACCTGGCTGAGCATTACGGCGGCGAATTCCAGGGTCCCGGCGGTGCCCAGCGGCGGGCCCTGGCCAGCCAGTGGGTGCTGTTCGCCAATGCCACCCTGGCGATAGCCCTGTTCGTGCCCACCAACCGCGAAAAGGAGTTTCCTCGCCTGATGGAGGTGCTCGATCGGCTGCTGGCCGGCGGTCGCTCGCTGCTGGCCCCCTTGGCAGGGCCCGATGCTGTTGGCGACTGGAGCGTGGCCGACTGTGCCGTGAATGCCTACCTGGCCTACCTGCCGATCTTCTTCCCCCAGCTCGACCTCAGCCCCTACCCCAACGTGCAGGCCACGATCAGCGCCACCCAGGCTCGTCCTGCATATTTGCGGGGGATGGGCCTGGCATAAGCTGCATTTACGAGCAGTGCCAACCAATTTTGTTTAACATCTATGCCCCCTTTGGGGCTGTTTAGTTGTTGTCTCGCTTGACGGGCAGCCGCACCCGCCCCCAACGTGAGCTCATCTGGCTGTTGGCCGGCGGGCCTCTGGTTGCTTGAAGACACTCTCCCGTAGGCAGCTGGTCAGCCCCCAGGCCCCCGCTAGCTCCCGCAACAGATCCAGGCCAGTGCGGCGCCGGCTGTGGCGCGTCAAGCGGGCCTGGATGATTGCCCTGCCGGTGGGGCTTATCACCTTTCTGGTGGCCATAGCTCCACCGATGCCCGAGCGGCCCAAGGCGGTTGCCCAGCTGCTTACCGCCGCCGATGGCCAGCCTTTTCGCTACCTGGCCGACCAAGAGGCCTATGCCCTGGATTTCGATCCACGCCAGGTGGGAATCGATCTGTTGGAGGGCTGGGACCGCGAACAGGAGGCCTACGCCGACAGCAGCGCCCTGGCCTTTGTCTCCGGACCCATGTATGAGCGGCACGTGGACGCCCAGGGCCGCGAGCTCACGGTGCCGCTGGGCGATTTAAAGCTGGGTGAGCGGGTGTGGCGAGGCATCAACCGCACAGCAGCTCGTCAGCGGGCCTTTTTGGGCATTCGCAACGATGGCGGGGTGGAGTTTGGCTATGGCGAACTGACTGCGGAGCGGTCCCGCCGCTACGACACCTTCATCGGCGGCCTGCACAGCATCTACAACGATCTGGAACAGCCACCGCCGCAATACAAGGGGGCCTACAGCATTTCGATGGGTCAGCAGATCCGCTATTTCCTGCCCAGGATTCGGATGCTGTTTGGGCTGCGCGCCGACGGCAGGCTGGAGGTGTTGATGAGCCGCGATGGCCTCACCCTGGAGCAAACCCGTGCCCTGGCCCGCAGCCGCGGACTGAGGGCCGCCTACCTCCCAGACCACGCCTCCAAGAGTCGCTTCATCATTCCCGGTGAAAAAGGCTTTAGCAATGCCGACGCCAACTGGATCAGCGGTGGGGCCACCAGTTTTGTGCACGTGCCCTACATGCTGAGGCTGAGCCGCCGGTCCGTTCCCCTGCGGGGATCCCTGCTGGCGGGTTTGGCCCTGCGCAACGTCTCCCAGGGCTGCGGTAATCCGTTCCAATGCGGCCAGACCCTCGGCGGCCAGCTGGTCGATCGCGTTTTAGCCGGCTTCAATCGGCTGATGGAGCAGGGGGTGGAGCCGCTGGCCCGGCTGTTCTGGGCACCGCGGGGCAGCGATCCGCATCGCTCCAACGACAAGGCGCCGCTGCGGGAACCGCCGATCAGCGCCGATCCCCTGGCCCTGCGGGAACGCCAGCGCCAGGACAACAACAATCCCGCTTCCGCCAGCGAGCCGCCAGAGCCCCTCAAATTCCCCGATGACCTGAGTGCGCCAGTGATCCTGCCCCAGGGCACCAGTTTGCCGGCCCTGGAAGCCAGTCCAGCTGAAGTGCTTGAGCCGGAGAACCGGGGAACGGCCAACCCCCAAGGCGGCCCTGCCCCTGGCCCAGCGCCCACTGGTGCAGCCGAAACCGGCCAGCCAGCCAGAGCCAACCTGGTGGCGCCGCCACCTGTACCTACTGCCCAAGCCTCCAGCTCGCCTGCCTCTGTGCAGCCGTCACCCCTGCCGCAGCAAAGTCCAGCCATGCCACCACCATTGCCGCTACCGCCACCTTGAGTTGTGCAGGGCAGCTGGAATAGTTCCCAGCCAGCCTCCCTGCAGCTCATTCGGCATTCGCCAGCGCTCTCACCACATCTCCGCGGGTAAGCACACCGACAAGTTTGTGGTTGGCATCGAGCACGAACAGGCGCTGGGTGCTGCGCTCATTCAACAACTTCGCCGCTGCCGGCAAGGGCAGATCAGCGGCGCAGCTGTGGGGATGGGAGCTCATCAGTTCGGCCACGGTGTTGCCCAACACCTGGTGCACCTGCTTATCCCATTGCAGCGGATTGCGCAGGTAGATCACGGCGTCTAGCAACAGCACATAGGGCCCGGCATCGAAACCGCTCTCCCGCACCATCAGATCCTTTTCGCTCAGTTCACCCACCAGCAATCCGGCGGCATCCACCACCGGCAAACCGCTGATGTGCTTTTCGCTGAGCAACTTGACCGCCTCTTGCAGCGGCGTTTCGGCGCTGACACTCAGCACTGGCGCTGTCATCACGGCTGAGACCGGTAGTTGCACCACGGGTGGAGGGATCGATGTGCAGGCATTCTGGGTCTGAGCGTGGCATGCGCCGATGAACCCCAGACGTCTGCGGCAGTTGGCCGATGGGCTCACCTTGATGCGGGCTGTAATCGCCCTGCCGCTGCTGCTAGCCCTCAGCGCCCAGCAGCCGGTAATCGCCTGGCTGTTGTTGCTTGGCGGCAGCCTCAGCGACTGGCTGGATGGCTCATTGGCCCGCAGGGCCGGCGGCGGCTCGGTATGGGGTGCCCGCCTCGATCCACTCACCGACAAAATCCTGGTGAGCGCCCCCCTGCTGTGGCTGGCCCAGCAACAGATCCTGCCCCTATGGGCGGTATGGCTGCTGCTGGCCCGGGAGCTGCTTATTTCCGGTTGGCGGGCCGGCCAGACCAGCGGTGGGCCGGCATCCAGCAGCGGCAAGGCCAAGACGGTGCTCCAATGCCTCAGCCTGCTGCTGCTGCTCTGGCCTGCCTCCTGGCCAGCCAGCGCTTTTTTGCAACGGCTGGGCTGGTGGCTGTTTTGGCCGTCGCTGGCCCTGGCCCTGAGCTCGGCTATCCACTACCTGGCCGCTGGCATGGGCCCTGCCAAGATTGAATAGCCACTAAAGTTTATATTTAGGGCTTGCTGAGAATATTGCCTATCGGCCTTGATATTTTCACTATAGATATATTCGTGAAAACATTGTTAATGCGGATCTGTGGGACTGTCAGGCCAGTAGCGCTTCGTCACCACTGAAATCTGGGTTGGTGGGGGGCTGCTGGGCGTAGTCGTTGGCGTAGCTGTCCGCTAGGCCGGTTTCCAGGTTGTCGAACCGGGGTTGCAGCGCCAGCTCCCGCCGCACTCGGGAGGTATCGGTGAGGAAATGGGCCAGGCGCAGCGGAAAAGCTTTGCGGGCTTTTTTGTCTAGACCGGCGGGATCAAAGCTGCGGATCTCCACGGCGGCTGGATCGCGGCCACAGGCCCTGGCGGCAGCCGCCACCAGCCCCCGGAAGCTGATGCCCTGCAGCCCCGTGCAGTTGTAGATGCGATTGGTAGCGGCATCCACCTCGATGCAGCGCGCCATCGCCGCCGCTAGGTCCTCCACGTGCCCCAGCTGGGTGATCGTGCTGCCATCGCCGGGCAGAGGCACGGGGCGGCCGTGCACAATCCGATCGAAGAACCAGCTCTCCACTGGGTTGTAATTTCCGGGCCCGTAGATGTAGGTGGGCCGAAAACTGGTGAAGGGGATGCCCTGCTGGCGCAACCAGGCTTCTGTGTGCAGCTTGCCGGCGTGGCGGCTCTGGGGATCGGTGGGGCTTTCTTCGTGGAGGGGCCAGAGCTCACTATCGGCATAGACCCCAGCCGAACTCACATAGACAAATCGATGGCTGGGGGCGCCGGTGCAGGCGATCACGGCGCTGGAATCCTCCAGGCTGCGACCAGAACTGTCGACGATCACATCAAAACGGCGCCCCTGCAGCTGGGCCAGGGCCGCCGGATCGGTGCGATCCCCCACCAGGTGCTCCAACCCGGCCGGCACCGCTTGGCGGCCCCTAGTGAACAGGGTGAGGCGATGGCCGCTGGCCTGCAGCTGCGCCACCAAAGGCTTGCCCACAAAGCGCGTGCCGCCCATCACGAGAATGTCCATCCCTGTAGCGGCTCACCAGCCGATCAAACTTGGCGCCATTAAACAGGGGCCAGGGCACCTCCTTAGCCAGGGGCAGCGGCCAGGCAGGGGCAGCTGGTCTTGCGCCCTCTCCAGCGCCTGGATCTCGCTCCAGCCGAGCATCATGTTGATAGTGGTGGACTTCTTCACCAAGTTGCCCATCGCGAACCCGATGCCACTGGTTGTCGATTGGCCAGTGCTGACATACAAGGCGCAGCAGGGCTTTGGGGCTGGTAGGCATCGTCGCGATTGAGAATTCTTAGGATGGCCATGAGCAATGTATGCGGCAAGAGCATGCAGTAGTGATTCGTGGGCCGGGTAAAGACTTTCTAGAATGTCGAAGGTATTATCGTTAAGAGCCTGAAATACATTAAGCGTATCGTGGTCCTGACTTTTGTCCCAAAATTCTAGTATATTGACCCACTTCTTGTCTCTGCCAAGTAGCAGCCAATTATCACCTGAGTGCATTTCTATTCACAATGAACATCAGTTTGCCGCTAAAGCTTACAATGAGTGATTCAGATGATCAACCCCAATCGCGATGATCTAGGTTGATATGTTGCGATGAATTGCGAGGGGAGGCCACTTACGATGCCGCATAGATCCAGCTGCCCTGGCAGCCGCCATCACCCTCGC
This sequence comes from Cyanobacteria bacterium UBA5018, assembly GCA_002396505.1. Classification (GTDB taxonomy): domain Bacteria; phylum Cyanobacteriota; class Cyanobacteriia; order PCC-6307; family Cyanobiaceae; genus UBA5018. The sequence goes on along the minus strand of DGYA01000001.1, from coordinate 12,650 downwards.
CGCAGGCGCTTGGGGAAGGGCGCTCGCGGCGGCGGTTCCTCCTGGCGTTGGCGGCTGGCTTGCCGGTCGGCCTCGGCAGGGCTCGCACCCTCGCGAGCTGTGGCTCCCTGGGCGGGCTCCCCATGGGCCGCGAGCATGGCCCGGCAACGGGTAAGCAGTTCCTGCCGCAGTGCTATCGGGGCCTCAACACGAATCCCCTCGCCAAAGCCATAGAGCCAGGTGCGCAGATCGATGTCCGCGGCGAGGGTCCAGCTGGGGAGATCCAGCTCCAGGGGGTAGGGATGGCTGTCGGTGGGGGCGTTGGGCTCCAGCAGGTGGGGCGCAGCGGGGTGATGCCACCAGGAATCGCCTGGTAGGGGCCTGGAGAAGCGCACCTGCTCGCGGGGATAGCGGCCCATGCCCTCGCGCAGGAACGCGAAGGCCCAGGGGGTGGCCGAGAAGCGCAGGGTCTGCAGCACGCCTGAGCGGGCGCGGGGAGAGGAACTGGCCAGGGCCAGCTGGGCCTTGATGTCGTCGCCGAAGTGGATGCCGCCGCTGTGGTGCAGCAATCGCTCCAGCCGTTGCAGGGCGGCGTGCTGCCGTTCGGGGCTGCGGCGCAGGCCATCGCTCGGGCCGCTATGCAGCGAGCCGCTGCGGGGTGAAGTGCTCTGGAGGGCGAGGCGATCGAGCCGTTCGCAGCGGATCAGGCCGTTTTCCTGGCCGATCACGTCTTCCTCGACGCAGAGATACCAGCCCACATGGTGAAAGATCAGCTGCAGCGGCCACACCCGCCATTCACCTGAGCCATCGCCGATGGTGGTGCCGCCGTGGCTGCCGGCGCTGGAAAAGCGCTTGAGCAGCACCCGGCGCCTCTGGGCGATGGCCTGCTCGATCGCCTCGGCGCCCCGGGGAGCTGCGAGTGACTCGCGCCGCACCAGGGCGGTGTCGACCACCCCGTGGCGGGCATAGAGCCGCAGGGGCGGGGCGGGCTGATCGAGGCCGGCCCAGGCCAGGCGCTGCTCCAGTTCTGCGAGTAAGGGCTGGGCGGAGGGATCGGCGAGGCGGCCGGCGGCCTGCTGCACCAGGGCCTGGATCTCCCGCAGCCGCGGCGCCGACAGCACGGCGGTGCCGAGGGCGTAGCCGTGGCGCACATTGTTGTTGGCGGCGCGGAAGCCGTAGGGGGTGAGCAGCTTCTCAAGGTCCTTGCGCAGGGTGGCGGTTTCACCGGGCAGGTAACCGCCGGGGATGGAGGCGGTGGCGGCGATCAGCTGCTCATGAAGCGTGAGGCCGCTGCCCGGATCGCGATCAAAGGGCTGGTGGAGCAGGTGGCGCAGCAGGGTCATCACCCGCTGGAACACCGGCCCATCGCCCATCGGCGGGTGGCCTCCATGGACGCCGCCGATGAGCGGCGCCTCCGGCAACCTGATCTCCGCCAACCGGATCGGCGCCAAGCTGTCCCCCCCGAAGCAGAAGCCATTGGCCTCCAGCCAGTTCAGATCGCCACGGATCGCCCCCGCAGCGCCGTAGCACTCCCCATGCAGCCGCACGAGGAAAGCCGCAGCCCGCTCCGCCAGATCGCCAGACGGCAAGGGCGAGACGATCGCCTCCAACTGCTCGCAAGTGATTGGATCGGCGGCGTCGAGCTCCGGGTAACGGCTCAGTAGGCGAATCAGAAACAGCAGCCGCTCCAAATCGAGCAGGCGCGAGTAGCCATGCAGTTGCCAGTGGGTCTCGCGGGCCCGGGCGCTGCGGATGCGCCGGTCCAGCGCCGCCAGCTCAGCGACCAGCAACGGCTCCAGGTGGTCGTGATGGCTGGGCACCACCGCGCAGAGCGCCGCAAAGCCCTCCGCCCGGCTGGGCCCCACATGCGGATCGGCCAGGGCGGCGGCCATCTCCTGGATCACCGCCTCGGGCACCCGACGCTCGCGCCGGCGGTTCCACTCCAGGCAGGTGGGTAAGGAGGTATAGAGCCACCAGCCGATCCACTCCACCGGCGCCGGCAGCAGCAGGGCCTGGGTGATGGCCAGGCGCCAGGGGCGGCGGGCATGGGTGGCATCGATGATCGCCGGAATGCCGGCCGCCACCGCCTCGATCAGCCGCTGCTGCAGCCGCTGTTGGATGTCGATCCAGGGCCCCTGCACGGCCGCATCGCCAAATACCTCGGCGCGGATCGCATCGGTGGAGAGCACCAGGGCCGGCGGTTCACCGGGGGCGGTGAGCAGGGGCGCCAGGGTCTTGGCCAGGGTGGTCTTACCGCTGGCGGGCGGGCCGATCAGCAGATGGCAGCGCAACGGCGCCGCGGTGGCGGGGGGCAAGCAGGGTCGGCGGTGGGATGCCTGAAGTCTTTCGCACGTGAACTGTATAGATCAGGGCGGGGCTTGTTGACGCTGGGCCCCTACGGATCAACAGCCTTCTGTGGCCTACTCCAGCACCGTTCAAGATTGCCTGCCGTCAAGGCGAAGCCCTGGCACCGTCTACGCCCCGCCGCAGCCCCTCGAGCACCTGCATGTGCTCGATCTGCTGGAGCTAACCGGATCGCAGACCAAGGCAGCCCGCGCCCTGGCGCTGCACCAGAGCACCGTCTGCCGCAGCGCCGCCCTGATGGGCGAGCAGTTCCGGCTGCAGCCAAGGCGTGGGGCCAGCGTTCTGCGGTATGGCAGCAATGAGAGCCTGCGGCTGCTGCGGCTGGCCTACCGGGCCCACCGGTTGATGGATGGCCTGCTGCGGGTCGCCACCGACCCCTTGCATCAGCCGCTGCTGACGGGGATGGTGAGCGTGCAACCGGTGCCGCCGCGCTTCCGGTGCTCGCGGCAGTGGGCGCTGCTGCTGAAGCAGGCCTTGCTCGATGGGGCGATCGTGTCGTCTTGGTGCCATCCACGGCTTGTCGCCAGCGAGCGCCCACCCAGTTGGAGCGGTGTGATCACGGTGCCGCTGGGGGCGTTGCCGCTGCAGCTGGTGAGCCACCCGCCCGCCACGGCAGGGGCGAGCGCACCCCGCAAGGTGCTGCTGCCCTGCCGCAGCATCACACCGCTTCTGCACGAGGCGATGGCCTGGCATGGCTTCCAGGTGGAGCAGCAGCCGAACAGCTGCCATGACGTGCCCTCCTGGCTAAAGCGCATGGGCGATCGCCAGCTGGCGATGCCGCTCTGCCCGGGGCTGGTGGATCCGGGCTGGATCCAGGCCCAGAGCCTGGTGCCCTACCCCGAACAGCTTTGCCTGATGGAGCAGCTGTGGCTGCTGCTGCCGCAGGGGCAGGTGGGCAGCAGCCGCGAGGCCTGGCATCTGATCCGCACCTTGCAGCAGCGGGTGGAGCAGGCGGGGGAGGCGCGGCTCGTCGAAACCGAGCTGGCTGAGGAGGAACAGTGATGAGCTTCTCCCCCCAGTACCAGCAAAGTTGGCCAAATCACCGTCAATATCACCGTCAATCGGGCGGCGGCCAAGGCGTGTTGCAACCAAGCGCGCGTTGCCGTGTTGCGTTAGGCGCAGGGCGGCAGGCCGCCCTGCCTTCCGCTGCTCAATCCGAGGTGGATAACGGGAGCGTCGAAATTATGCGCCCTGTGCATAGTTCTAGGGCCAAGGGATCAAGGTGTTGTTGTAGTGCTGCAATCCGGCTTCTATTGGGTGCAGACTGGCGTCAGAGCCATCAGCCCTTGATGCCTGTGCTGACCCGACAGGCGCCCTAAAGATGAACACCGCGATAGCCGAGGCCACCCCCATTCCCAGCGCCGGCTGCGTGGTCTACTGCCGCAGCCACCGCTGGCTGGTGGAGGAGGTGGAGCCCGCCGAGCACCCTGAGGGCGACACGGTGGTGCGGATGGCCTGCCTCGACGACGACGCCAACGGCCAACGGCTGGAGGTGTTCTGGGAGCGGGAGGTGGATGCCCAGGTGCTGGGCGAAACCACCTGGGACACGGTGGGCCAGCGGGGCTTCGACGACCCTCAGGTGTTCGGCAGCTACCTGAACACCCTGCGCTGGAACTGCGTGACCAGCACCGATCCGGGGCTGTTTCAGGCGCCCTTGCGGGCCGGCATCGATGTGAAGCCCTACCAGCTCGAACCGTTGCGCAAGGCGCTGCGCATGCCGCGGGTGAGCCTGTTCATCGCCGACGACGTGGGCCTGGGCAAGACGATCGAAGCCGGGCTGATCATGCGGGAGCTGCTGCTGCGCCAGAAGGTGCACCGGGTGGTGGTGGTGGCGCCGCCGTCGGTGGTGCTGCAGTGGAAGGGGGAGATGGAGAGCCGCTTCGGGCTGAGCTTTGCGGTGATGGACCGGCAGTACATCACCGAGATGCGGCGGCAGCGGGGTTGGGGTATCAACCCCTGGGCCACCCACACCCGCTTCATCATCAGCCAGGCGCTGGTGCGCGATGAGGCCTATGCCGGGCCGCTGCGCGACTGGCTCGGCGATGAGGGCAAGCAGGCGCTGCTGATCCTTGATGAGGCCCACAACGCCGCTCCGGCCAGCGGCTCGAAGTTCGCGATCGATTCCAAGCTCACCCGGGCGATCCGCGATCAGGCGCGGCGCTTCGAGCACAAGCTGTTTCTCTCGGCCACGCCCCACAACGGCCACAGCAACAGCTTCTCGGCCCTGCTGGAGATCCTCGATCCCACCCGCTTCTGCCGCGGCGTGGCCGTGCGCAAGCAAGACCTGGAAGACGTGATGGTGCGGCGGCTCAAGGAAGACCTGCGCCAGATCGGCGTGGAGCTGCCCGAGCGATTGGTGGTGCCGGAGGTGATCGATGGCCTACCGCCGGATACCCCGGAGATCAAGCTGGCCGAGCTGCTCAGCCGCTATCGGGAACTGCGCAACCAGCGGCTGGTGAGCGCCGGCAAGCGCGAGCGCGCCGCTGAAAACCTGGTGATCTCCAACCTGCAGAAGCGCCTGCTCAGCTCGATCGCCGCCTTCGATCGCACCTTGCGGGTGCATATGAACACCCTGGAGAAACGGGCCACCAAGGCCGGCAAACAGCGGCAGGTGCGGCTCGAAGCCCTCGATCTGCTGGAGGGCTCCATCGATGGCGACGACGATCGCGCCGAAGGAAATGAGGAGGAGCTGCTGCAGGAGGCCGATGCCCAGCACGAGGCGGCCGTGGGCTCGGCGCTGGAAGCCAATGAGGAGGAATGGAAACTGCTCCGCCAGATGCAGACGATCGCCGAAGCAGCCCGCTACGAGGCCGACAGCCGAGTGCAGCGCCTGGAGCAGCTGATCCGCCAGCACCTCTGTCCCCGCCTGGGGCAGCAAGGCGCGGAATGGGCCGGCGAGCGCCTGCTGATCTTCACCGAATACGCCGACACCAAGGACTGGCTGGAGCGGCGCGTGCGCGAATTGATCGCGGAGAGCCACCAGGCCGGGGCCCGCATCGCCACCTTCCATGGCGGCATCGGCGATGAAAAGCGCGAGGCGATCAAACGCAGCTTCAACAGCCCGCCGGATGCCGATCCCCTGCGAATCCTGATCGCCACCGACGCAGCGCGCGAAGGCGTGAACCTGCAGAACCACTGCAAACGGCTGGTGCACTTCGATGTGCCCTGGAATCCGGGCCGGATGGAGCAGCGCAACGGCCGCATCGACCGCACCCTGCAGCGCGCCCCGCAGGTGTTCTGCCACTACTTCGTGCTGCCCCAGCGGCCGGAAGACACAGTGCTTGACACGGTGGTGCGCAAGACCGACCAGATCCGCAGAGAGCTGGGCTGTCTGCCGCCGGTGGTGATCCGCAAGCTCAACGACCTGCTGGCCAAGGGCATCAACCCCACGGCGTTGGCCAGAACCATCGCTGAGATCAAGGGCCTGGATCAGGAGGAAGACCTGCGGCTCACCCGGGCGCTGCTCGATGAAGAGCTGGAGGGCAGCCGCGAACGCAAAGGGGATCTTCAGAAGCAGGTGAGCACGTTGGAGGGGTATCTGAGTCGTTCCACCAAGTGGTTGAACTTCAGCCGCACTCAGTTCCGCCATGCCCTCAACACCAGCCTGCGGCTCAGCGGAGAGCGCAACGGCAACCAGAAGCTGGCGCTGATCCCCCGCGATCCCGCCCAGGCGGCCGCGGATCCCGATCGGGCCATCTGGGAGTTCCCCAGCGCCGACCGGTTGCCGGATGGCGAAGCCGCCTGGGGCGATGTGCTCGACGCCCTGCGGCCTCCGCGGCAGCCAGGCCAAAAGCTGTGGCAGTGGCGCAAGGAGACGCAGCTGCAGCCGGTGGTGTTTCAAGACCCGCAGGAGGTGAACGCCGATCGGGTGCACCTGCACCTGGAGCACCCGCTGGTGATGCGGCTGCTCAACCGCTTCCTGATGCGTGGGTTCCAGAGCGATCTGCTCAGCCGCGCCGCGGTGTTGGGCACGGCCGACGACACCGCCAAGCTGATCGTGCTGGCGCGCCTCTCCCTCTACGGCCACGGCGCCGCGCGGCTGCACGATGAAGTGCTGGCCGTGGTGGCCGAGTGGGATCCGGCGGATCCAAACCGCCGTCTGCGCAAGCTCAGCGTGGAGAAGAGCGAACGGGCGATGAAGGAGTTGCAAGAATCCCTGCAGCAGCAGCTCGAAGCACCGCAGTTGGTGACTGCGGCGTTGCAAGCGCACCTGAGCGCTGATGTGGGTCAGCTGCGCGAAGCCCTCGATCGGGTGGTGGATGAGCGCCGTCAGGACGCCGCCTTGAAGCTGGCCAAAAGGGCCGACGACGAGGTGGCCCGGTTTGTGCGGGTGCTGGAGGAGCAACGCAAACGCATCCTCAGCACCCGCAGCCGCACCAACGAAAACCTCGATCAGCTGCTGCTCGATCTGGGCGGGATCAAGGAGGAGCGCCGCCAGCTGGAAGACAACCGCAAGTACTGGGAGGAGCGATTGCAGACCATCGACACCGATCTGGAGCGCGAACCCGAGCGCATCCGCCGCACCTTCGAGCTGAAGACCCACCGGGTGGAGCCAGCCGGTGCCATCTACCTCTGGCCCCAGGGGGCATTGCCCCAGGAGGTGCCGGCAAGATGACAGTCATGACCCTCCCCCCTCCGGCGAGTCGGGCGCCCCTGGTGACCCGTGAGGCCCTGCAGGACTTCGCCCAGCGCTTGGTGCAGCGCTACGCCTGGGGGGATCCCTTCATCCGCGATGCCATGGATCATGGCGAGGTGCTCCATGGCTGACTCAGATGTCCTGCCTGAAGGCCTGCGAAGCACGCGCATCGTCACGCGTGAGGGCATTGAGGCATTCACCAGGCAGTTGGTGGAGAAGTTTGCCCCCGAGAAGGTGATCCTGTTCGGGTCCCAGGCCCGAGGGGATTCCCGAGTGGAGTCCGACGCGGACTTCTTGGTCGTGATGCCCTATGACGGTAGGCCATTTGCCAAGAGCCGCGAAATCCGCAGAGCCTGCAGGCCCGGTTTTAAAGTGGATCTCTTGATCTGGCGCCCAGAGGATGTCGAATCGCGTTACCGCTGGGGCGATCCGATCATTCGCGAGGCATTAGATCACGGGGAGGTGCTCTATGGTTGAGCGCAACCCTTTGGTAGACGAGTGGATCGCCAAAGCGGAAGGTGACTGGGACTGGACAGAACTCGATGTTGCCATGATCACCTCTCGCATGCGTGATGACTATGTTTATCACCTCCAACAGTATGTCGAGAAACTCATCAAGGCGCTTTTACTGCAGCTCGGGCAAACATTCAGGAAAACTCATGATCTCGTGGCGTTATCACAGTTGCTGCAGCATGCTGATCCTGATTGGAGCTGGGACGAGGACGAACTGGAGGATTTGACGGAATCAGGTGTGATGAACCGCTATCCAGGTTTTGACACCTCCACGGAGGAGCTCCTGGAGCTGAAGGAGATGGCCGGCCGCCTGCGCCAGGCGCTCTTGCTTCGTCTTACCTCCAGCCCCTAGGAGGAATCCAACTGATGGCCTACTACGGCATCCCCACCAAATCGATCCACGAGCAATGGCTCGGCCTGGTGCAGCCCGTGGGCCTGGTGGTGGCGCCGGCGGTGCTCACCAAGCTGGAGCTGGTGCCCAACCAGAGCACCGCCTACATCGCAGCTCTCCAACTGCAGCTCAATGGGCTTCTGGAGAAGGTCGACGGGCTGAATGGCGACCCCGTGAAGGTGGTGGCCAGCTTCCAGCAACTGGCCACCGAGTTACTCGATTGGAGCGAGGCTGATCTTCTCGACGTTGAGGCCCTGGTGGCGGCCCGTGGGCCTGAGAACGTCCCCGAGGTGGTGCTCAGCGAATACGGCGAAACCCTGCGCCCCACCCATGGCGTGCCCAAGCAGGAAGGGGAGGGGCTGCAGGGACTGGTGCTCGATCTCACCCAGTGGCGCGATGCCAGCGACACGCTCAAACCCCAGTGGGGCCGCGATTTCGATTCACCCTGGAACCCTGCGGGCAACGGCTGGGATGCCACGCCCCAGCAGCGCTTTGAGCGGCTGCTGAAGGAAACGGAGCACCCGATCGGCATCCTGTTCAACGGCACTGAACTGCGGCTGGTGCATGCGCCACGGGGTGAATCGAGCGGCCACATCACTCTGCCCCTCGAACCCATGGCCGAAGTGGCGGGCCGGCCGATGCTCGGCGCCCTGGAAATGCTGCTGGGGGTAGACCGGCTGTTCGGCGGCAACCCGGCGCAACGCTTGCCGGCGCTTTTAGCGGCAAGCCGCAAGAACCAAAATGAGGTGAGCACCCGCCTGGCCGAGCAGGTGCTGGAAGCCCTGTGGGAATTGCTGCTCGGCTTCGATGCGGCCGAGCGTTTGGCGCAAGACTCCGGCCGCAACGTGCTGGGCGATCTCCCGAACAGCGAAGAGGGCCAGAAACACCTCTATGGCGGCCTGATCACGGTGCTGCTGCGGCTGGTGTTTTTGCTCTATGCGGAAGACGAAGAGTTGATGCCCAGAGATTCTCTCTACGGGCAGCACTACAGCGTTAGCGCCCTGGCCGATCGGCTGCGCCAGGAGCGCTTTGAGCACCAGAGCGCCATGGCCGATCGCCGCGGCGCCTGGGCGTCGCTGCTGAGTTTGTTCCGGCTGGTGTACGACGGCGGCGGCGCCGATCCGAACTACCTGCCGGCCCGCCACGGCGAACTGTTCGACCCCGATGCCTACCCCTTCCTGGAGGGACGCGAATCAGACAGTTGCTATGACGACGGCATCCTCACCAACCTGCCCAGGCTCAGCGACGACGTCGTCGAAAAAGTGCTGAGCAAATTGATCTGGCTCGATGGTGAGCGGCTCAGTTATCGGGCTCTGGATGTGGAGCAGATCGGCTCGGTGTACGAGGGGATCATGGGCTTCACGGTGCACCAGGCCAGGGGGCCCAGCGTGGGGATCACCTGCCAAAAGAGCACGATCACGGTGGTGGTGGATGTCGAGCAGTTGCTGGGCCAGAGCGGCAGCAAGCGCGAAAAGTGGCTTGATGCACAGGCCGAAGTGGCACTAAAACTGCCCGCCAAGGTGAAGGAAGGCCTGAAGCAGGCGTCATCGCAGGCGGAGCTCTGCCTGGCCCTGGGCAACCGCCTCTCGCCCCACACCCCCAACGGCCTGGCGAGCGGCAGCCTCATCCTGCAGCCCACGGCCGAGCGGCGCCGCAGCGGCAGCCACTACACGCCAAGGGCCCTCACCGAACCGATCGTGGCCGAGGCCTTCCGCCCCTGGCTGGAGCGTTGCCACCACAAACCCACCGCCGAGCAGATCCTGGCCCTGAAGGTATGCGATCCCGCCATGGGGTCAGGCGCCTTTCTGGTGGCGGTGTGCCGCTATCTGGCCGGTTGGCTGGTGCAGGCCTGGGAGCGCGACGGCTACCCCGATGACTTCCGCCAGGAATGGGACAAGGACAACTACGCCCGTCGCCTGATCGCCCAGCGCTGCCTTTATGGCGTCGACAAAAATCCGTTTGCCGTGAACTTGGCCAAGCTATCGCTCTGGCTGGTGACCCTCAGCAAGGAGTTGCCCTTCACCTTTGTGGACCATGCCCTCAAGTGCGGCGATTCCCTGGTGGGGTACTGCGTACGGCATATACAAACAGCCATGCAGGAGGTGCAGCTCGGTTTTCTCAACGAGCAGAACCAAGTATTTGCCCAAATGGGTATGGCCCGCCGCGAAAGCTTCGGCGACGACAACCTCAACGACGAGGGCTACGACCGCAAAAAGCTGTTGCTGCAGCAACAGATCAAGGCCACCGAAGGATTGCGCCAGGCCGGTGATCTGATGGTGGCAGCCTTCTTCGCGAAGCCGAAACCCAAGGAACGGGCGGATAAGCAGCAGCTGTACCTGGCCATGCTCAGCGGCACCTTCAACGACGACGGCCTGGCTGATTCGGTGCAGGAGATCCGCGACGACCTAGCCTCCGGCGACAGGGGCATTCGCCCCTTTCATTGGGATCTGGAGTTCCCTGAAGTGTTCGGTGATGGGCGGGGTGGGTTTGACGTGTTCGTGGGCAATCCGCCGTTTTTAGGTGGAATCAAGATCTCAGGTCTATTCGGTGAATCTTATTTATCATGGCTTCAGCATACATGTAAACCAGCCGATGGGAACACAGATCTATGTGCCTACTTTTTCCGCCGAGCGAACGCCTTGATGACTGATCAGGGATCTGCTGGCCTAATTGCCACAAATACAATTTGCCAAGGCGACACCAGAAGATCCTCGCTGTCTTACGTCTGCAACTCCAAGGGATTAATATACTCTGCTGAAAAGAGGGTGAAATGGCCGGGTGTCGCCGCTGTAATCGTCAGTTCTGTTCATTTTATCAAAAACGCTAAAAACAGTCCGACAAGTTTCTTCTTGAATGGAAACAAGGTCAGAGGGATTACCCCATACTTGCTGGAGGGGGTCGCCGTCGATGACCCAAAGACACTGATGGCGAATCAAAATCTTTGCTTTTCGGGAGCTACCATCGTAGGAGATGGCTTTATTCTCGGCGAAGATGAGGCCGTTCACTTGCTAGGAAAAAGCAACACTAATGGCGAAGTGATCAAACAGTTTCTTGGTGGGCAGGAGATGAATGAATCGCCCAAGGCCGCTGGAAATCGCTACATCATTAACTTTGGAACTATGGGGCTTGAGGAGGCCAGCCAATGGTCGGAACTGCTTGAGATTGTCAGAGAAAGGGTAAAGCCTGAGCGAGACAAGAAAGAAAGCAACGCGATAGCACTACGCCAAAAGAAGTACTGGTGGCGCTTCAGGAGTGACGCACCATTTCTGAGGGAAGCAGTATCAACCCTGAAAAGGTGCATGGCTCTTTGCAGAGTAGGAAAACATATAAGCATCTCATTCCAGCTGATTGATCAGGTTTTTGGTGATAGTCTGCGCGTATTTTCCCTCCAGGGGTTTGCGGAGTTTGGCCTATTGCAAGGCAGGATTCATGAGTTATGGGCACGATTTCTTTGCTCCTCTTTTAAGGACGACCTCAGGTATAGCCAGGGCGATTGCTTCGATAATTTCCCCTTCCCCAACGCCCTCCTCGCTTCCACCGCCAACGATCCCGCCCACGAAGCCACCCGCCAGAGCCTCGAAGCCATCGGCGAGCGCTACCACCAGTTCCGCGCCGAGCTGATGGTGGCCAACAACGAAGGCCTCACCAGCACCTACAACCGCTTCCACGATCCCGCCGAAAGCAGTACCGAACTCCTGGAGCTGCGCAGGCTCCATGGCGAGATGGATCAGGCGGTGCTGGCCGCCTACGGCTGGAGCGATCTGCCTCAGCTTGGCCCAGGCAACACCCCCTGCGGCTTCGGCCTCGATTACCTCGATATTGAAGAAGACGCCCAGCTCCCCGATGGGCTGCAGGAGCGCATAGACAGTGGCGAGCTGTTCTTCTGGGATGCCGGCGACGCCCTCGATTTCCAGGGCCAGCTGCAGGCCTGCGGCGCCATCACCGGCCGCCGCAAGCTGCCCTGGCGCTACCGCTGGCCTGATGCCGTGCGCGATGACGTGCTGGCTCGGCTGTTGGCGCTGAATGCCGAGCGGTATGCGGAGGAGGTGGCGCTGGGGCTGCACAGCAAGGGGGGGAAGGCGGCGGCCAAAGCCAGCAAAGCTGGCGGCAGCGCAGCAGGGGGCAAGGGGCGCGGGCGCCCGGCGAAGACTCCGCCCCCTGATTCGGGCCAGACTGTCCAGATCGGACTGGTGCTATGAGCCTCGCCCTCGCCCAGCCACAGCTCGATGCCATCGCCGACGCCTGCCGGCGCCACCAGGTGCTGCGCATGCATCTGTTCGGCTCGGCACTGCGCGACGACATCCATGGCCAAAGCAGAATCCATCGTCGAAGAACTGGTTAGCAAGATCGAGCGCGGTGAGCTGCGCTTGCCCGAGATGCAGCGCCGTTATGTTTGGCGCTCCACCCGCGTGCGCGATCTCCTCGATTCGTTCTATCGGTTCCATCCTTCGGTTGTCATCGCCACTTGGGGAATTGCTTGGTTAGGCGATCATTTGCGCATAGATAAATGGCTGCACTTCTTGCATGAAGGCATGACTATATGAATGATTCGGATCAATGAAGTCATCGAAACACTTCTTTCGCGCAAGTTTTATCGGGCCCCTGTTTAATCCAAGCATCCGAATTGTCTCTTTAAGTCGATCTTTTTCCGCATCCGGAAAACTTGGATTTGGAACTACTAACAGATCTCCATTGTCATCCTCCTCAAGCATCATCGCATTTGCCGCAATCCTTGCTGTGTCGGCTGGCGTCCCCTGAAGTGGTGTA
>DGYA01000091.1:9265-9449 GCA_002396505.1 Cyanobacteria bacterium UBA5018 | reverse complement strand
GGGCTTGACCGGCGCCGGCGCTGCTGGGGGCAGGGGGCCCCGGGACCGCAGGGCCAGCACCACCCCGATCAGCATCAGCAGCCCAGCCCCTGCCGCCGCGATCGCCAATCTCCCGGGCCGCCAGCCCAGGCCGGGAAGCGACCGACCAGCCCTGGCGATGCCGGCCCGCCAGCGGCTCCGCAAA
>DGYA01000091.1:2078-9098 GCA_002396505.1 Cyanobacteria bacterium UBA5018 | reverse complement strand
GCCGGCCCGCCAGCGGCTCCGCAAATCCGGCGTGCCGCTGGCCTCTGATCTGCCACTGGCAACTGATCTGCCGCTGGCCAAGGCGGGCCCATCCTCTAGCGGTTGGCCGGTGAATACGTAGTCGCCAGCCACGATCGCGGGCCCCACCGCAACCGTGGCCTCCCCTGACGGCGTCCAGTCGGCAAAGGGGTTTTGCTGCTGGCGATCGTCGCTGTTGTCGTCGGCAGGGGATCCAGGGGCCGCTGGCGGACCAGGGCTGGCGGCCATGGTGCGCTCCAGGCGCATCACCCAGGTCTGCACGTCGCGGTCGGCGAAGTAGGCCTCCAGATCTGGATCGGCTTCCAGGTCGCGATAGCCCGAAAGCACCTCGCGCTCTAGCCATTCGCGGCAGTAGGCGCAGAGCTGGGCCAGGGGGTCGCCACTCTGCTGCGCCGCCCAGCTCCGCAGCCGGCCATCGGCCCCCTCGGCAAACAGGCGCTGGCCGGTTTCCACCTGCCCAAGTAATAGATAGAGGCAGGCCAAGGAAGGCTCGACGGCCCGCTGGCCGCTGGCCTCCAGCAGCTGGCGGGCAGCCTGGATGCGCTCAGGCTTGCGCTGGGCGAATCCGGAAGCCGTGAGCGCTCTGCTGGCCAACAGGGTGGCCTGGGGGGACTGGTCGGCCCAGCGGCTGAACAGGTCCACCTGCTCCTGCACGGTGAGGAAAGCGCGGATCTGGCTGAAGAAGGGGCCAAATTGCTCGGCGGGCAAACTTGGATCGGCCTCGCCCTCCAGCCCGCCCCGCTCCTGCACCAGCTGCTCGAGCAGCTCCAATCCCAGCTGGCGCTCGCCTCGGGCGGCGAGCTCGCGGCTGACCAGGTCGAGCACCCGATAGGGCCGCAAACGCCGCAGCTCACCGCTGATTTCCTGGAGCAGGTCAGGCAATTTGCCGATGCGCTGCAATAGCTGGCCACCCTGTTGGAGCGTGGTGGCGGCCAGCTCGTAGCGCCGCTGCTGGTGGATTGCCGCCGCCGCCGCCAGACAGGCCGTACCAGCCAGCAGCGTCAGATCCCCCTCCCGGCCGCTACCCAACACCGGCGCGTTGGGGGGTTGCAGGGCGCGACTGGCCAGCTCGAAGCACTCCAGGGGTTGGCCCGCCTCCAACAGCAACAGCAGTCCGCCGGTCTCCAAGGCGTAGGGCAGATCAAGGGCTGGCACCAGGGAGTCGCCCCTACCAACAAGGGCCGTCAGGTGGGCCTCGTATTCGGCGCGGCGCGGGCCATCGGCCAGCAGGTCGGCACTTGCCCGCAGCAACTCGGCGCGGGCCTGGAGGGTTTCGGCGGTGTAGCCCTGCTCGGGCGGACGATCCAAGCGCTGCTGCAAAGTATGCAGAACCACCTGGGCGTCGCTGCTACCAGTGACGCCCAGCAGCCGGAAATGGTCGATCGGCAGTTCCAACCCACAGGCGCCTAATGGTGAGTGACTGTAAGCAGAGTCTTGGATTTTGGCTGCAGCGAGCACTGTTTACGGGGCTGGACCCCGTACAGTTCAGCCAGCATCAGGCGCTTAGAGGATGACCAAGGCAGACATGGGTCGTGATCTTGCGGCCACCTCCGGAGCTCCCGCCTGTTCCGCAGACTCCCACCAGGCGGCCGGTGCCCATGCCGAACGGCTGCTGAACCTCTATCCCGCCACCCCGGCCCAGGTGAGCCCGGAGGAGGGCATGATGCTCTACCGCGACATGATGCTGGGCCGGCGCTTTGAGGACAAATGCGCCGAGATGTATTACCGCGGCAAGATGTTTGGCTTCGTGCATCTCTACAACGGCCAAGAGGCCGTCAGCACAGGCGTGATCAAGGCGATGAAGCCCCAATACGACTGGTTTTGCAGCACCTACCGCGACCACGTGCACGCCCTCAGTTGTGGCGTACCAGCCCGGGAGGTGATGAGCGAACTGTTTGGCAAGGAAACCGGCTGCAGCAAGGGCCGCGGCGGCTCGATGCACCTCTTCTCCAAGGAGCATCACCTGCTGGGCGGCTACGCCTTCATCGGCGAAGGAATTCCGGTGGCCCTTGGGGCCGCCTTCACCAGCCGCTATAAGCGCGATGCCTTGGGCGATAGCTCCAGCGACTCGGTTACCGCCGCCTTCTTTGGTGATGGCACCTGCAATATCGGTCAATTTTACGAATGCTTAAACATGGCGTCCCTATGGAAATTGCCGATCATATTTGTGGTGGAAAACAATAAATGGGCCATCGGTATGGACCATAACCGCGCCACCAGTGATCCAGAGATTTGGCGCAAGGCCACCGGCTTCGGCATGGCCAGCGAGGAGGTGAATGGCATGGATGTGCTCGCCGTGCGCGCCGCCAGCCAGCGGGCGATCGAGCGGGCCCGCGCCGGCGAGGGTCCCACCCTGTTGGAATGCCTCACCTATCGCTTCCGCGGCCACTCCCTGGCCGACCCCGACGAGCTGCGGGCCGAGGCCGAGAAGGAATTCTGGGCCAAACTCGATCCGATCAAGGGCCTGGCGGCCCAGCTGCTGGAGCAAAAGCTGGCCACTGCCGAACAGCTCCAGGCAATTGAGCAAGAAGTAGACGCCGAAGTAGCCGATTGTGTGGAGTTCGCCCTGGCCGCCCCCGAACCTAAACCAGAGGAGCTCACCCGCTACATCTGGGCAGAAGATTGAATCTGGGCTGCAAACTAAAATATGGCCGCAAGCTGATCTAAAATCGGGCTACATCCGAACTTAAAGCTACAGTCTATTTCAGGGCTATAGCACATTTCAAAGCTACAGACCATTTCAGGGCTACAGCCCATTTCATGGCTACAGCCCATGTAAGCGGGCCTGTTCGCTGGCGGCCCTGAACACCAGGCTGTGGCGCTCCACCAGGGGGGCCAGGGCGTCGTAGCCGCCACCAATCACCGTGGCGATGGCAATGCCCCGGCGCAGGCAGGCATCCAACACCAGCCGATCGCGGTTCAGTAGACCGGTACTGCTGAGGCACAGCCTTCCCAGGAGATCGCCGCGATGGGGATCGACGCCGGCGTTGTAGAGCACCAGGTCGGGTTGTACCGCCGAGAGCAGATCGGGCAATACATTGCCGATGGCGGCGAGATATTCGTCGTCGCAGAGCCCATCCGCCAGGGGCAGATCCAGATCGCTTATCTGTTTGCGCAGCGGGAAGTTGCTGGCGCAGTGGGCTGAGAAACAGAACACCCGCGGCTCCTGCTGGAAGATCGCCGCAGTGCCGTCCCCTTGATGCACGTCCAGGTCTACCACCATCACCCGTCGCACCCGGGCCTCCGCCAGCAATACCCGCGCCGCCACGGCGCAATCGTTAAAGATGCAAAAACCACTGCCGTAGGCGGGAAAGGCGTGGTGGGTGCCACCGGCCAGATGGCAGGCAATGCCGTGCTCCAGCGCCAACCGGGCCGTGAGCACGGTGCCGCCCACCGCCAGCCAACTGCGCCGCACCAGGGCCGCACTCACCGGCAGGCCAATGCGGCGCTGTTCAGCGGCCGAGAGTTCGCCGCGGCTATAGGCCTGGTGATAACTGCGCTGGTGCACCAACTCCAGCCAGCGGCGGGGCGCTGGCAATGGGCTATGCAGCTGGGCCGCACTGGCTAGATCCAACTGCAGCAGCCGATCGTGCAGCAGCTGAAACTTGGCCATCGGAAAGCGATGCTGGCTGGGCAAGGGCGCCGAATAGTCGCGGTGATAAACCAGCGGCGGCCTCATGGCAGATCCTCGCGATGTTTACCAATGACATGTTTACCAATGACATATTTACCAATCAAAGCTTGCCTGGCGGCATCAGCCACCAGCTTCTAGCAGCCGTTCCAGCAGCTGCTCCAGGTGCTCCACCCAGGCGCTGGTATTGAACAGAGGCAGCTCGGCCCTGCCTGCGAGCAGCTGACGGCGCAAGCGCTGCAGTTCGGCCGGCTGGCGGCCCAAGGCGATGGCGCGCTGCCGGTAGGCCTCGGGCGTGGGGCAGATCAGCTCCTCGAGGCCGGTGGCGGCGCAGAGGCTGGCGCCCATGCGCGAGGCAAATGTTTGACCCGGGCAGGTGAGCAGCGGCAGCCCGGCGGCGAGGGCGGTCACGGCGGTGGCGCCGGAGCCGTAGGGGCTGGTGTCGAGCAGCAGATCGGCCAGGCCGCAGCACTGGCCAAAGGCTGCACTCTCCAGCTTGGGGCTGAACACCAGGCGGCCGGGCTCCAGGCCGGCCGTGGCCAGTCGGGCGCGCAGCCGCTGCTCCACCAGCGGCTGGTCGTTGATGATCCAGAGCACCGAGTTCGGCACCTGACGCAAAATCTCCAGCCAGCAATCGAACACCGCCGGTGTGATTTTTTCGGGCCTGTTGAAGCAGGCGTACACCAGCGCATCGGCCGGCAGGCCGAGGGCCTCGCGGCTGGGTGGGGGCGAAGCTGCTGCGGTGGAATCCAGCGGGCCTGAGCTCACAAAGCCCCAGGACAGGCGGTGCACCGTTTCGCGGTAGTGGATTTCGTGATCCGGCGGGATCAACCAGGCATCGGCGATCACCCCATCGATCCAGTTGGCGCCGAGGGAACCGGGATAGCCCAGGTAATGGAGCTGCAGCGGTGCCGGCCGCAGCGCCAGCACGCCGGGGCGGCTGTGGTGGGTGTGGCCCATCAGATCGATCAGCACATCGATGCGATCGGCGCGGATGCGGTTGGCGATCGCCTCGCTGCTGTCACCGGCCACCATCGCGTAATGGTCTACGCCGCGGCGGATCAGCTCGGTGACCTCATCGGAAATATTGGCCAGGGAATAGGCGAACACCTCAAAGCGGCGGCGGTCATGGCGGGCGAACAGGCCATGGAGCAGGTTGCCCATGGCGTGGTTGCGGAAATCGGCCGAGAGGTAGCCGATCCGCCAGCGTTCGCCGGCCCGGTGCGGCGGGGGCGGCGGCAGCCGCAGGGGGGCCATGCTGCGGCTGGTGGGCTCTGTCCAGCGTTCGCCGAGGCGCCGGTGCAGGGCCGGGGGCGCTGGAAACAGGTTCAGGCTCAGGGGCGGCACCAGCACCGAATCGACAGCTCCGGCCCTGGCCTGGCCGTGGGCCTCCAGCTGCGTCAGCAGCCGGGCCATGCGGCCCCCGTGGTCGTCCCAGTCGCAGAGGCTGAGCCGTTGCATCTCCAGCTGCACCAGCACTTCTGTGGCATCGGGATCGAGGGCCAGGGCTGTTTGCAGTGCGGCGATGCCGGCTTCTGTGTGGCCCAGGGCCGCCAGGGCCTGGCCGAGCTGGTAGTGGCCATCTCGCAGCTGCGGTTCCTGGCGCAGCAGCCTGCGGAAGCAGGGCAGGGCCGCCTCCACCCGCCCCAGCTCCATCAGGGTGATGCCCAACTGCAGCAGCAGATCGGGCCGCTGCGGCGTGGCCCGCAGGATCATCCGCAGGGCCTCCAGGGCCTGGTGGGAGCGCCCCTGGCTGCGCAGCACCACCGCCAGAGCCAGCAGGTTGTCGGCCGCGCTTCGGAGGCCGGGCTCCAGCCGCAGGGCCTCGCCGTGGTCCCGCTGGGCGGCCTCGAGATCGCCCTGCAGCTGCAGCAGGGCGCCGCGGTTGGCGTGGGCCCGGGCGCGCAGGCGCTTGGTGGCATCGCTGGAGCTTTCACCCAGAGCATCGACGGCAACGGGCAGGTAATCAGCCGGTGGACGGGAGTCGCCTGCCAGCAGGGAATTCAGCACTGCGAGGGCCTCGCCATTGGAGCCCTGCTGGTGCAGCACCTTGGCCAGTTGCAGCCGGGTGGCGCCATGGCCAGGCGCCTGCTCCAGCAGCTGGCGGTAACGCCGCTCCGCTTCCGGCCAAGCGCCGGCTTTCTCCAGGGCCCGTGCCGAGCGGAACAGCTCCTGCAGCTCAGACGGTGCACTGAAGGCTGGTGGACTAAATTCGGTTGGGATTGAGGAGGGGGTAGGGCTCGAGGAGGCGGTTGGGCTGGAGACGGGCGGGCTGAAGGCGGGCGGGCGGGAGGAGGAGGCTCCAGCTGCGGTGGTGATGGCCTCGTTCCATTCGTTCCCTTCGCCCGATTCGCTTCCCTCGTTTCCATCACTCCCCGCGATTCCCTCGCTCCCGTCTTTCTCTTCGCCCCATTTGCGCAGATAGGCCCGCTCCTGTTCACTCCAGGCCAGGCCGCTGGCATCGCGGCCATGGGCATGCAGCAGCGGCAGGGGCCAGGTGCCGAGGCTCAGGCCTGCCCGGCGGGCAGAACGACAGAAATCCAGGTCGTAGTAGTGAAAGGCAAAGCGCGGATCAAAGCGCAAGCCCGAGCGCCAGAGGGTTTCGGCCCTGGCGGCCAGGAATAGCCCATCGAGCGACTGCACCGGCATCGGCACCGGTCCGTACACATCCAGGTGGCTGCTCTCGGGCGCACCGTGGCGCAGGGCACCGCTTAGGAAGGGATGGTCCCAGCTGCCGGTGCGGGGATCCAACCACCAGGCCAGCTGACCGCTCTGCTGGCGCTGGTTGCCCGCCACCCCCACCAGATCAAAGCGGAGCAGGGCCGCCTCCAGCTGGGGAGCCAGGGGCTCGGGGCCGAGGTCCAGGTCGTCGTGGCAGAACACCAGCACCGCCTTGGCCGGGGCGGCCTCGATCGCGGCGTTGTAAGCAATCGCCAGGGGCTGGCTGTTGGCGAAATGGATCCGCGCCAGCAGCTGCCGGTGCTGCGGTTGCCCCAGGGAACGGCCCAGCAGCGTGTCGCTCCAGAAGGCCGCCGCCTCCAGCCTTGTGGCGGCCACCAGCTGGAACACCGGCGGGTTCATGGCCGATCGGGCCCTTCAGGCACTTGGGGCCCCTCGGGCGGATCGAGCGGATTGAGCGCCGCCGCCCGCTCGGCGTAATGGCGGGTGGCTCGGGCATGGAGGCGGGCCAGGGCCCGCACCGGCCGCGATTGCAGCGGATCGAGGCTCGTGGCGCGCTCAAAGGCCGCCAGGGCGTCGGTGAGGCGACCCTGGCGCTGCAGGGCATGGCCCAGGAAGCTGTGGGCGTGGGCGTCGTTTGGGTCTAGCCGCACCGCCTCCGCCAGGGCTGC
>DGYA01000091.1:0-1886 GCA_002396505.1 Cyanobacteria bacterium UBA5018 | reverse complement strand
CCGCACCGCCTCCGCCAGGGCTGCGGCCGCTTCTGCCAGGGCGCCGCGCTGGAGCGCCTCCACCCCCTGCAACCGCTGCTGATCGGCCGGGCTATCGACGCCCAGGCGCCAGTGCCGGGGCGCCAGTTGGCTCAGGCCCGGCAGGGAGGCCAGCGGGCGATCCGCCGCCTGCTGAAGCAGTGGTTCAACCGTGCCTTCCTCAGGCCTGGTGCGCTGCGCCAGATCCCTGTAGATGGCCAGGCGGTTGGGGGCGTGCTGGGCCAGCCGCCGCTCACTGGCCACCAGGGCGTGGGCGGTGGTGGCGATCGTCTGCCGCAGCGCCGGCTCGTTCACCAGCCGATCGAGCTGGCGGATCAGATCATCGGGGTTGTCATAGAGCAATGCTGCACCGGTGCCGGCGAGATGCCGGTAGGGATCGAGATTTTGTAAAAGCGGCACCACCGAGCGGCTGGCGTACTCCAGGAACTTCACATCGGAGCGGCAGCGGTTGAATTCGGTGGGCAGCAGCGGCGCCAGACCGATGTCGAGCCGCTCCAGCCACTGCAGATAGTGGGGCAGCGAGCCGGCCAGGGCGAAGCGGAAGCGCTCGGCATCCAGGGCGGCGAACGGTTCGGCCAGCACCGGATCGCCCATCAGTTCAAAGCGCACCTGCCGCTGCCGCCGCAGCCAGGCGATCAGGGCTGGGGCGATGGCGCGCAAATCCTCCCGGTGCCCGAAGGATCCCCCCCAGCCGATCACCAGGGGCCGCTCGGCGCTGGCGGGAGCCGTGGCGGGGAAGGCGCGCAGCGGCGGCAGCTCCTGCAGTTGATTCGGCACCACCTCCACCTGCTGGGCCCGATCCGCCAGCCGCTGGCGCAGGGCCTCGGTGGTCACCTGGGTGGCATCGCAGCGGCGGATTAGCGCATCGAAGCAAAACAGGGCCCGCCGGTCGCTCCAGGAGCCATGGGCTGGATTCCAGGGCTGCACATCCGGCAGGTAGTCGTTCACCTCGCAGATGCTGGGCCGGCCCAGCTGGCGGCGCTGGTGAATCAGCCGGAATACCTCTACATCCAGCGTCATGGTGAACACCACTAGATCGGCCGCCAGCACGGCGCCGTCGTGGTGGCGGGCCTGGGGATGCACCTCAAATACCTCAACCCCCTCCAGCTGGGCCAGGGCAGCGGCGGGCTGGTGCAGCCGGTAGAGGTTGTCGCCGATCGAACCCATGCCGCCCACCAAAACCAGGCGTAGGGGCTGATTGCCGAAATAGCAAACACCCTCGTCGGAAGCTTTTGACATATCGGCAAATTGTTTTGTTATCTCGGCAAGCCAGATTTATATCACCTGAAGGATGTCCAGAGAGCCAATATAGCCAGTAATCTCAATAATCGCATCGGTGCTGGACTGGTAGCCGGCGGTGGCATCGTTGAGGGCGATGAAGTTACGGGAGACGCCGGAGGGATCGGCATAGGAGAAGCTAGCGGCCTTGTTGGCAATAAAGGTGGAAGTGGTCAATAAAGTATAAATAGATGAGGCATCGAGTGAGTCTGCAAGCCCTAGTTTATTGATATCCGCAGCTGTGATGGCGTTGGGCCCATCGAGGATATCGGTGCCAATGCTGAAATCCGTGATCCGATCAAAGCTGGCCAGGGTTGATGAGGTGAGAGCGGTGAATTTGAATGTATCGACGCCTCCTAGTCCTGTGATTAGGTCTTTGGCGTTAGTGGCCGTGAGCGTGTTGGCGGCGGCGGTACCAATTAGCTGATTGGATGTTGAATCAATACTAAAGCGTTGTACTGGGCTGGCTGCTCCGAGGTTGCCCGCAATATCGGAGACCCGTGCTGAGACGCCATAGAAGCCGTTACCAA
Organism: Cyanobacteria bacterium UBA5018; assembly: GCA_002396505.1. Taxonomy (GTDB): domain Bacteria; phylum Cyanobacteriota; class Cyanobacteriia; order PCC-6307; family Cyanobiaceae; genus UBA5018. The sequence continues at coordinate 39 of DGYA01000091.1, read as the reverse complement.
TAGGTGTAGAAGGAGTGAACGACCAGGTTTGCGCCGTGT
>DGYA01000029.1:564-13730 GCA_002396505.1 Cyanobacteria bacterium UBA5018 | reverse complement strand
ACACCACTTCAGGGGACGCCAGCATAGATTAACCACTTGCCCATCACGAGTTGTCGCAAACTCAAGCCCCACCGGATTCAGGCAAAGAGCAACTGCTGCTCCAATTAGAGCATCGCAGAGATTCATGCCTCCCTCGCCTAGATCAGGCCTTGCCAAGGCGATCGAAAGCTACGCGCCAATGGCCCTTATGGGCGGCATGCATCCAAAGGATCTGCTCGCATTCCGTTGAATCAACACGCTGCTGAGCAATCTGAAAACGAGTTTGAGCGGCACCTTCCATAGCATCAACTTTGACAAGTAATACAGGCGTTACCTGTGAAGCTTCTGCTTCCGCTTCAACAGGTGCTTCAAGATGACAGAGAGGATCGCCAATGCGGTCTGCTGCTGCATGCCCTGCACTTAGCGGGCCATAAGGGTGGCGGAGGCTTCTGGATCATCAGGACTGGTTTTAGCGCTCTAAGCGCAGGAACGTCGGATGGAATGCCCTGTTGGCCGGCGGATGTATAAAACCCTAGCTAATTCTTCAGTGTCACCGGGCTAATGTATAGATAGTCGAAGCGCTTCTCCCCATCGGGCCCGACCGAGTTCTCGATTTCTTCTCTGCTTCGACCTGCTTGGCATCCCCAGCGCCCGCGCCACATGTACTGCTGGCCATAGAATGCATTATTCGAGAAGAAGGAGCAGCGAATGGCATCTACGCGGATGCCTTCGATGACATCCCCAATGCTGACTGTCCGAGGCCCTTGCAATTCCCTCGCCTCAGAGACGGTAGTTATGACAAAATCTTTGGTTTTCCCGATGAACTTGAGCGTACTGTCAGGACCGAGCAAAATTGAGTTTACCCAGTTATCCGGTTGCTGGGGTAAATCCGGCTGCTTTGGTTCACTGGTCCCACAGGAAGCAGCAAGTAGGGATAGAGCAATGATATAATACATTCCCCCTATTCTTAGCGGTAGCCGCGACAGTGCTCGAAGCGTATTGCGCCCGTCGGAGTTCATGGATGCTCGGATTGAAATGGATTCAGTGTGCAGAGTTAAGCTTTCTCCATACTGCCACTTCTCCATTGAGAAGGTCGCCTGTTCCACCGCCCGGCGTTCAGCGGCCGGCGACGGCAGCATTTCGTCCAGGGTAGGTCACCAGCACCAGCGCAAGCCGTTCTCGATACAGGTTTTCTAGCCGGTAAGCTGGAACGCATAGTTAGGTAGCCAGCTCGCTAGAGAAGATCGAAGGCCGTGACGATCCCGACAAGTCGCTCATCATCGAAGATCAGAGCCGGACAGTGGTCGAGTTGGACCAATACACACTTGATTTCAGAGTCCGCAGCCACTTGCACTGAAGGAACGGTACTTAGGCCTTCGATGATTGCTGTTTCAATTGTTGCAGACAAACGCTCCGTGCGTTTCGAGTTTGAACAGTTGGACACGTACTTGGCCAACGCAAGGTCGGAGATGAGGCGCCATTCACCGCCTGTTTGGATGGGGAGGAAGGAGAAGGCGTATTCCAACATGCGCTGTCGGACAAATGCGACAGGATACCAAGGCTCGGCAATGGTGACGTCGCGCACCATTAAGTCTCCCACTCGCACGTCGTCAATGTCTAAGTTCATCAGTGCGTCCTCCAGTACCAAGGCGAAGCGAACGGCAGTATCGCTTAAGTGTCTGACCCGAGCACCCTGGTGTAGAGCATCGTTCCTCCCGTCTTTGACAAGCCTAAACAACTCAGGCGCCGGTGTGTGAAAGGAACGGTTGGTGCTCGGCAGCTCGGAAGCGAGCGGCGACTCCGCGGCGAGCTCGAGGAGATAAGGCCGGAATTTGCCAAGGGACGACTCCTTTGGAGCAAGGAGCTTTCCTAGTCGTTCCAGGGCGAACAGAACCCGCGGGAAAGCTTCCGAGTCAGCCAGTACTTCGGCCCTCGCCTTACGGAGCTCGTCACGCATCCACTTTCGTTGGGCCAATGTCAGAGTGATCACGTAAGTCAATACATCGGACTGAGCGTGCGGAGTAAAATCCACGTCACCCAGGCACACCAAACGATTAAGGAGAGATCGTCCATCTAACGCTACATGGGTGGTTTCCGAGAACCACCGCACCGCTCCTGCTGCCTTCCGTGAACCACTTGCACGCAGTTAAGCCAAAGCCTAGCTACCGCAAGTGATTTCGGCAATATGTGTTCATTACGAACAGTGGTTATCGGACCCGTTATCCATTTGTAGCCAGTACTACGGTCTGCTGTGCGGGCCTGGAAAGAAGCCGGTCCTGGCAAGCAAGCATTGCCTAGGATTTGGGTGTAACGTTGCGTCAGTTTTCAGCAGATATTTTGCATTGGCAGTCAGATCAAGGTCAAATAAATGATACTTAACTGGTACTCCAGCCAGAAGCGCATGGGTCTTCCGATAAAATGGGCTAAATTTGCTAGTAATTATATGGCTACTTCAAGGCTTTCAACAGGCCTTTTGCCCATAATTTTGCTTCCTCACCATTAATCACTATTCTAATCTATCAATAAATCCCTTCGGCATCAGCCGATAAGCCCGAGTAGTGATTAACCAGGGATGAAATACCTCCAAGAAATGGCGCTGCAGGGTGAGGAAGAAGCGTTCCACCAGCTGGGGGTCGTCGAAATGGAATGGGTATTCACCTTTGAATCCCTGGAAGAAATACCAGTTCATTAACGCCGTGCCGTTCTCTTTGAGCCGTGTGGCGAAAACCTCCAGTTGGCCGGCCGGATCCGGTAGATGCTCGAGCACGTCTAGGCAAACGATCGTGTCGAAACGAGTGGGCAGTTTTGGATCGTCGAGATCGCGGCCCGTGGCCAGCTTCGCCGCTAGCCCCAGCTGCTGGGCCCGCCATTCCACAAAGGCGCGGTTGTGGGGATTTAGATCCACATACCAAACCTGCTTCACCGTTGGCAAGGCCGCAGCTGCCAGGGCGTGGCTGCCGATGCCGCCGCCGAAATCGAGCAGTTCACCCTTGGCGAAGCTCTGTTGCAGGCGCAGGGTGTCGGCGATGTAGTCAGCGCTATTCAGGTGCCAGGCCGCCAGTTCCAGCAGGTGGGCGTCGCCCACGTTTTGTTCATAGAACACCTCGGCCCTTTGGGGATCGAAGGCGCCGGGGTGGAGGGCGGCCAGATGCTCAGTGCTGCGGGGCAGCCTTTGCTCCAGCTCCTCGGGGCTCAACTTGAGGAATTCGGCCAGCTGGCGGCGCAGGTCAAAACCATCGGCCAGGAAGTCGTCCACACCAAGCTGCTGGCCGAGCTGCTTGCTCTCCCCGTAAATCTGTTCGCTCACCAGTTATTCATGCCGCAACGTCCCAATCTCAATCAAGGTAACCGGCTGGCATGCTGGGGTCAGGGCCAGGCATGCGGGGGCGCCATCGGGATGAGGGTGCTGGTGGTCAGTACACCGATCGGGGTGCTTGGCAGTGGTGGCGGCGGCGGCGTCGAGCACACCGGGGCGATGATCGTCTCCGGGCTGTTGGGCCGCGGCCATGGCGTCACGGTGCTGGCTGGGGAGGGCTCCCGTCTGCCCGAGGCCTGCGCCGCCGCAATCCTTTGGAGCGAGCCCGGGGCGCCCCAACCCAGCTGGCAGCATCGGCCCCGGCAGATGCCAGTCGAAATTCCCGCCAACGGCCTGTTGCCGCGGCTGTGGCAGCGGGCCCTGGAGCGGCAGCGCGATTTCGACTTGATCCTCAACCTCGCCTACGACTGGCTCCCCTTCTGGCTGACGCCCTTTGTTGCCACCCCCATCTGCCATCTGGTGAGCATGGGTTCTCTGTGTTCGGCCATGGACGAGGCGATTGAGGCGATCGGCCGCTGGCAACCAGCACGGCTCGCCTTTCACACCGCCAGCCAGGCAGCCGATTTCGCCTTAACAGCTCCGCCCCAGTTGATGGGCAATGGTTTCGATTTGGATCGCTACCAATTCGTCGCCGCTGGAGATGCGGTGCTCGGCTGGGCTGGTCGGATTGCCCCTGAAAAGGGCCTTGAAGATGCCGCCCGGGTTGCTGCCCTGCTGGCTCTGCCGCTGCGCATCTGGGGCCTGCGGGAAGACGAGAGCTATGCGGCGGCGGTGGAGGCGATGGTGCCCGCCGGCAGCCTGCAATGGCGGGGTTTTTTAGATACCGATCGCTTCCAGGCCGAACTCGGCCACTGCCGGGTGTTTCTAAATACGCCGAAGTGGAACGAGGCCTTTGGCAATGTGGTGGTGGAGGCGATGGCCTGTGGTGTGCCGATCGCCACCTATGCCCGCGGCGGCCCCGGTGAGCTGGTGGTGGAGGGCCGCAACGGCAGCCTCGCCAACCCCGACGATCTCGATTCCCTGGCGGCGGCGGTGGCCAGGGCTGGGCTGCTGGACCGGAGTCAATGCCGCCGTTGGAGCGAAACCCATCATGCGCAGCCGGTGTTCATCGACAAGATCGAAACCTGGCTGCAGCAGGTGTTGAATCTCAGCTGTTGATCTTTAGCTGCTAATAAGCGGCACCAGGGCTTTTAGCTGGTCCTGATTAGCCAGCGCCAGCTTTGTGCCGGTGCCGCTCACGTCTTCGTTCTCCAACGCGTCTATCTCCTGGCGCAGATTGCGGCCGTCGGCGAGGGTTATGCCAATTACTTTGCCCTGCACCGCCTGCAGATCCAGCAGTTCGTCGCTGCGATCCAGGAAGCGCAGGCCGATCTGGCCGATATCGCCGCGCTGGCAGCTGCGCAGGCTCTCCAAAGCCAGGCGTTTGAGCTGGCCGAGGCGGCTGGCCACCAGCACACTGGCATTGGGCTCTACGCAGGCGACGCCCGCCACCGTTTCGCCAGGCAACAGCCGCATCAGCATTGGCCCCTGGGCGGTGCGGCCCATCAGCGGCAGGTTGGTCTCGTTCACCGCCAGCCGCAACATGCGGCCGCTGCTGCTGGCCACCACCAGCTCCTGACCATCGCGGCAGGCCACCACCCGGCGCAGGGTCACCCCATCCTTGAGCTTCAGCACCGTGGCCGCCCGCCCCGACAGATCTTGGAATTCCTCGATCGGCAGGCGTTTGAAGCGACCATCGCTGCTCAGCAGCCCCAAACTCAAGCCGGGATCCGCCGCCCCCAGGGGCAGACTGAACACCTGGATGGCGTTGCTGCCCTCCAGGCTGTCGGGCAGAAAGCGCTCCAAGTTGCCCGGCTGTTGGCCGGCAAATTCCCAGCGCAGCAGGGCAACGCGGCCATCGGCCGAGAAGGCCAGCACCAGGGGCTGTGCTTTAACCGGCAGGATGATCTGGGCCGGCGCTGGGTTGTCGCCCAGGGGCACCGGTTGATCGAGATGCAGGCGGCCCAGTAGGGGCGGGCTAACAATTTTCACGGCACCATCGGCCTGGATCAGCAGCAAGCTGTCTGGGGCCAGGGCTTCCCAGGCCTGCTGCCGCTGCAATTCGGCATTGGGACGCACGGCGGCGGCCCGCTGGGCCACCAGCAGATCGCCCCCTTCCACCAAGCGGGTGCGGCGGGGGGTGCCATAGCGCTTCTTCAGGGCTTTGAGTTCACTGCAAAGGCTGTTGAGCAGGGTGGCGCGATCATCCAGCAGTTGGCGCAGGCCGATGCGCTCTGCGCTCAGGCTCTTCACCTCGTTGCGCAGGCTTTCCTGCTCCAACCCGGTAAGCCGCCGCAAGGGCATGGCCAGCACCGCATCGGCCTGGCGATCGGAGAGGTCTAGATGCACCTGCAGGCTGGCCTTGGCGCTGGCGGCATCGGCCGCCGCGGTGATCATGGCGATCACCTGCTGTAGATCCGCCAGGGCCTTGATCAGGCCCTCCACCACCTCCAGCCGATCTTCGCAGCGCTTGAGCGCATGGCGGGTGCGGCGAATCAGGGTGAGTTCCCGATACTCCAGAAACTCCTTCAGCAATTGGCGCAAGGTCAATTGCAGCGGTTGGCCATTTACCAGGGCCAGCAGGATCGCCCCGAAGTTGCTCTGCAGGGCAGTGCGGCGCTGCAGTTCAGCCAGCACCTTCTCTGGATCGGCGTCGCGGCGCAGCTCCACCACCACCCGCATGCCATCGCGGTCGCTCTCGTCGCGGATGTCGGCGATGCCGCCGATCTTGCCATCGTTCACCTGTTCGGCCAGCTTTTCGATCCAGCCGGCCTTGCTGAGTTGATAGGGCAGTTCCGTGATCACCACGGCACCGCGGCGATGGCGACCCTTGCCGGGCTGCACCTCTTCGATGTGGGCGACGCCGCGCATCGGGATGCTGCCGCGACCGTTGAGGTAGGTGTCGCGCAGACCACTGCCCACCAGCACTTCGCCACCGGTGGGGAAGTCGGGGCCAGGCACCAGCTCCAGCAACTTTTCGTCGCTGAGCTCGGGTTTGCGGATCAGGGCGATCAGGGCATCCACCACCTCCCCCAGGTTGTGGGGGGGGATGTTGGTGGCCATGCCCACCGCGATGCCAGTGCAGCCATTCAGCAGCAAAAACGGCAGTTGAGCAGGCAGCACCGTGGGCTCCTGCTGGGAGCCATCGAAATTGGCGCAGAAATCGACCGTGTCGTTGCCGATTTCATCGAGCATCGCCTCGTTGGCGATCGGTGCCAGCCGCGTTTCGGTGTACCGCATCGCCGCCGGTGGGTCGTCGTCCACCGAGCCGAAGTTGCCGTGGCCATCCAGCAGCGGATTGCGGCTGGCGAAGGTTTGCACCAGGCGCACCAGGGCGTCGTAGACGGCCTGATCGCCGTGGGGATGGTATTTACCCAGTACATCGCCCACCACGCGGGCGCACTTGCGATAGGGCCGATCTGGGGTCAGGCCCAGCTCGTGCATCGCGAAGAGGATGCGCCGCTGCACTGGTTTGAGCCCATCGCGCACATCGGGCAGGGCTCGTCCCACGATCACGCTCATCGCGTACTCGAGGTAGGAGCGCTGCATCTCCTGATGCAGAGCGATCGGCTGAATCCTGGGATCCTCGGGCTGCTCGATCGGGCGCTCCTCGGCCATCCGCTGTTGGTGTCTGAGGGCTAAAGCTGGCGTTCAGCCTACATATCGTGCTCGTTTGACCTCCCGACCCGGTGCGCCCTTGCCCATCTGAGGGCTGCCACCAGGGAGCCAAGCCGGCCTACTCGTCGTCGGGGCTGCCCTCGGGATTGGCATTGGCCATAGCCCGCTCCACAGCGGTTTTCAGGTCTGGTTGGGCCAGCAGCAGCTGGGTGGCAGCCCGCAGTTTTGTTCCCCAGAGCTGTTCTTTTTGGAAACTGGCCAACACGTAATTGGGATCGTTGGCGAGGGCCTGGCCAGCCAGCTCCAGGGCCTCGCGGCGAGCCTGGCCGCCGCTTATGAACAGCCCGGCAGCCAGGGCCAGGGTGGGTTCGGCGGCGTTGGCACGAATTTTGATCACCTGGCGCCAGAGCTCGATGGCCTCGCTGTTCTGGCCCTGCTCGAACAGCACCAGGGCCTGGTTGTTGATCGCTTCCCAGAAGTTCGAGCGCAGGCGGGCGGCCTGCTTAAAGGCGCCGAGAGCCTGGGTTGGCTCGCCCAGCAGGATGTGGGCGTTGCCCAGATCGAAGTAGGCACCGGCGTTCTTGGCATCCAGCTTGATCCCCTGCCGCAGCAGGGCGATGGCATCCTTTGGTCGGCTGTCCCTCAGGGCCAAGGATCCTTCGGCTAACCAGATGCCGCCGTTTTGAGGGTCTAGCTGCTTGGCGCGAGCTAGGGAGGTAGCAGCATTTTTGATTTGCTTGTTGCGCAGTTGCGCTTCAGCTAGCAGCACCCAGCCGCGGGGGTCCTTGGGCAGCAGTCGCACTGTCAGGGCCGCCAGCCGAGCCGCGTCTTCCACCTGGCCGAGTCGCAACAGCCGGGCCGCCACCTGGGCAATGCCCAGGCCAGATCCCTCCAGCTGCGCCGATCCCGGCACGTAGACGTAGGGCACCAGGGCCCTGGCAGGCTGGAGGCTGACCACACTCAGGCCCAGGGCCAGGGGAGCGGCCAGCAGCGGGCCCAACCAGCGGGGTGCCATCAAAAGGGGTCAGATTCGTTCACCCTAGGCAGGGTCTGGTCTGGCAGCTCGCAGGTTGCGCCGCCACATCCAGGGTTTGATCCGCCTGAGGGCCGAAGCCCGCAGGCGCTCGTCCCATTCCGCATCACTCCAGAGCTGGGCCTGCTCCGCCCGTAGCTCCAGCAGCCAAGGCCGCGGTTGCAGGTCGGGATCCTCGCTGCTGGCCAGGGGCTGCTGATTCCAGGGGCAGGCCTCCTGGCAGATGTCGCAGCCAGCTACCCAGGGCCCCATGCCGGCGGCGATCGCCGCCGGCAATTCGGGATCGCGATTCTCGATCGTGTGGAAGGCGATGCAGCGGCGGCTATCCACCACAAATGGCTCCACAATCGCGCCGGTGGGACAGGCGGGTATGCAGCGATTGCAGCTGCCACAAAGGGGGCTGGCGGCTCGATCCGGCGGCAGCTCCAAACTGGTGAGCAGGTGGCCCAGCAGCAGCCAGGAGCCGCGCTGGCGGTGGATCAAGTTGCCGTGTTTGCCGATCCAGCCCAGCCCCGCCTCCTCCGCCCAGGCCTTGTCCATCAGCGGCGCACTGTCCACGCAGGCCCGCCAGCGGGCCGTGGGCCACTGCTCCTCCAGCCAGCGCCCCAGGCGCCGCAGCCGGCCTTCGATCAAGCGGTGGTAGTCGCGCCCCCAGCCGTAGCGGGCCACCGCCAGGGTCCCTGGTTGTCGCTCGGCCCGCACGTAGTAGGAGAGGCCCACCGCCAGCAAACTGCGACAGCCGGGCAGCAGGGCCTCGATCTGGCGCCGCCGCGGGTCGGCCATCCAGCCCATGTCGGCCTGGTGACCGGCCTGTAACCAGCGCTCCAGGGCGGCGCTGCGCAGTCGCATGCGCTCCCCCGCCGCTACGGCGGCGATACCCACCGGATCAAAACCGAGGCTGTGGGCCTGGCGTTTGAGGCCGCTGGCCAGGGCCTCGAGGCTGGTGGCCTCGGCCATCGCCCGTACAGTTGCGGCACCTTCCCATTGTGCTGTGAGCACTGCCTCATTCGGCCGCCTCGGCCATCTTCTGCGCGGTCTTGGCCTCACCCTGGTGGCCCTGCTGGCCCTGCAGTTGCTCGGGCTGTTGACAGCCGCCAATTGGAGTGACGACACCTATCGCCAGCTGTTCCTGGAGCGGCTGGTCACCCAGTCGCCGATGGCCCTGGTGGGTTTGCTGCTGGTGCTGTTTGGCCTGCGGCTGGATCTGCCCAACGAGGGCCGCACGCCCCTGCGCTGGCTGGTGGGGCTGCTGGCGATCGCCTTGGCCGGCGCCATGGTGGTGGCCGTACCGATCACGATCAGCAGCGATCGGGCCCTCTCCGATCAGGCCGATCAGCAGCTGTCGTCCCGCACCGGTCAGCTGGCGATGGCCAAGTCTCAGTTGGCCTCCCCCCAGGGCGTAGATCAATTCGTGCAGCAGGCCGAACAGTCCGGCCAACTGCCGGCGGATGCAACCCCCGAGCTCAAGCGCAAGCTGGTGAGGCAGGTGTTGGAGCGCCAGCTCAAGCAGGCCGACCAGCAGCTGCAGCAACAGAAGCAGGCCCGCGATCTCGGCGCCAATCAGCGGCGTTTTGGCGGCACTGGCACGGCGATGGTTTTGGCGATTGGCTTCGCCTTGATCGCGCTGGTGGCGCTTGCCTGAGGGGCGGCTGGCTAAGTTGAGCTCAGAATGCTGACGGGCAGAGTTCCGGGAGTCCCTTGGTTCAAGCCAGCCCCAGACCTGACCAGCCGCTGACAGATCGCCTGCAGCAAGATCTCAAGAACGATCTGATCGCCGGGCTACTGGTGGTCATTCCCCTGGCCACCACGATCTGGCTCGCCACCACGGTGAGCCGTTTTGTTCTGGCTTTTCTCACCTCCATCCCCAAGCAGTTCAACCCTTTCAACACGCTTAATCCGCTGTTGCAGGAGTTGATCAACCTCGGAGTGGGGCTGCTGGTGCCCCTGCTGGGCATCCTGCTCATCGGTCTGATGGCGCGCAACATCGTTGGGCGCTGGTTGCTGGAGTTCGGCGAGGGCACCCTGCTGCGGATTCCGCTGGCCGGTCCGGTTTACAAGACCCTCAAGCAACTGCTGGAAACCTTCCTCCAGGGCAACTCCAGTCGCTTTCGCCGGGTGGTGTTGGTGGAGTATCCCCGGGAAGGGCTGTTCGCCCTCGGTTTTGTTACCGGCGTGATGGGGACCTCGATCGCCGCCAGCTTCGAGCAGACGATGCTGAGTGTGTTCATACCCACAGCCCCCAACCCCACCACTGGCTGGTATGCGGTGGTGCCAGAAAATTCGGTGCGCGACCTCGACCTCTCGGTGGAGGATGCCTTCCGCACGATCATCTCGGCCGGCATCGTCAGCCCCGATGAGCGAACCCCCAAATCCAATCGCAGCTTCTCCAACCTGTTGGCCCAGCTGCGCTCTCCCCAGGCTTCCTGATGCAGAGTCGCACCGTCTCCCGTGAATTGGCCCTGCTGATGCTGGGTCAGGTGAGCGATCGACAGCCCGCTGCCGATACCCCCTTAGACAGCTTGCTGCTCCAGGCGCAGGCCAGCCTCAGTCAGCACGTACGCGAGGCCCTGGATCAATCTGCCCAAGATTTGCAGAACGCCCAGCAGCAGCTTTTGGATAGCGAATTGCAGGAGCAGGGAGCTGAGCAGTTGCCCAGGGTTCGCCAGCACCTGCAAGCCGGTTTGGCGGTGGCTGAGCTGGCCCTAAATCGCCTTTCTGCCAGCCTGGAACTGCCCAGGGTGCTGCTGCTGGCCAACCAAGAGGACGTACGCCGCCAGGCGATCGATCGCACCCGGGCGGTATTGAGTAAAAGGCAGTCGATCGACCAGGGGCTCGATGCCGTGATGGAGGGCTGGCGGCTCACCCGTCTACCTCGCATTGATCGCGACATCTTGCGACTGGCGGCGGTGGAGTTGGCTGAGTTCGACACCCCAGCCGCCGTGGCTTGCAACGAGGCGGTGGAATTGGCCAATCGCTACAGCGATGAACAGGGTCGTCGCATGATCAACGGCGTTCTACGCCGCTACATCGCCGCCGCCAAGAGCTGATGGTGTTCGACTGGTTTCAGCGCAGAGTCGTATCTGCCGCCCCCGAGGCCCAACCAGACCAGGCCTTGCCAGATGCTGGCGCCCTGGATGCTGCCAAAGATTCAGCAGCAGCACCAGCGGCATCAGCCCATAGGCAAGATTCCAAGGCTGAGGCCACGGCTGATCCCAAGGCCGCTGCGCCGGAGCTGGATCAATCTGAATCAGCCAGCCCCGAATTAACTGAATCTCCAACTGCTACTGCTGATTCCCTGAAGCAGGAATCTGCCCCAGTAGGTGTGAGCGCCGGGGTGGACGAGGACGCCCTGGCCTGGGCGCGCCAGGCCTATGCCCGCCTCAAAGCCCAGCAGGAGGCAGCCAACGCCCAGCCGGCAACTGCTTCGCCTACTGCTTCGCCTACTGCTGCGCCTGGTGCTGCCCAAACTGCCGGGTCTGCCCAAACAGCCGAAGCGGCTACGCCGGTTGCGCCAGCTGCGCCGGTTGAGCTAGCCCCTTCAGTTGAGCCAGCCACCTCAGTTGAGCCAGGTACTGCCGCTGCAACCGATTCCACACCAACTGATTTCACACCAACTGATTCCACGTCAACTGATTCCACGCCAGCGGCCCCAGCTCCGCTGCCAGCCGCAGGGGAATTGCCGCATCCAGAGCCTGGGAGCTCCCCAGAGCCTGGCAGCCCTCCTCAGCCTGGAAACTTAGTTACTGCCCCTGTGGCTGGTTTATCCCTACTGGAGCTGGCCGCCGCCCAAAGGGCCCAGCGGCAGCAGGCCCTAACCGCGGCCGCCGCTGTAGAGATTGAGCCACCTGCATCCGTTGTCGAGGCGCCGGTTGCCGATGCCCTGGAGCCCCAACTGGGGGCCTTCGACGACACCTTCACCTGGTCTGCGGAGGTGTTGGCAGCCCAGGGCAAGCGGATTGATCAGGTGTCGCTGGAGGAAATCGACTGGTTGGGCCGCCTGCGCCGTGGGCTGGAGAAAACCCGCCGCGGTTTTGTAACCCAGCTGCTCGAAAACCTCGGCGACGATCCGTTGACACCGGAGGTGCTCGACGATCTGGAAACAACTTTATTGCGCGCCGATGTGGGGGTGAGCGCCACCGACCAGGTGTTGGCCGCCCTCAGACAGCGGCTCAACGAGGAGGTGGTAGATCCAGCTGAGGGCCTTAGCTTTCTCAAACAGCAGCTGCGGCAGCTGCTGGAACAACCGATTAGCGCCTCTGGTCGCCAGCTGTTAGCCCCGGAGCGCGACCGCCTCAATGTGTGGTTATTGGTAGGGGTGAATGGGGTGGGTAAGACCACTACCCTCGGGAAGCTTGCAAATCTGGCCGTTCGCAGTGGCTATAGCTGTCTGATTGCGGCGGCCGACACCTTTAGGGCTGCAGCTGTGCGCCAGGTGGAGGTGTGGGGTGAGCGCAGTGCTGTGCCTGTGATCTCCAATCCCAGCGCTAACGCCGATCCGGCGGCAGTCGTATACGACGCCCTCGGTGCCGCCCAATCCAAGGGAACCGAATTGGTGCTGGTGGATACGGCTGGGCGCTTGCAAACCAAGCACAACTTGATGGAAGAACTAACAAAAGTGCGTCGCATTATTGATAAGTTGGCCCCTGATGCTGCGGTAGAATCGCTGTTGGTGCTTGACGCCAGTCAGGGTCAAAATGGCCTGCGTCAGGCGATGGCTTTTGCCAGTGCTGCCGGTCTCACCGGCGTGGTGCTCACCAAGCTCGATGGCAGTGCCAGGGGTGGGGTGGCTTTGGCCGTGGCCTCGGAAGCAGGCCTGCCAATTCGCTTTATCGGTGCCGGTGAGGGCATCCGCGATCTGAGGCCCTTCAACAGCTATGAGTTTGTAGAAGCGCTGCTGGCCCACTGATTTGCTAATTGAGCTCTTATGTCGCAATGATTTTCGGCTAGTTAGGATACTAAAATAACCGTTTTTACCAGGGTTCGTTTTGGTCGTTATTCCTGTTTTTGCTGGAATGTCGGGGTGGGTTACACCACTCTGGCAAAGCAAGATGGTGGGGAAGCGCCCATAGACTCTGATTCGGTTTTTGTTGTTTATTTTTGCTGTCCAAGTCAATGGGCAATCTTTTTAATCTTGGTCACCTCGAAAAATCGTATATCTCACTGATCTCATGATGCGAGAGG